>CAJPKN010000107.1 GCA_905370385.1 Stomatobaculum longum
GTTTCGCTGAGAATCTGGAAGAGATACACGTCGCGGAGCTCGGGGAGCAGCGCGGTGACTTCCGCCGGGGAGAGCAGGGTGTCCGGGACGGATTCCAGGAGCACATCGTTCGCGTCTCGGTACTGATATCCCTCTTTGACGCTCTCGGTGAACTGTCCGCCGAGTAGGCGCAGCTGAACCGTGCCCGCATAGCTCGCGGTGAAGTTGGTGTTTTGAGAGTTTTCCGGGAGGACTATCAGCGCCTCAAGCGTCAGCTGAACGCCCGCGGGGTTTGCGCTCATCTCCGTGAGCACGCAGTCGGAAAAGGAGAAGTGGGAGAATTCGTTGACGGATTGGTATTTCATGCCTGTCCTTTCTGCGGGGCAAAAGCCCCGGAGCTTATCATTGACGAAGGACGGTGTTTTATTTTCCGTCCTTCCTTAGGTCTATGATAGCGTAAATCCGAGGAGGCGCAAATCTTTTCTGTTTGTAATGCCTTTCTGTATCGAACGAAAAAGAAAATCCCCGGCGCCCATAAGGGAACCGGGGATATTTGCAGTGCAGTGTCAGACGGTCGCATCTCCCTTGTTTTCGGTGTTGTCGGAAGTTTCGCTTTCGCTCGCAACGCTTTCCGGAGCGGCTTCGGCAACGACGGTCTCAACGTTTTCCGGCGCAGCGGTTGCGGTATCGACCGTTTCGTTAGCGGCATTTTCCGCAGTGTTTGCAGCGGACGCGGCAGCTTCGGTTGCGGCCTTAGCTTCCTTGGCTTCCTTCATCTTCTCGCTCTGCTTATTGATTTCTTCGGAAGCGGATTTCACGGCGGTTGTGGTTGCCTGTGCGACGGTCTTGGATAGATTTTTGCTCGCATCCATGACCTCGTTCAGCGTGTCCTTCGAGAGCTTGCCGCCGGAGAGTGCCATGGCGCCGAAGACGGCGGTGGCAACGGCTGCAAGCAACACAAGGACGAAGCCGAAGCCGATGTGTACCGCAACACCGTAGGCTTTGAGCTCCGCACCCTGGGAGCCGAGCATGCGTCCGATGTTGATGAGATTCAGGAGCATGATGACACTCTGCACAGCACCGATTGCAAAGATGCCGGTCGCAAAGTTCTTCGGAAGCGCTGTCTTATAGTCTTTCAGGCAGCTGAGGACTATGGCGACGATTGCGAGTATGATGATGAAGGTTCCGTCGCCTTCGGTACCGCGCACACTCATGGAGCCGAAGATACCCGCGGAGACGGTTGCCCAGGGGAGCAGACTCCCGAGGATGGCAGCAGCAGAGGAAATCAGGATAAACAAGCGATTTTTATTCATTGGCATATCTCCTTTCTGCCTTACTATACCATAGTTTGACAATATTAAGGTTAAAATTTTCATATAGGCAAAACTAAGTCTTGCCTTGTGAAGAACGCCCAAAACAGATTCACAAAGCAGTTTATTTTTGGTACGATAATACAGAAGATAACAACGGACTTCGAAAGGAGAGGATCCTATGGAACAGAAGCTGCCCAAGAGAAGTGAGGTTGCGGTGGAACAAACCTGGAAGCTGGAGGATGTCTACCCGGATTTACAGGCCTTTGAGGACGATGTAAAGCGCGGCCTCGCATTGGCGGATGAAATCGCGGGTTACGAAGGCAAGCTCGGCGACGGCGCGGAGGTGCTCTTAAAGGTCTACGAGCTCTATCAGGAGTGCAAGAAGACAGACTACCGCTTCTTCGGCTATGCGATGATGCGGAGCGACGTGGACACCGGAAACGCGGACAACCTTGCGCTCTTACAGAAAGCACAGAGTGCGGATGTAAAGATTCTCGAGAAGACAGCTTTCATTGAGCCGGAAGTGTTGGCTCTCGGCGAGGATAAGATGAACGCCTACTATGAGAGCTGCCCGTCGCTCCGCGCGTTCAAGATTACGATTGACGATGCGATTCGTCTTGCGCCGCACACTCTGAATAAGAGCGAGGAGAAGCTGCTTGCGGCGGCAAACATCATGGCGCTCGCACCCTACCAGAGTTTCTCGATGCTCCAGAATGCGGACATGAAGTTCCCGACGGTCAAGAACGGCGACGAGGACGTACAGATTACAAACGGCAGATTTACGCTGCTCGAGGCTTCTACGAACCGCGAGTTCCGCAAGGAAGTCTTTGAACAGTACTACGGAACCTATAAGAGTTTCCGCAACACCATTGCTTCGATCTACGATGCGCAGATGAAGCAGCTCTACTTCTTTGCGAAGGCGAGAGGGTATAAGAGCTCCTTTGAGGCGGCGGTCGGCAGAGACAATGTGTCCCCGCAGGTATGCGAGCGCCTGCTCTCCAGCGTCCACAAGAACATCGGGCCCTTCCACCGCTATATGGCGCTCAGAAAGAAGATGCTCGGCGTGGATGAGCTCCACATGTACGATATCTACGCGAACATGTTAAAGGACTACGAGCGCAGCGTGACTTACGAGGAGGCAAAGGAGATGTTGCTCGAGGGTCTTGCACCACTCGGCGAGCACTACCTTGAGCTGCTCCGCGAGGCGTTTGAGAACCGCTGGATCGATGCGGCCGAGAACGAGGGTAAGCGTGTCGGCGCATACTGCAACTCGGTCTATGCAACGCATCCCTTTGTCCTGATGAACTTTAACAATACCTTTGAGGACGCCTTTGTGCTCGCGCATGAGTTGGGTCACGCAATGCACTTCTGGCACTCCGACCACAGTCACGACTTCTTTGACGCGCAGTACAAGATGTTTGTCGCGGAGGTCGCTTCGATTACCAACGAGGTCCTGTTGAACCACTACCTGATCGGTAAGGCGGAGTCCCGCGAGGAGAAGGCGTATCTCATCAACCACCTGCTTGACAGCTTCAAGGGAACGCTGTTCCGCCAGGCCATGCTTGAGGAGTTCGAAATCGAGAGCAATCGGATGTCGGAGACGGGTGTGCCGATCACGGCGGATACGCTTTCCGAGCTCTATCTCCGCCTGAACAAGGAGTACTACGGTTCGGCTATGGTATCCGACCCGCTGATCGGCGAGGAGTGGAGCCGCGTGCCGCACATGTACATGAACTTCTACTGCTACCAGTACGCGACGAGTTTTGCGGCTTCGGTTGCGGTCGCAAAGCGCATCCTGACCGAGGGAGAGCCCGCACTCAAGGATTACATCCGCTTCCTCTCCGCAGGTTGCACGGACGATCCGGTCAGCATCCTGAAGATTGCGGGTGTGGATCTCTCGACCGAGAAGCCGGTTGAGGACGCAATGAAGTACTTTGATGAACTGCTGACGCAGCTCGAGGAGCTGGCAGAGTAAATCGCGAGAGGCGCCCGAAGGGGCGCCTCTTTTTGAGAAATTTTTAGCGTTCGGTCATTCAGTAAGAGAGGAGTCAAGATGGCAGTTACGTTTTTTGCGGCTCTGTCGCGTATGAAATACATAGACCGCTGGGCGCTGATGCGCGCAAGCCGCCGCGAGAACTTAAGCGAACATGCGGCCGAGGTCGCGATTTTGGCACACGCGCTCTGTGAAATCGGAAATGTGCGCTACGGAAAGCAGCTAAACGCAGACCGGGCGGCGGTAATCGGCCTCTTTCACGATGCGAGCGAGATTATCACGGGCGATATGCCGACCCCGGTGAAGTACGGGAGCGAAGCGCTTCGAAAGGCTTACCATGCGGCAGAGGAGAGGGCAACGGAGAGCTTACTTGCGCGTTTGCCGAAGGAACTCGCGGAGGTTTATGCGCCCCTGCTCGGCGTGGTCACCGCGGCGGAAGCGGGCGGCGCGGAAGAACTCTATCTTTGGAGGCTCGTAAAGGCGGCGGATAAGCTCTCGGCCTATATTAAATGCCTCGAAGAAGAGAGCGCGGGCAACACGGAGTTCCGCACGGCAAAGCGCAGCATAGAGGCAGAGCTCAAGCGGCTCGCCGGAGAATTGCCGGAGCTTCGGGAGTTTATGGAGAGCTGCCTGCCGCCCTACGGCAATACGCTGGACGAGCTCTCGGTCGAGGGGGATTGGAATGAAAACGAGAATGTGGACTAAAGAGGCACTTCGCCGCGCGCTGCTTCTCTATGCGGTGAGTTCCCGCGCCTCGCTTCGCGCGGGGGAAACACTTTACGGCGCGGTGAAAGAACTGCTTGACGGCGGCATCACCATGCTGCAGTGGAGAGAAAAGGGGGAGGAGAGCGCGGCGCTCGGAAAAGAGCGGGAGCGCGTGCAGGCACTCTGCCGCGCGGCGGGCATTCCCTTTATCATGAATGACAGTTTGGATGCCTTTCGGAAAAGCGGGGCGGACGGCGTGCACCTCGGCCAGTCGGATCTTCGCAGCACGGCGGCGCGGCAGCTTGGGCTCACAGATGCCGACACGACAAGCCTCCCCGCGGGCAGTATTAAGGCTTTGGTCGGAGAGGGGAAGATACTCGGCATCACGGCGAGAAGCGTAGAGGCCGCAAGGGAGGCAGAGCGCCTCGGGGCCGATTATATCGGCGCGGGTGCGGTCTTCGGGACAGCGACCAAGGCGGATGCCCTGCCGCTCTCTCTTTCCGCCTTCCGGGAGATCACGGAGGCGGTTTCGATTCCCGTGGTCGCAATCGGCGGCATCAACGAAGAAAACGTTGAGAAGCTTTTCGGGAGCGGAGCGGCCGGCATCGCCGTGGTTTCGGCGCTCTTTGGTGCGGCGAAGCGGCAGGAGGCGGCTGCTGCATTGCGGGCAAAGGCAGAAGCGCTCTTCGACAACAAAAATTAGTGAGGGCAAAGCAGAAATTTCTTTGACATTTCCGAAAAAAGTGGTATTCTGAATTCAACACATGAACAAATGCTCATATGTTCAGACATGA
>CAJPKN010000108.1 GCA_905370385.1 Stomatobaculum longum
CAGGAATATGAGACGCATGTGAGCGCGGAACCCGGGGAACTCGGCCTGAAGGACTGTGTTCACACGGTGTTCGACTTCGTGCGTACGCCTTGACTTAGGGGCTTCCGCTTGTTTGTCCCAATCAGATGAGGAGAATAGGATGAATCCGACGAAAATTCGCTGCCCGCACTGCGGAAACAATATACTGGTAAAGCAGAGCGGCAAGGTGGCTTGTCCCTTTTGCGGGACTGCGCTCTATGTCGAAGAAAAAGAGAAGAAGGTTGAAATCAATGTAAACCTGGGGCGAAAAACCAAGCCCGAAGTGCCGAATTATCTTCCGGCCTTCATCGGCGGCGGTGCAATTGTCCTTCTGCTGTGTCTGACTCTCCTTCCGTCCCTGCTCCGCGGCAACACGGGGCGCACGCAGACGGAGAGCAGAGTTCAGAATCACTATGCAAGCGAGGTGCACGATGCGGCGCTTCGCAGAGCCTTTGCGGAAGTGTTTGAGAAGGAACTTTCCGATTTTACGGCGGAGGACTATCTGAGTGTAAGGCGCATTGCCTTCCGGAGAGAGAACGACTATCTCATTTGGATGGAGGTAGGCTTCACGGACGGCAGCGAAACACGCGTCCCCATGCTCCACAACACCACGGACACGATAGAACTGGACGGGACCGATTTTCAGGCCTTCCCCATGCTGGAAGAGCTGGATACCGCCTCTCATGCCGGCTACGATGTCAACCTCTCGTTTCGCTCGTCGGAGTACACGAATACCCTCGGCAATCTGAAGCATTTAAAAAGACTTTACATCTCGAGTGTCGGCAACAGCAGAGGCCCGGCCGAGTTTGCGGAGCTGTTTGCGGACCCCGCATCAATCGAAGCACTGGGCGGGGTTTTCTTTTTCCGGCAGGAAGATGTCAAGGAACTGGTGAGAAACTTCCCGAAGCTCCGCGAACTTCACGTCGGCTGGCGAAATGACGAAGTCTCGCTCGAGGCGTTAAAGGACTTACAGGAGCTTGAGAGTCTCACAGTCACGCTGCGTCTCAAGGGAAATGAGGACATTCCTCAACTTACACAACTCAAGGCGCTGGATATCAGTGCAGTCGAGTCGGGAGAGAGCGTAAAAGACCTGCGTTTTCTCTCCGGTCTCACACAGCTTGAAAGCCTCACCATTCGGGACGGACATGACATCAAGAGCCTTGGCATGCTGAGCGCGCTCACGAATTTGCGGGAGCTTCGCATTCTTGACGGAAGCGATGTGGTCAGCATAGAGCCGCTCCGCGCTCTCACGGAACTGCGCGTACTGGATATCGGAGACTGCACCGATATCACGGACTATGCGGCCCTTCCCGCACTCACCAAGCTGGAAAAATTGCGTGTTTGTGATGATGATTGGCCGCCGTCCGGGACAGTGCCGGATCTGAGTTCGCTCACTTCTCTTGCGGAGCTTGAACTCTACGCGCGGGATGCAGAGAGCATTGCGAACTGCCGGAGTATCAAGAAACTCACCCTGCTCGCGGAGCGAACGGGGGACGGCAGCGACTTATCCCCGCTCGCGGGACTTACCGGACTGGAAGAACTCAGGCTGAATCTCGCAAGCACGACGGAGGAGCTCCTGCATCAAGAGGTGTTCGCGGGGCTGCCGTCTCTCAGCAAGGTAACCCTGCGCTGCGACAGCAATCCGATTTCTTTGGATTACTTTCCGCAAGTCAAAGAAATTACGATCATCGGAGAGAGTATCGTCGGCGGTACGCCGTCGGGATCGCTCACCCTGAGCAAGGTAACGAGCGGCGGCAACCCCGCGCTGGAAAGCTTCTCGGTCTATGGTTTCGACGGGCTGAGACGCGGGGACTACCGAGACGGGTTTGAGGAGGGAAGCGTAGTGCTCGATTTCCTCGCGCACTGCCCATCGCTCCGGGAGCTGCGCATAGAGCACTGCAATCTCTCGGATCTCAAGTTCGCGGAGGGGCTATCCGCGCTTCAATTCCTCAATATCGCAGACAATCGCGTTGAGGATGTCGCGCCGCTCTCGGGTCTCCCGTCGCTCCGCTGCCTGGTCTATACGGAAAACACGATTCAAAACATCGGTATCTTACAGAATAAGGGAATTGCACTGATCGAATAAAGGATGGGGGAAAATGAATCCGACAAAAATAAGATGCCCGCATTGCGGGAACAGTATTTTGATCAAACAAAGCGGAAAAAGCGTCTGCCCTTCTTGCGGGACGCCGCTCTACATCGAGGAAAAAGATAAGTCCGTCAATGTCAATGTCACGCTCGGAAACATCGAAAAAAGCGAGGCGAAGCAGAAGGGCTTCTTCCTCGCCCTGCTTGCTTTTATTTTGCTTTCGGTGTTTTTCATGTTGTTCCTGCCCGCCATCTTCCGCACGGGGCGTAAGGTGCAAAAGGCGGTCGCGCCGAAGTACGAGACGAGCCTTCATGATCCGGTGCTGACCCGGCTCTTTGCGGAAGCGTTCGAGAAGGATCCCGCATCAATTACGGAAGAGGATTATGCGCGCGTCAAGACGATTTCGTTCCAAAGGGAACTGAGCGGTTTGCAATGGCTGAAAGTCGGCTTTACGGATGACAGCGAGAAGCGCATTCCTCTGGTGTACGACGAGCGGACGGTTGAAATCGATGGGACAGACTTCCAGGTTTTTCCGAATCTGGAGGGACTCTATGTCGGGGAGACCGCGACCGGAGGCGATGTTCGCCTTTCCTATGAATCCGAGGAATATGCGCACACCCTGGCCAATCTGACGAAGTTAAAATATCTGCATCTCTCGGAGAGAAGCAGCTACGATCGAACCCCGAAGGAACTGGCCGCCTTTGTCGCAAATCCGGCACAAATCGAGGAACTCAACGGTGTGAGCCTCTATGACGCGGAGGATGTCGAAGAACTGGTCAAGTACTTCCCGAATCTCAAAAAGCTGATCATTGTCGATCGCGGCGCGGATGTCTCGCTTGCCGATTTAAAGCAGCTGTCTCAGCTCGAACTGCTCGCGACAGAACTTCGCGCGGACGGAAACGAGGATCTCCTGGAACTGACGGGGGTCAAAGAGATGGAGATTCTTGCCCGTGCGGACGGAAATCCGGTCAAGGATTTTCGCTTTCTTTCGGGCCTCACCGGCCTCAGAAGCCTGACGCTGGTCGGTGCCACCGAGTTAAAAAGTCTCAATGCGCTGAGCCCGCTCACCGAACTTGAGGAACTGCGTATTTACGACGCGCGGGAATTGCTCAGCATAGAGCCGCTCCGGGGGTTCACGGCGCTTCGCGTATTGGACATCGGAGACAGCACGGCGCTTGAGAATCTGGATGCCCTGCAGTCGCTGACTACGCTCCGAAAGCTGAGACTGACCAACAGTGCCTGGGGGGCAAAGACGATTCCGCCGGATTTGAGCATGCTGACTTCGCTTGAGGAAGCGGAAATCGAGGAGGACAGCATGGCGTCCGTTGCTGCTTGCCGCAGCCTAAAGAAGCTCACAATTTACATGAATCACTTCGGGGAAGGCAGTGATTTTTCACAGCTTGCCGGTCTCGAGAATCTGGAAAGTCTGCGTCTCAATGTCTCAAGCAGCGCGTATCGGTATACGAATATCGAGCGTCTTTCGGCCCTGCCGAAACTCAGAACGCTCAAGCTGGTCGGAGACGAAGGCCCGCTTCCGCTGAAAGCATTTCCGCAGGTCACGGAGATTGAGGTTATAGGGAAGAACGTTGTGGCGGATTTCAGTAATTCGAAGCTTATCATCGACCCGCTGCCCGACAGCGAAAATACCGCTTTGGAACGCCTGACCGTCATCGGGTTCGAAGGGATTCAGAGCAGCCCGTACGGGAGCGAACAACAATACGGTTCCGATGTTTTGTCCCGGCTCTCTTACTGCACGTCGCTTCGGGAACTCCGCCTGATTCACTGCGGGCTTACGGATCTTAATTTCGCAAGTGCCGTCCCGAATGTGGAAGTTTTGGACATCGGCGGAAACCGCATCGAGGATATTTCGCCGCTCACGGCCCTCCCGAAACTTCGGGAACTTTACTGCGGTGACAATGAAATTCAAAATATCGCGGTGATGCGGGACAGGGGTATTTTATTGCTGGAATAAATACCGATTTTTGAAAAACAATACTTGCACGAAAAAAGAGAGTTTGCTATAACACTTAGTAAGGAATTGTTTTGATAAAAGCTTGGTTTATGAGGCCGAATAAGGAGAGCAAAATGCTGAACATCGGAATCAAGGGACACCGGGAAATTACGGTTGAGGAAAAGGATCTTGCGATTCATGTCGGCAGCGGCACGGTGCATGTGCTCGCAACGCCGATGATGATTGCAAATATGGAATATACCGCGGCATCTTCCGTGGAAGAGTTGCTCGGCGAAGGAAAGTCTACGGTCGGCGTGCAGGTCAATGTGAGCCATGTTGCGGCGACGCCGAAGGGAATGAAGGTCAGTTTTGATTCGGAACTTCTGGAGATCAGCGCAAACGGAAAGATCCTCACCTTCCGTGTCGAGGCACACGATGAGTGCGGACTGATCGGTGAGGGAACCCACCAGAGAGCGATTATCGACCGGGAGCGCTTCGATAACAAGGCACAGGCAAAGTTAGAGCAGAAATAAATAAGAGGAGGGAAGAAAGATGGCACGCACCAAGGGGGCGAAGAATAAGCCGACACTGAGTGTCGCGGAGAGATTGCAGAGAGCAAACGCAGAGCTCACGGAGCTTCAGGAGGCTGTGAAGGCAAAGAAGGCCGAGATTAAGGAACTTCGGAGAGA
>CAJPKN010000109.1 GCA_905370385.1 Stomatobaculum longum
TCAAAGAAGCCTCAGAGCGCACGGAGTGCCTCCAAGAAGACGGCATCCTCGGCTGCGGGTTCTGCTTCTTCCTTGTGAGAAAAGAGTCGGCGGAGCAATCCGCCGCTCTTTTTTTGTGGGAGCGCTTCGGTTTGGACTTCACGAATTTCACAGACCAAAGAGTCGTTTTCCGGAATAAGAGGCTCCTCCTTGTGCGGAGCCGGTTCACTTGCGCCTAAAATGCGCTCCAAGTAATCCAAGGCGTGGGGGTGCCGCAAGCTTTCCTGATAGAGGCGGTAGGCGAGTACCACGCTCGCTTCATCGCTCTGATCGGTCAGGGAAAGGAGCTCCTGTAAAAAGGCGGAGAGTGTCTCCGAAAACGGACGCTGCTGCCCCGGGTGGTAGAGAAAGTGAGGTGCACGGCTTAAGGACTCCAAATACACGCAGTCACTTTGGAGCAGGACGCCGTCTGAGGAGAGGAGATAGGCGGGGAGCCGGGAGAGCGCCTGCAGCAGATAGAGGAGCAGGTGGCGGAGCTCCGCCGCGCGAAGCGCTTGTTCGCGGCAGGCTTCCGAAAGCGAGTGCAGCCCGCTCACCTCATAGCAGAGCTCGTTTTCGGCGCTCTCGCCGCAGGGGCGAAGCGGCAGAAAACCGGGGATAGAATTTTCTTCCAACATGCGAAGCGCAAAATGAGGCGCGGCATCTTCGGAGCACGGCAGCGCAAGAAAGCTGCGGGCTGCGCTGTGGAGCAGTTTCGGCATGGCATTACCTCCTAGGGGGTTTCGGTGGGTAGTTCGGCTTTCAGGCGGAGCGAGTCTTCGGGATGCGGGTTTTGTCGTTCGATGCGCGCTTCGAACGAGGGGGCGAGAAGCTCTGCGCCGCCGTGCGTTCGCTCTCCCCAGACGGAAAAGCGAGAGTCACCGAGCGGAAGCAGGGTTTCAAGACGCGGTCGATAGCGCTCTTTCAGCGCTTCGGCTTGAAGCGCTGCGGTCTCAAAGCGGGCATCGCTTCGGGCGGCCTCTCCGGCCGCCGCTTCCAAGAGAAAGCCGGATACACAGCGTGCCTGTTCGCGGTACACGAAGCGGGTCGCCGCAGTGAGAGCGAGAAAGAGAAGAGAAAAGACATAGAGCGCCTCGACGGTCAGCGAAGCGCGCAGCCGCTTGGAAAACAGCCGCTTCGAAAACGAGCGCATCATGACAGGCCTCCGTGTAAGAAAAAGAGGCTTCCGAGGGCGGGGAGTAACAAAAAGGGAAGCAGAGGCAGGCGCTGCGTTCCGACGCTTCGAAGCCTGCCGAAGCGAAGGCAGAGCAGGCAGAGAGAAAAGAGAGCTGCCGCTAGGGAGCCGAGCGTCAGTACGAACAAAAGCCGCCGAAAACCGGCCCCCAGGCCGAACGCGAGCAGGAAGAAGGCATCTCCGAGTCCCAGTGCCTCGCGGGTCAGCAGGGAAAAGCCGAGAAGGGGCAGGGAGAGGAGCAGCGAAGATGGAACCTCGCCGCTCAGTGTGTGCGCGCCGCCGGCAAAGAGTTGCAGATAAAAGAGCAGCTCCGCGACAAAAATTGTGCCGAAAAAGAAGCGGGGGACACTTTGCCGTCGAAAATCCTCGCCGGCGCAGGCAAGCGAAAAGAGAATGAGCGAGATGCGCCCGAAGGCAGAGTTTGCAAACATGGGGGCTCCTTTTCAGCGGTAGCAGTAAGAGCAGGGACCGAGCGACTGCACTTCGCTTAGGCGCACGGCGCGGACATAGGCACGGATTGCGCGGCAGGCGGGGTCTCTGTGATAGGCGCTGCCGCTCGGCATGATATAGACAGTCCCCGCGGTCACAGCGCGCGCGCAAATCGGGCAGGCATGGTAGCGTCCGCCGCCCGCATTGCGCGCGCTTTTTGCGGCCTCGACAGAGAGTGCACTGAGCGCATTCGAGAGATAGTGACAGTGTGCGCTTTTATGGTAGCGCGTGGAGTTCTTCCCGATATAAACGATTTCATCCGCCGCGGTCTCCGACAGGCGATTTTCGGGATCGGTTTCTCCGACCCAGGCGCGCCGCGTCGCCGTGCAACTCAGGGTTAAGGGCGGCAGGCGAAAGAGGGGAATCGGGATTTGATAGCGATAGTCTAAAACCACGGAGACGGTTTCCCCGTCCGAAAGAAAGGAAGAGCGCTCGGCGCTCAGTCCGCTTACATTCGGATCTCGGACGGTCTCGCGTGCCGCTTTCAGTGCCTGCTCGCCGAGGGAGGACGTGTATCGCATGCTTTCCTCGTCCTGCAGAGCAGCCAGAGCGGCGGCACGCGCAGAGACCTCTTCGGCGGCGCGCTGTACCTGTCGCTCCGCCGTCATCATGCGAAAGGGGAGGGCAAGTAAGAGCAGGACAAATAAAAAGAGGGGAAGAACGAGAGCGGCTTCTACGGTGAGGGAAGCTCGCAGCCGGGAACGGCGCCTCGGCGCTGCGCTCCTGCGGGAAAAGAGAGAGTCGGTCCGTCGGGAATGTGCCTGGAGAGCTGTTTTCCGCTTTTGTTTGACAGTGGTTTTCATGACCGTCTCCTCTTTGCGCAGAAACGCAAGGTCGAAACGCCGTGCCGCAGCGAGATTTCGGGAAAGAAAGCAATCAAAGCAGGTAACGAAACAAAGAGGTGCAGCGAAACAAAGAAATGCGGTGAAACAAAGAAGTGCAGCGAAACTAAGAAATGCAGCGAAACAAAGAAATGCAGCGAATCAAAGAAATGCGGCGAAACAAAGAAATGCAAGCGAATCAGTAAGCACGAAAACTCCTCACCGAAATCCGGAAGCGATTCTCCGCTGTCTGCGGGCGGGATGAGAAAGAGAGCGCCGTGAAAAGGTGGGAGGCATTGCAGCGCAGTTCCGCACGAAGTGCGAAGAGGCATTGATCCAGCCGAAAGGCGCTGTCCGCGGTGGAAAGCGAAGCCTCGATGAGGTCCATCATGCGATAGTTCCGAAGAGAGCGCCCGGTCTCCGAATAATAGAAAAGCAGAGCACTCCGGTAGTCGAGCCCTTCGGGACTTTCTCCGCTCTGTACTGCCGCCGGAAGGGAAGTCTCCGTTTGTAAGGCTTGTTCGGCAGTCAGGCGGGGCCGCGGTGCCGCGGTGAAGAGGGGCGCTTTTTCTCCGGAGAGGAGCAGTGAGAGGTCGTTTAGACTGTCGAGCGCGGCCATTGCAAAGAGGATGAGAGCGCAGAGCAGGGCGCGGAGACGAGGACTCGCGGTAGCGGTACAGAGGCTGTCCGCAGCAGCGGCGGCTGCCTGCAGGGAAGCGCTGTCATGTAAGAGGGCGAGTAGGCGCAGGCTTTGCTGGTCGGAAAAGAGGCGGGTACAGACAGCGGAGAAATTTTCGCGGTCCGAACCTAAGCCGCTGACCAGATATTCGAGTTGTAGCGAGAGGCCTGCACGCGGCGGCATTGTTTCCGCAGAGAGAAAGCTGGGGAAAAAGGCTGCCGTATAGGCCGCGAGCGCGCAGAGTTCTTGCTCACTGCGCGCCGTTCCGGGCTCGAGTTCCGGGAGTGTCGCGGAAAACGAAGTGCCAAGCGTAAGTTGCCCCGCGGGAAGCGTTGAGGCTGCCGGGAGGCAGAGCGCTTCGCGGCTCTCGGGCGATAGGCGCAGGAGTTCCGATAGGGCAAGGAGCTCGGCATCCCTTATGAGCCCCGAGGGGGCAGAGAGGGTCGGGAGAGCGAGTTCCGCCTCAAATTGAGCGGCAAGTTCCTGCCAGAGTGCAGCGGCATCTATGCTTTCCCCGTCCTCATCGTCATCCTCGGCTTCGGCCTCCGCAATGCGCTCGGCGAGCGCGGCGGCCTCCGAATCAAAGGCAGAGAGCGCTTGGCCGAGTGCGGGTACGGCAGAGATAAGAGCCGCGAGTTCGGGTCTTTCCGCGCGATAGCTTTCACCGCTTTCCGAAAGTACAGCCGTGAGCGGAGAAAGTTCATCTGCGGTCTCGGGTTCCGTCTCGCGGAGCGCCGCTTCGGCGCTCTCAAAGCGGAGTCCGGCATCCAGACAGCGTTCCGCCGAACGTTCGCTTGTTTCGAGGGCGGCTTGCAGGGCAGCGCGGTGTGCGCCGAAGGCCGCCAAGTCGCCGCTCGACAGAGCGGAGGCGGCGGCCTCTTTTTCGGCTGCGGCAAGAAGCAGCGCCTGTTCCGTTTGAAAATAGGAGGCCTCGCTCTCGGCCGCTTCGGCCGAGAGCAGGGAGAGGGAAAGTACGGCGGGAGCGCTCTTTTCGGCGCGCCGCAGTTCCGCCGTGTGAAGCAGAAGTGTCTCCGGCTTTAAGGGAAAGTCTGTCTCGGGCTTCTCCTTCATGTAGGCAAGCAGCTCCTCTTCGAGCCAGACCCCGCCGCCGTCGCCGAGGAAGGTCTTTTCCGGAAGGCCTATCTCTGCGTCAAAAAACGCATAGCGCCCGGCGTTTTCCCGGTACGTGCTTACGGTCTCCGAGAGCAGGGCAACGCAGCGCTCGTCGCCGGGATAGCGGTAGGCGAGAATGCGGTACTGTTCCCAGAGGGAGGTATCATAACGGGAAAAGAGAGAGTCGGTGGCGGCATCCAGAGCGAGTGCGGCGTAGCAGCGGACCCCGGCGGTTCGCGCGCTCTCCAAGAGCGCACAGATGAGGGCGCAGCAGGAAGTCAGAATCAGCGCGAGAAACAGGGTGACCGAGCCGCGGAAGCGCATCAGTAGACCTGACCGGCCTGGTTGTTGATTTCGCTGAAGGCGCGGTTTAA
>CAJPKN010000110.1 GCA_905370385.1 Stomatobaculum longum
GTACTGGGTGCTTCCGGTCAGGTCATTGAACAGTGTTGTCTTACCGCAGTTTGGATTTCCTGCCAGTGCAATCTTAATTGCCATCTAAATCCCCCTTCTTTCCTTACTGCATTTCCAGAATTTCAGCGTCCGCCTTGCGGAGCGAAAGCTCATACCCTCTGACCGTGATCTCAACCGGATCACCGAGCGGGGCCACCTTGCGGACATAAATTTCCGTGCCCTTCGTGATACCCATGTCCATAATGCGTCTTCTGAGCGCGCCCTCGCCGTGAATCTTCACGACCACCGCGCTAGAACCGACCGGGATGTCTTTCAGTGTCTTCATCTCTGCCTCCTCTCTCAATCCTTCTTTGCCGGCTGCACCTGAATCTTCTGCGCCATTTCCCGCGTGATTGCGAGTCTGGACTCTTTCACATTGACAATAATGTCGCCGCCGTGCGAAGAAATGACAGTCACATAGGCCCCCGGCACAAAACCAAGGTCACTTAAGTGCTGTTTCGCCTCATCATTTCCGCCGACGCGAACTACTTCAACATAATCTTCAGCATTCGTAAAAGCCAAGGGCAGCATACAAACCTCCTTCGAAGTTCTAGGTTAGAAGAATCTATCGCTTACTTCTTAGTGATTTTAAATTTGCAAGTTTGTTTTGTCAATCTCTTTCCGTTAAGAACGTCAAACAATACAAAAAAAAAGCCGTGGGCAGTTCGCACCACAGCTCTTTTTACATAAGATATTCCGATTTTAAATCAGGGAAGCTCCAAGTTCCTTGCATGCCGCAAGCGCTGCTTCATCCGGCTCTTCCTTGCAGATCACCGGCTCGTGCTGCATGAGGACACCTGCATCCTTGCATGCCGCAGCCCAGTCATTCATCCATGCGCCGTTGCCCCAGCCCCAGGAACCGAAGAGAGCAACCTTCTTGCCGTCCAGAGCGCCCTTCACGCGATCGAACATCGGCTGGAACTCGAGCTCCTCGAGGACCTCGGCACCCATCTGCGCACCGTACGCCGGGCAGCCGAACGCAATTGCATCAAAAAGCTGCACCTTTGCGCCGTCAAAATCAGCCGGTGCAAACAGCGTGACTTCAGCGCCCTTGCTCTCTGCGCCGGCCTTCACTGCCTCTGCCATCTTCTTCGTGTGTCCCGTGCCGCTCCAGTAAACAATCGCAACTTTGCTCATACGTTTCTCCTCTCTATTCTCGTGCGCCTTAGCACATATTGCCATTTTAACACGATAATAAGCCCCCCGCAACGTGGAAGCTGCCGAAACGGAGAAAGTGCCGCGACTTTCACCGCGACACTCTCCACCGTACGTTATTAGGAGGATATATTATGATAAGATGACTGCTGTTTAGACCAGAGACTCGCCGAGCTCCTTGCACTCCGCAAGTGCCGCATCGTCCGGTGCTTCCTGGCACATAACCGGTGCGTGCTGCATCAGAACGCCTGCATCCTGGCATCTTGCCTCCCAGTCGTTCATCCAAGCACCGCCGCCCCAGCCCCAGGAGCCAAAGAGAGCAATCTTCTTGCCGTGAAGCGCACCCTCGACGGATGCGAACATCGGCTCGAACTCCTCTTCCTCGAGGACTTCTGCACCCATGGACGGGCAGCCGAATGCGATTGCATCGTAGAGCGCCACCTGGTCTGCACTGAACTCGCTCGGTCCGAGCACCGTGACCTCAGCACCCTTGGTTCTCGCGCCCTCCGCAACAGCCTCTGCCATTGCCTGCGTGTTGCCGGTTCCGCTCCAGAATACCACTGCGACCTTGCTCATATTGATAGTCTCCTTTTCTTTGTGATTTAGCTCCGCTTACGCGGATTGAACAGGACTTACGCGATTTTGACGCCGCCCACAGTTTCCTTTTTCCGCACGCTGTTCCGCACCGCAGCGGACAATCAGCGTTTCCAACTTGCGCCCGCGCTGCATGTTCTCTTCAAACACTTCCTTGCAACGACGATAGCGCCAAAACACTTCCCTGGCCCTGATCTCGTCTCCGTAGACCTTCCAACAGCCGACACATTTCACCCCGTCCCTGCTGCTCTTCATGAAGCCGCGTACATCCTCCGGCGGATAGCCGAGAAACAGTCCCACCTCATGCGGAAACTCGGTCTTCTCCCGCATCATACGCGCGAGAAAGGCAACCGAGCGGTTCACACTCTGTGGCTCATACCCAAGCTCCCGCAAAATGCTTGCAGCCTCTTCACGGCCGAGATCCCTTTTTAGGAAGTCCGGACGATAAAGATAGATGAGTGCAAAGTGCTCTGTCATACGCACCGGTACAGCCCTAAGTCCCTTGTGTTTCAGAATTCCGTTGAGCTGCCGGAGCTCGTCGCGAAACAAACGCGCATCCGCATAGTCGATGCGGAACAGATTTCCGGTCTTCAGACCCGCGAACGTCGGCGCACAGTGCTCGACAAGAAATGCATCCGACATTGCTTATGCCGTGTGCTCTGCCAATATGCCCTTCAGGGAGGACATGGAGCTCGTGTGAGAACGCACCACACAGGTATCTTCTCCCGCCGAGTTCAATGCGTACTGGACCATCTTGTGTGAGACCGTATGTGTGAACAGTATCATCAAATCGGGCTTGCCGATTCTGTCCCGCATGCCGTTCTTGAACTTGCAAAAGACCTTTGCCTTACATCCGTGCTTGGTACAGAGATCGCAATACTGCCGCTCCATACACTCGTTTCCGCCGATGATCACAACATTCATCTTTTCGCTCCTTTCGGTGTCGCGCGTGTTGTCACGACTAACTGCCGTGTCAACGAAAAGCCCGCATTTCTGCGGGCCCTTCGTTTAATTCTATCTATCAAACATTAGCCTCAACTAAGAGTTAGTATAGCATAATATCTCGCGTGGTCAAGACTCTTTTTTAATTTTGCAACAAATTTTTCTCTGCCGCGAAGAAGGGTTCCACCCGCGACCAGAGTACCGCAAGGCCGCCTTCGTTTTCCGCTTCCAGATTCATGGGAAGCACCGGATCATGCAGAGACTGCCGCAGCAGTATCCAGCCTGCGGCTTCCCCGTCCTTACAGCTCACACGAACGCCCTCATAGTTCGGTTCGACCACGGTAAAGCGCGGGTCTTTTTCGACAAAGGCGCGGAAACGCTCCAGAACACCGGCGCCGTAGGTCTTAAAATCGCTTGCCAAAATCCGGAAGCGACGCTCCTCTTCCTCTGCGGGATTTTGAAGCTCCGCAATCATATCCTCAATGCGCTGCCCCTTCTTTCTGAGAAGGGCAAGGCGGCCGATGATCTTTGCCGCGATATAAGCGCCGTCATCCGAAAAATGATTCTCTTCGAAGGCACCGTGGCCCGAGGTCTCGATTGCCAGGGGACAATCTTCGCCACTCATTTTGAGCTCAACCCCCTTGTCAATCACGTTCTTATAGCCCCTGCGGTACCGGAAATGCCGGAGCCCAAGCGTCCCCTCGAGGAAGCGCGTCAGGCCGTCCGAGGTCACGGAATCCGTCACGATCACCGCGTGCGGGTGTGTCTCTGCTTCGATGGCCGATAGCAGTGCAATGAGCTTATTCCGATTCACCTCTGTCCCGTCCGAAAAGACCACGGCAGCCCGATCGCCGTCACAGTCAAAAATCACACCGAGATCGGAACCCGAGGCTTGTACGGCGCGTTTTGCCGCGTCCATGGCGCGCTTGTCCTCGGGATTCGGCACATGATTCGGAAAATTGCCGTTCGGCGCAAGGAAAACGCTGCCGCTCACATCCGCGCCGAGCGGTTCCAGAATCTCGGTCGCAAAGAATCCGGCTGCGCCGTTTCCGGCATCCACCGCGATTTTAAGACCTTCCAGAACTTTGCTTCCCTTCTCTTCGCCCGCCTCTTCGCAGATAATATCGCGCATATGAGCAGCATATATACCTCGAAGCGGAAAGTCGGAAGCAGGTGCGTAAATCTCATAGGCGCGCCGCAAAATGCCGTCGAGCTCCTTGCCCGAAAGAGCCCCGCCCACCGTGAAAAACTTCATGCCGTTCCGCTGATAGGGGAGGTGGCTCGCCGTCAGCATAATGGCGCCGTCAAACGAAGCCTCATCCAGTATGGTCGACTGGAACATGGCCGGGGTCGTGATGAGTCCGCAACGGCTTCTCTGTACCCCTCTGAGGCCTTCGAGGCAGGCCTCTTCCATCATCTCCGCCGAAACACGGCTGTCATGGCCTACGGCAATTCGGAGTGTCTCCCGATCCAGCTCCGGATCATCCGAGAGATAATCCGCAAAGGCCGCCGCGATACACTTGACCATCTCCGGGGTCAGTGTAATCTCCTCGTCCGCGGTTTCAATGACCGTGCCGCGCACGTCGTTCCCGTTCTTGACGCGTAAAAAGTCTTCTAACTTAAGCTCTTCTCTCTCCATACGACTTCGTTTCCTTTCTGAATGACAAAACCGCCCTCTTTGCCTTTCTCTGTATCAGCGAGTAAAGAGAACTTTTTTTCTAATTTGAACGGCAAACAGGACATGTTACTATCCTCAACTTAAATTATAGCAAAACCCTTCCGACTGCGCACAATTTTAAACGCAGGTTCGCGAAGTCTTTTTCTTCCTCGAAACGAGGAGCGAATACGCATGTCCAATCTTAGACCGGTTGCTTGCCGGGTATGACACAAAAAAGCGCCCTGCCGAAGCAGGGCGCTCATTTCAGAGAGCGATAGACGGGACTC
>CAJPKN010000111.1 GCA_905370385.1 Stomatobaculum longum
AGAGCGGAATTACGCGCTCGCTGCCAAAATAAGCGCAAAACTTCCGATAGCTCTCAAGTGTGCCGATGCCGAGCCACAACGTATCTTCTCCGCCGCCCTCATCGACACTTCCGTAGCGCCAGAGCCCCTTCTCGGTCTGATACGCTCTCTCCTCTATCATGCGACCGCTGTCACGCAGTTCGAGAAAACGAGCTTCGCTCACAAAGTGATATTCCCGCCCTTCCGCTTCCCCGGCCCGTTGCGGCCTGGTCGTATAGGGAATCAGCGGGCGCAACATAGGAAAACGCTCCGACAGTTTTCGATAAATCGTGTCCTTTCCGGCCGCGCTCTTGCCCATCAAATAAAAAATCCGCATCTTTACTCCTCGGTCGGCCCTTCGAGTATACCGAAATCCCGGCTTCCGTCCAGCGGTTCGGTCCAATCCGTTGTCTCTTCTCCGACAAATTTCTCTGCGCTCGGCAGGGATTCCACCTGACGAAAACGCTCCGCGGTCGATTCCACCGCTTCCGGCGTCTCCTCCGGCGTGGTTTCCGGTATTCCGCCCTTGCCCGTCGAAAGTAAGGGCTTCTCGCTCTTTTTCCACTCCCCGAGGCGCTTTTTCTTTTTGAGCGGAACCTGAACCGCCTGACGATCCGATACCTTAACTTCTCCGTTGATACCGGAACTCGGCTCACAGTTTTCCCAATAGGCGAGAACCCTGTCATCCATGGCCCAAATCGGAAGCAATCTATCGTTCCCCGTTCCGAACTCACCGCTTCGAAACGCGCTGTCGTCTAAGAGATAGGTCTCGTCTCCGCGAACCATGGCAAGCTTTCCGTAGACCGAGCCCAGAGAACCCGGTCTGTATTCCATGTAGATGGTATCTGTCTCCGGATAGGGCAACATGCGCACAACGCGACCCGGGAAGAGACCGCTCACCGCTTCTGCTTTTCCGGTCTTTACATTCAGCTTCCATATCTGACTTGTCGGTGCGCTGCCCTCCGTCGAAAGCATCACACTGTAATAGAGCGAGGAATCAAAAACCGTCAAGGAATCGATTGCCACGCCGTGGCGCAAATACTCCTTTCCCTCGCCGGTCAAAATAGAGGGACTCACGCCCAAATTTGCGGCATAGAAGCGCTGTTCGCCTATGGCCGTACTCTCGGATATCACATTCTCTATCACCGCATCCGAGAGCGTATAGCGACGCCCGTTGATGCTCTGCAGTTCCTCCGTGACCCGCTTTCCAAAGCGGTCTCGCAAGATATAGTGCTTCTCCTCCTGCTCCACATAGAAGCCCGCACCGATGGCTGCCCCGGCGGCATCCTTCTCAAAGCGCTCAATCTTGTTTTCACGCGCATACCAGACTGCTTTTTGTTGTACCGTGTAGCCGCTCACCTTATCCGCTATGACTTGGGTATTGCTGCTGTCTCTGCGCACCCGCAGGAGGCTCGGCAGAGAAGCATGCTCATCCTCCATATAGAGGTAGTAAATCCACTCCCCGTCTATGGTAAGGGAATTTGCAATGATACCGGAGGCCGCTTCGGCTCTGCCCTCTTCCTTCATCTTTCGGAGAGCACAGTCTTTCCCGTTTCGCGGTTCAAAGCGCAGGTGATGTTCTCGAGCGCACCGTTCTTTCCGAAATGAAAGGTTTCGCGCTCCATATTGTGATCACCCGTCAGCACATAGCCTTCCTCGTTGAAGTAATAGAGCGTATCCTCATCTTCAAACCAGCAGCTCTCCATCCATTGGCCGTTTGCCGTAAGATAGCTTCTTCCCCGCGCACTCTCGTTCCAACCGGCATAGGCAAGTGCACCGCCGCTTTCCGCGGAAGCGTGTTCCGTAGTTTCCACCGCGCTGCTGACTGCCGCCTTGGCGCGATGTATCGCCCCGGATTCCCGGTTCAAATATCCGAAGAGCAGCGAAACCGCGGCAAAGGTCGCTCCTATGCTGCCCAGCGTCAGGAGCCATTGCATGCGTGTCTTGAGACGGCTCTTTTTCGCCTTCTTCTTCCCGGCGCCGAGCATACCGATGCGCTCTTCGAGAGAAATCAACACCGTTGTCGCTCGCTCGGTGAGCTCCTTATCGGTGCCGTTATCCGCAGAAAATTCAACCACCGCCGGCAGTTCCCCGCCGTACTGCTTCACACATTCCCGCAACAAAACGCGAAGCCAGGAACGGAAAATACCGGACTCCGGGATACTCTCTCGCTTATTCCAAACTTCTTCATAGAGCGCTGATAAAATTTCCCAGCATGCTTCTCCCGAAAATCCGAGAGCCGCAATATCCCGATATGTCTTCTGATAGCTGAGAAGGTACAAATCTTCGAACCCTGCGCTCTCACCGGCCCTCGTGCGCAAAATTGCACTCGAGAGCAGATTTCCCGCCTGTGTACTCAATACCGTTCCTCCTTCTTCGTCAATGTATCATTTTACCACAGAACCCGAATGACTGACAGGAAAAGGACTTCTAAGAAAAACAAAAACAGCTCGGATTTCTCCGAGCTGTTCTCAGTCTCAATTATCTTCTTGCACCCGGTGCGTAGTAGTGCGCCGAACGAGTCTGCACGACACCGTTCACGACCCACTGGCCCTTCTCGTTGACATAGTAGCCGTCCGGCGTTCTCTGGTTTGCCTTCATCCAGCCGTCGTCACCGAAGCAGTAGCACTCCTCAAGACCGTCGTGGTTGCTGTCAATCCAAGCCCACTTGACCTTGCCGGTCTCGCCGCGGTACCAGTCACCGAAATTGTCCTGCGTCGAGTACCACCATCTCTCCGGTGTAAATCTCGTATCTCTGACCCATCCGATGTATGCAAACGAGCTCGACGCCATCATCACCGAAATCATTGCCGCAGCTGCAAACATGCTTAATGCCTTCTTCATTTTACTTTTCCTCCTCCTGTATATTCCGGGAGTACATGCTCCCTTTCGTTTGAAACCTTCTCTATTTTAGCCTGTATATCCACCGTATTCAAGACAAGAACTACCCTTGTTCTTAACAGTTTGCTTACATAAAACTTAATATTTCCGCTCTCCCTCCCACTGCAATCGATGCAGTGCCCCTTTCTTTTCCAAGGCGGCAAAATCCTGTTGGCGAAGCGCCTCATACAAGATAACGGCAACGGCATTCGAAAGATTCAAAGAGCGAATATCTCCCCACATGGGAATTCGGATGCAGGCATCTTTGTTCGGAGCAAGTATTTCCTCGGGGATACCGGCTGACTCTTTTCCGAACATGATGTAATCGTCCGGCCCGAACTTGACATCCGCATAGGTCTGCTCTGCCTTCGTGGTCGCAAACCAAAGCTTACGCCCGACTTTTCCCGCAGCCGATAAATTCTCTCGATTCTGCTGTAGAAAGACCTCATAACTCGCATACTCCGTGAGCGAGAGTTTGCTCCAATAGTCCATTCCCGCCCGCTTTAAGTACTTGTCCGTGAGTTCAAAACCATAGGGCTTGATGAGATGAAGGGCTGTGTCGGTCGCGACACAGGTTCTCCCGATTGCCCCCGTGTTAAACGGAATTTCAGGTTCATGTAGGACTATATTCATCGATTCTCCTCCCGAAGCACACCATACTCTCTCGGCTTCCGCGATTGTAACACTGCGTTTCTCACGTTATCGCAGACTCCTGTTTTGCTTTCCGGACACTTCAAGCAAGCTGCTTTTCTGCTTATCTTTGTCTGTTTTTCTGCCGGTATGTTATTTGCCTGTCCGTTGTTCTGTTTGAGCGTTGTTCTGCTTGACCGTTCTTCTGCTTGCCTGTTTCTTTGCTTGTATGTTCTCTGTCTATTCTCTGCTTTTTTATTTGTCCGCTTTTCTGCTTACCTGTTTCTTTGCTTGTATGTTCTCTGCTTCTCTGCTTTTTTATTTGTCCGTTTTTCTGCTTACCTATTTCTTTGCTTGTATGTTCTCTGCTTCTTTGTTTGTCTGTTTTTCTGCTTGCCTACCGCTTTGCCTGTTTCTTTGCTTGTCTATTCTCTGCTTGTCTGTTTCTTTACTGTTCTGCTTTTTCTTCACCCTGATTTCCTTGCGGTATTGTCCGTATGAAACACTACGCTTCCTTCACATCCACCTTCGGACAGAGATCCGTCAGGTAACAAGCCCGGCAATTTGCGCCTCTTGCCATACAGTAGGTCCTTCCGAGCGCCATGAGTCTGGTATTCCATAGGATCCAATAGGACTCCGGCAACACTGCTTTCAACTCGGCCTCCACCTTGGTCGGATCCTTCGATACAACCAGTCCGAGACGTCTTGAGACGCGCTTCACATGTGTGTCCACGACAATCGAGGGTTTTCCGTAGATTTCTCCCAGAATCAGACTTGCCGTCTTTCTCCCGACACCGGGAAGGGTCAATAGATCTTCCATCTCATCCGGCACTTCACCGCCGAAGTTTGTGAGCAAGCTCCTCGCACAAGCCTGCAAATTTCTTGCCTTATTGTGATAGAAACCCGTCGTATAAATCTCGCGCTCCAGTTCATCGATGCCTGCGGATGCAATTGCCTCGACACTCGGGTACTTCCGGTAGAGTTCCTTGGTCACCTGATTGACGCGCGCATCTGTGCATTGGGCACTCAGTATGGTCGCGAACAGAAGCTTCCAGGGCTCGCGCTCCGTCAGAAATTCCATGGGTTTGTCCTCAAAGTGCTCATTTAAGCGACGCATGATTTCGTGCACTCTCTCTTCTTC
>CAJPKN010000112.1 GCA_905370385.1 Stomatobaculum longum
CGATGTTTATTCTGTTTCGTTCTGATTACTCGATGATCTTAACGACTCTGCCGGAACCGACGGTTCTGCCGCCCTCGCGGATAGCGAAGCGGAGACCCTGCTCCATAGCGATCGGGTGAATCAGCTCAACCGTCATCTCAACGTTGTCGCCCGGCATGCACATCTCGGTGCCTTCCGGAAGAACGCAAACGCCGGTAACGTCGGTGGTTCTGAAGTAGAACTGCGGACGATAGTTGTTGAAGAACGGGGTGTGACGACCACCCTCGTCCTTGGTCAGGACGTAAACCTGAGCCGTGAACTTGGTGTGGCAGGTAACGGAGCCCGGCTTCGCAAGGACCTGTCCGCGAAGGATGTCCTCTCTGTTGACACCACGGAGAAGAAGACCGACGTTGTCGCCTGCCTCAGCGTAGTCAAGAAGCTTTCTGAACATCTCGATACCGGTAACGACAGTCTTTCTGCTGTCCTCCTTGATACCGATGAGCTCGACTTCGTCGTTGAGCTTGAGGGTACCTCTCTCCACACGACCGGTAGCAACGGTACCACGACCGGTGATCGTGAAGACGTCCTCGACCGGCATCAGGAACGGCTTGTCGTTCTCGTGCTCCGGCTCCGGAATCGCCTCATCGACTGCATCCATGAGTTCCATGATCTTGTCGCCCCACGGGCCGTTCGGATCCTCAAGAGCCTTGAGAGCGGAACCGCGGATAATCGGGACATCATCACCCGGGAAGTCATAGTCGTTCAGGAGCTCTCTGATCTCCATCTCGACGAGGTCAAGAAGCTCCTCATCGTCGACCATGTCGCACTTGTTCATGAAGACAACGATGTACGGAACGTTAACCTGACGTGCAAGCAGGATGTGCTCGCGGGTCTGCGCCATAACACCGTCGGTTGCAGCAACGACGAGGATAGCGCCGTCCATCTGTGCAGCACCGGTGATCATGTTCTTGACATAGTCAGCGTGGCCGGGGCAGTCAACGTGAGCGTAGTGACGCGCCTTGGACTCGTACTCGACGTGGGCGGTGTTGATCGTGATTCCGCGCTCTCTCTCCTCCGGAGCCTTATCGATATTCTCGAAAGCGACGATCTTGTTCGTGTCGGAGGGCAGTCTGGTTGCGAGAACCTTCGTGATTGCCGCAGTCAGAGTGGTCTTGCCGTGGTCGACGTGGCCGATGGTGCCGATGTTGCAGTGGGGCTTAGATCTGTCAAATTTAGCCTTTGCCATTGATATTTCCTCCTTGGTGAAATCCGAAATTGAATCTCAGATTACAAAATATACTAGTCTGAATTATATCCCATGCTTGGGATTTTATCAATACCCGTTACCGGCTCACTTCTTGTCGTTGAGCACCTTGTCTGCGATGTTCTTCGGAACCTGCTCGTACTTCTCGAAGAACATCGAGTAGTTACCGCGGCCCTGGGTACCGGAACGAAGATCCGTGGAGTAACCGAACATCTCGGAAAGCGGAACGAATGCCTTGATCATCTTACCGCCGGAGATATCCTCAAAGCCCTCGACGCGACCGCGACGGGAGTTGATGTCGCCGACGACGAAGCCCATGTAATCCTCCGGGATCGTGACCTCGACCTTCATGATCGGCTCAAGCAGCACAGCGCCGCCCTTGTTCATCGCATCCTTGAATGCGAGGGAGCCTGCGATGTGGAAGGCCATCTCCGAGGAGTCGACCTCGTGGTAGGAACCGTCGTAAACGGTTGCCTTGACACCGAGCACCGGATAGCCGCCGAGAATACCGCTCTTTGCAGCTTCCTGAATACCCTCGTCGATCGGCCCGATGTACTCCTTCGGGATTGCACCACCGGTCACGGCGTTGACAAACTCGTAGGTCTTCTCGGAGTTCGCATCCATCGGCTCGAACTTAACCTTACAATGACCGTACTGACCCTTACCGCCGGACTGCTTGACATACTTGGACTCGACATCCACAGCCTTGGTGAAGGTCTCCTTGTAAGCAACCTGCGGAGCGCCGACATTTGCCTCGACGTTGAACTCGCGAAGCAGACGGTCGACAATAATCTCGAGGTGCAGCTCGCCCATTCCGGAGATGATGGTCTGACCGGTCTCCGCGTTGGTCGTTGCGTGGAAGGTCGGATCCTCCTCCGCGAGCTTCTGCAGCGCGTCGATCATCTTGGTCTGGCCCGCCTTGGTCTTCGGCTCGATTGCGATGTCGATAACCGGCTTCGGAATATCCAGGGACTCGAGGATGATCGGATGCTGCTCATCGCAGATCGTGTCACCGGTCGAGGTCGCCTTGAAGCCGACCGCAGCCGCGATATCGCCGGAGAAGACCTTGTCGAGCTCCATTCTCTTGTCTGCGTGCATCTGCAGAATACGGCCGACACGCTCCTTCTTCTCCTTCGAGGAGTTGAGGACGTAGGAACCGGTATTCAGCGTGCCCGAGTAGACACGGAAGAATGCAAGACGGCCGACAAACGGGTCGGAAATAATCTTGAATGCGAGTGCGGAGAACGGCTCGTCATCGGAAGCCTTGCGCTCGTCTTCCTCGCCGTCCAGCGTCCAGCCCTTGATTGCCGGGATATCCAGCGGGGAGGGCATGTACTCGATGACAGCGTCAAGGAGCTTCTGCACACCCTTGTTGAAGTGAGCGGTACCGCAGCAAACCGGAACCGCCTCGTTCGAGCAGGTTCCCTTGCGGAGCGCCTTCTTGAGCTCGTCAATCGACGGCTCCTCGCCCTCAAGGTACTTCTCCATGAGCGCTTCGTCGAGGTCGCAGATCTGCTCCACCATCTTCTGGTGCCACTCGTCCGCCTCGTCCTTCAGATCTTCCGGAATGTCAACAATGGAGATATCCTCGCCCTTGTTGTCGTTGTAGATGTAAGCCTGCATTTCCATCAGGTCGATGATGCCCTTGAAATCGCTCTCCTTGCCGATCGGGAGCTGAATGCAGACCGGGTTCTTGCCCAGGCGATGCTCAATCTGATCGACCGTCATGAAGAAGTTGGATCCCATGATATCCATCTTGTTGATGAATGCGATACGCGGAACCTTGTAGGTATCCGCCTGGCGCCAAACATTCTCCGACTGGGGCTCAACACCGCCCTTGGAGTCGAAGACACCGACTGCGCCGTCCAGGACACGGAGAGATCTCTCAACCTCGATCGTGAAATCGACGTGTCCGGGGGTGTCGATGATGTTGATGCGGTGCTCGAGGGCACCCGGCTTCACCTTCGCTCTCTCCTGCAGGGTCCAATGGCAGGTCGTTGCAGCGGAGGTAATCGTGATACCGCGCTCTCTCTCCTGTGCCATGTAGTCCATGGTAGCGGTACCTTCATAGGTCTCGCCGAGCTTGTAGTTGACGCCTGTGAAATAGAGGATACGCTCTGTCAGTGTCGTTTTACCGGCATCGATGTGAGCCATGATTCCGATGTTTCTGGTCCTCTCGAGAGGGTACTGACGTTCTTTACTTGCAGCCACTGACTCTCCTCCTAATTAAAATCTGTAGTGAGCAAAAGCCTTGTTTGCCTCTGCCATCTTGTGCATATCTTCTTTTCTCTTCACAGCGGAGCCGGTGTTGTTTGCAGCATCCATCAGCTCGCCTGCAAGACGCTCTTCCTGCGTCTTCTCACCGCGCGCGCGGGAAAAGCTCGTGAGCCAACGAAGCGCAAGCGCCTGTCTTCTCTCCGGCTTAACCTCGATCGGCACCTGATAGGTTGCGCCGCCGATTCTCTTCGCCTTGACCTCGAGGACCGGCATGATGTTGTTCATTGCGGTCTCGAACACCTCGACCGGCTCTTTTCCGGTCTTCTCGCGGATGCGCTCAAATGCGCCGTACACAATCTTCTGTGCGACGCCCTTCTTGCCGTCCAGCATGATCTGGTTGACCAACTTGGTCACAACAACGTTGCTGTAAACCGGATCTGCCGGAACAGTTCTCTTTCTGGTCTGTCCTTTACGTGGCACGTTACTTCCCTCCTTAATTATGCGAACGGAACTATCCCCGTTCGTGAATTAGATCATCGGTACTCATCCCTCTAGGTTGTTCGTGCGGATTCTGATTTATTTCCTGCAACCTGCAGCACATATCACAATCGTGCACTTATGAGTCTATGATCGCTTGGTACTTGCGGCGATTTCTTACTTCTTAGCCGCCTTCGGGCGCTTCGCGCCGTACTTGGAGCGAGCCTGCTGGCGGTTTGCGACGCCTGCGGTATCCAGGGTACCACGAATGATGTGGTAACGGGTACCGGGCAGATCCTTAACTCTTCCGCCGCGGATCAGCACAACGCTGTGCTCCTGGAGATTGTGGCCCTCGCCCGGAATGTAGCTTGTCACCTCGACACCGTTCGAAAGACGGACTCTCGCGATCTTTCTCAGAGCGGAGTTCGGCTTCTTCGGGGTCGCCGTCTTAACGGCGGTGCACACGCCTCTCTTCTGCGGGCAGTTGTCGGCAATCGGCTTCTTGTGAAGCGAGTTGAAGCTTCTGAGAAGCGCGGGAGCCTTGGGCTTGCGCTCGGAAGTTTCTCTGCCTTTTTTGACTAACTGGTTGAATGTAGGCATTCTTCTGTTTCCTCCTTGTGATAGTGTTCTGCGGTTGCGTTCCTGCAGTTTTTTGCGTTTCCCGGACATAAGAATATGGCATGCCCATAGGACACGCCATATCAATATACGCCT
>CAJPKN010000113.1 GCA_905370385.1 Stomatobaculum longum
TCGTTGTCTTCGGGGCGGTAGGTTGCCCAGCGGGAGTACTTCTCAATGAGCCACTGAATCTTGTTTGCAACGCGCCACACGGGACCGTGCAAGGGGCAAATCATCTGAATGTCGAGGCCCGCCGCCTTGTTTAAGAGCGCCTGCACCTGCACGCCGTATTTGCCGACAATGTTCGAGTAGTAGCGGCGCATCTCGGAGAGTTCAAAGTCGCCGAAATTCAGCTGATCCGCATACAGGTTGCCGGAGAGCGCACCGAAGGTGCCGAAGGCATCCGCAGAGAAGAGAATTTTATCGGTCTCGTCATAGGTGACGGTGACTTCCGGCCAGTGCACCATGGGCGCCAGGATGAAGCGGAAGTTGTGGTGACCGGTCGAGAGCGTATCATTCTCCTTGACCTGCATGACCTTGCCCTGCAGATTGAGATCTCCGAAGAACTGCTTGATCATCGCATGGGTCTTTGCACTGCCCACAACCGTAGCCTCCGGGTAGCGGAGCAGAACTTCGGCGAGCGTAGCGCAGTGATCCGGCTCCATGTGGTTTACGATGATGTAGTCGAGCGGACGGCCGTTCAGCACAGCCTTGATGTTTTCGAGGAATACCCCGCAAATTGCGTGATCTACGGTATCGAGCAGGACGGTCTTCTCGTCCATAACCAAGTAAGAATTGTAGGAAATGCCGAGCGGAACCGGGTGGCAGTTCTCAAACTTAGCGAGTCTACGGTCGCTGGATCCGAGATACCAGAGCGTATCGCTCATCTGAATTGCCTGATGCATAACTTCTCCTTTTCTGACAGTTTGCAGTGACTAAGTGTTGCGCCGCAAAATCATCTGGAACTTCTTCGCGGACAGTATACCACAAAGGAGGGCAGACTTGCCACTGCTTGCGGATTGCTTTGGAATGTTGTAGACTGAACTCGTCTTAAATTTATAAATAAAGCGGAGCCAGGGCTCCGGAGAGGTGAATTATGTCTGAAGCATGTAACTGTAACCACGGCGGTATGCCGGAGCCGCCGAAGCCGAATTTTCAGATTCCGAGCAACGAAAACAGCAATATCTGCCATGTGATTGCGATTATGAGCGGCAAGGGCGGCGTCGGTAAGTCGCTCGTCACAAGCCTGCTCGCTTCCCGCGTCAGTGCGGCGGGCTATCGAGTCGGTATACTCGATGCGGATATCACCGGCCCCTCGATTCCGAAGGCCTTCGGCGTGGACGGACAGAGCCTTCATTCCCGTGAGAATCTGATGGTGCCGGCCGAGACCGAGAGCGGCATCAAGATTGTGAGCTCGAATTTGTTGCTCGACGATGACACGGAGCCGCTCATCTGGCGCGGTCCCATGATTGCGAGTGTCGTGAAGCAGTTCTGGACCGATGTTTACTGGGGAGATGTCGATTATCTCTTTGTCGACATGCCGCCGGGCACCGGCGATGTGCCGCTCACGGTATTCCAGTCGCTGCCGGTCGAGGGGATAGTCGTGGTGACAAGCCCGCAGGAACTGGTGTCGATGATCGTTGAAAAGGCCGTCAACATGGCGCGTCAGATGGATGTTCCGATTCTCGGCCTCGTTGAGAATCTGAGTTACTACAATTGCCCGGACTGCGGGAAGCCCCATGCGGTCTTCGGCGAGAGCCACATCGATGAAGTTGCGGCCGGTCACGGACTCAAAGTGCTTGCAAAGGCACCGATTGACTCCGCAATTGCCGCGGCGGTCGATGCGGGTAAGGTTGAAACCCTCACGGCACCGTGGCTTGACGAAGCGGTTGCCGCAGTGACGGGAGATAAGAAGGCAGAGTGATGACAAGAGGCGGCAATCCGAACAGCGAACTTGAGCAATCCATACTCCGTGCCCCGGGCGAATTCCAGGTTCCGGAGAGCATGGTCGCATGGGCGCAGCAGTTTCAGGATGCCATGATGATGTACAGTTGTGCCATACGGGAAGTTAAGACCAAGCTGGAAGTTTTAAACGATGAGCTCTCGGTGCGAAATCAAAGAAATCCCATTGAGATGATTAAGTCGCGGGTCAAGCAGCCGCGGAGCATTGTCGAGAAATTAAAGCGCAAGGGCTATCCGCTGACCCTGCAGGCCATGCAGGACAATCTGGACGACATTGCCGGTATACGTGTCATCTGTTCCTTTGTGGACGATATCTATGCGATTGCGGGGATGATGATGCGTCAGGACGATGTGCGCGTTCTTCAGATTAAGGATTACATCAAGAATCCGAAGGACAACGGCTACCGCTCCTACCATATCATTGCGGAAGTTCCGGTCTATTTCTCCGAACAGAAGAGCTTTATCCGGGTGGAAATACAGATACGCACAATCGCCATGGATTTCTGGGCGAGTCTGGACCACGAACTCAAGTACAAGAAGGAAATCCCCGATGCCGAGGAAATCTCGGAGGAACTCCGCGCCTGCGCGGATATCATCGCGGATACCGACGAGAAGATGCTTGCGATACGTCGCCGCCTCGAGCAGAAGAGTGCCGCGGGCTGAGAGAGAAGCGCGGCAAAGGCGCGGGATAAATGAAGTAAACAGAAAGAGCTGTGCGTCGGCACGGCTCTTTTTTGAGTTAACAGCGCCGACAACTCTTTTGTCCGCTTAGTCTTGAAAAATTAAACCTGACGCATAGAAAAGCGAGTCATGCAGTGCATGACTCGCTTTTGTGTTTCCGAACAACTTATGCGAGACGCTTTACAAAATGACCCTCGATGCTCACCTTCTCGTTGATGACGACAAAGGCCTGCGGATCGATTGCGTAGATGACAGACTTCAGCTGTCGCACCTCGTACTTCGAGACCGCACAGAAAAGAACGCGGGTCTCTTCGTTCGTGTAAGCGCCGTGCGCGCCCCAGGTCGTGACACCGCGGCCGAGCTGCTTCAGAATCGCTGCTTCGAGCGAGTTGTCCTTGCTCTTTGTGATAATCGTGACCAGAACGTTGATATTCTGGGTGTGCATTCTGTCTTCGGCGACCGTGCAGACAGCCGTGCAAATCAGAGAATAGATAACGGTCTGCGCGTTGAAGAGGAAGAGGCAGATGCCGTAGAGCACAACGTTGACGCCGATACCGACCTTTGCGACGCTGAAATCCTTTTTCCACTTGATGAGCAACAGCGCAATGACATCCATGCCGCCCGCGGATGCGCCGTTTCGAAGCATAATACCGAGGCCGAAGCCGGAGACCAGACCGCCGACAATACAGGTGGAGAGCATATCATCCATCACATGTACCACAGGAATCACGGAGAGGAAGAACGAAATCAGCGTGGTCGTGAACAGCGTTTTCCAAAAGAATTTTTTGCCGATGGCGCGCATCGAAATCAAGAGCACCGGGAAGTTGACGCAGTAGTAAATAATACCGGCGATATCAAAATTTCCGGTGTTGAGGTGTAAGAGTGAGACCAAACCGGTACGAATCAGCTGGCATACACCGAAGAGACCGCCGGAGTAGAGCTTGGCAGGAACAATAAACCAGTTGGTCGCAGCCGCATAAATCAGTGCGCCGACGGTGGCACCGAGAAGCTGCGAGAGCAGAGCCTTATGTTCCGAATGTTTTTTGTCGAGTTCCATAGTGACGCCCCCCTTGTTTATCATGTAGAGCATCATAACATAAGAACTACGTTAAAGATACAGCGGAAGTGGCTTTTTCCGGACAAAACTGTCTTTTTTGAACACAGCTTTTCCTTGAAATCAAAAAGGCGGAATGTTATAGTTTTAGAGGTATACATTTACATAGAAGAAGGAGGTGACCGGGATGAGTGACAGTGATGGTGGAGGGCGAAGTAGAACCGCTGCGAACAGGGTGTTTCACGGGATTTGCGCTCACAGGCAGCCCGGGAACCTTTTGGAATTCCGAAAGTAGTGAGGGGCTTTGTGCCGCTCTCTCCTGTTCGCCGCGCCTCCGGTTTAGCTGTCAGTGCGCAACCCGTCGGCGAACTGCCTTGTCGGTTCAGGTGAAGAGAGAGGAGAGAGTATGGGAGAAAAGGGCATGAAGAACCGTGAAGAACTCCAGCAGGAAATTCTGGAAATTCTCCGCGGAAGAAAGTCCCCGAAGATTATGCGAGATGAGCTCGATGAATACCATGCGAGCGATTTGGCCGCAGCGCTGGATGAGATTACCTTAGAAGAGAGAGAGCGTTTTTATCGTCTGCAGAGCGATGAAGCGCTCGCGGAAGTGTTAGAGCACAGCGATTACGCCGATAAGTATCTGGGGGAGATGAGCCTGCACCGTGCGGCGAGTGTCCTGACCAGAATGGAGCCGGACGTTGCCGTCGACTTGATGAAGGAGAGCGATTCCGTAAAGAAGAAGGAGTGGCTTGAACTCATGGATCCGGAGTCCAGAGCAAAGCTGCAGAGCCTTGCTTCCTTCGACGAGGATTTGATCGCAAGCCGCATGACGACGAACTTTGTCTGGCTGTACAGCAATATGACCGTTCGGGAGGGTATGAAATCCCTCGTCGAACAGGCGGAGGAGCACGACAACATCTCCGTGATTTATGTTTTGGATCCGCAGGGCGTCTTTTACGGTGCCATCAATTTAAAGGATTTGATCATTGCCCGCAGAGACACCGAGCTCTCGGACATTATTAT
>CAJPKN010000114.1 GCA_905370385.1 Stomatobaculum longum
TCCGCCGCACTCGCACCGACTAAAATGCGGTAGCGCCCTTCCTCCTCGATAAAACAGCCTCTTGCACTGTCGTAGACCCGAAAACTCTTGTCATCGAAGGGGATGAACACTTCTTTCTCTTCGCCCGCCTGCAAAAAGACCTTGGCAAAGCCCTTCAATTCCTTTTCCGGCCGAAAGACCGCGCTCTCCACGGCACTTATGTAGAGTTGCGCAATTTCCGCGCCGTCCCTTGTGCCGCCGTTTTTCACGAAAAAGCGTACACCCTCCGCCTCGACCGTGAGATCCCGATAGGAAAAGCTTGTATAGGAGAGCCCGAAGCCGAAGGGGTGGTAGAGCGGCAGTCCTGCCCTGTCATAGTAGCGGTAGCCCACATAGAGACTCTCGCGGTACTCCGCGCAGTCGCCGCGGAGTTTCCGGTAGGGGTAGGCCGGGGTATCCGAAAGTGCGCGCGGATAGCTCTCCGCGAGCTTCCCCATGGGCGTAGCCTCTCCGTACAGAAGCTCTGCCATGGCGCCCGCCCCGGCCTCACCGCCGAGGTAGCCGTGCAGCACGGCGCGCGCATCCCGCTCGACCGAGAGATCCACGACCGAACCCGCGCTCAGCACGAGGATGATGTTCGGATTGACATCCGCGAGGCTGTGAAGCACCCGCCGCTGTGCCGCCGGCAGCGCCAGCGTCTTTCGGTCCAGGCCCTCGGTCTCTGCCATCTCATCGAGACCGCAGCAGAAAATCACACAGGAAGCTTGCCGTGCGAGTTTCAGCGCGCGGCGAAGTCGCTTCTCCGCCCGGCGTTTGCTGTCATCTCCGTGTCGCGCATACCCGCTCGCCGCTCCGATGAGCTTAGCGCCGAGGCGCTGCGAGAGCTGTCCCGCGAGTGTCTCGACCCGGCGGCTGTTCACGAGCGAGGAGCCCGCGCCCTGATAGCGCGGCATGAAAGCAAAGTCACCGATCAATGCGACCGTTTCTTCTCCGGAGAGCGGCAGTATGCCGTCGTTCTTTAGGAGCACCGCACTCTCCCGCGCCGCCCGGCGCGCGAGCGCGTGCTGCCGCAGCGGATCCACAGGCACAGCCTTCTTTGCCTGTACCGCGGCGCGCCGCAGCGTGCGGAAGTAGTCCTTCAGGCAGAGATCGATTTCCGCCTCGGAGAGCTCACCTCGCTCTACGGCGCGCAGCACTTCCCGCGCCGCATAGAGGCCGGGATTCGGCATTTCCAGCGTGGTGCGGCACTGTATGCCCCGAATGTGATCGTCCGAGCCGCCCCAGTCCGTCACAACCATGCCGTCATAGCCCCACTCGTCCCGCAGAATATCGAGCATGAGCTGCGGGTTTTCATTCGACTGAAGCCCGTTTACCTGGTTATAGCTTGTCATCAGCGCAGCGGGTTTTCCCTCCTTCACCGCAATCTCAAAGCCGGTGAGATAAAGCTCTCGGAGCGCCCTCTCATCCACAACGGCGTTTAAGGTCATGCGCCGAAACTCCTGCGAATTTACGGCGTAGTGCTTTACACAGGCGAGCGCACCGCCGCGCTGTATACCGCGCACATAGGCGGCCGCGAGCTTGCCGGAGAGATAGGGGTCCTCCGAAAAGTACTCGAAATTCCGCCCGCAGAGCGGACTCCGCTTGATGTTGAGTCCCGGCCCGAGCAGCACATCCACCCCCTGCGAGCGCGCCTCGTTTCCGAGCGCTTCACCCACCGCTTCGGCAAGTTCCGTGTCCCAGCTGTTCGCAACGGTCGCCGCCGTCGGAAAGCAGGTCGCTGGGCGGGAGGCATGGAGCCCGAGATGATCCCCGATGCCCTCCTGCTTCCTGAGACCGTGCGGTCCGTCCGAAAAGAAAAGAGCCGGCAAGCCCCGTCTGGGGAGTGCCCGGCTCTTCCAGGCGCCGCCCCCGGATAAGAGGGCCGCCTTTTCAAAGAGGGTCAGACGCCGAAGGACGTCCGACCCTGCTTTCCGCTTGTTTTGTATCTGACTCATACTGCCTTCTTCTCCCGAGCACGCTCGGGCATAATCCAAAACTTCATCGCGGGAAAACTGACGGCCACCTGCAGCACTATGTTTAAGACCGCGGAACCCAAAATACCGAAGCGCGGCAAGGTATAGGCCGGCAGCGCCGCAGAGATTAGGGTCAGAAAAAGGGCAAGCCCCGCAAAGCGGAGTGCCGCTTTGCCCGCATTCCCGGAAGCGCGAAACACCAGCTTTCGCTGCACCGAGAAATTAACCGTCTGCGCGAGTGCGGTCGCAAACAAAAAGCTCAAGAAACCCGCGAGCCCCAAATCCTCCCGTATATTTCGATACTGAAAAACCAGGAAGGAAAAAGGTCTGTCCCGAAACGCACGGAACAAGACATGCGTGCCGACAAAAGTCGCAAGGAGGTTCACCAGGGTCGCACAGTTCGAAAGCAGATTAAAAAGCAAAAACTCCCGCAGCGCAGCGCGGCGCGCCCAAAACGCATTCACGGTGACGCGCTCAGTAGAGCGTGTCCGGGTGCTGGACAGCCTGCTTAATCTTCTCCGCCGTCTCGCCGCCGCAGAGCACGCCAATCAGCTTTAAGCCGAAGTCCATCGCCGTGCCGAGTCCGCGCCCGGTCGTGAGTCCCTCGCTCCGCTCCACCGCGGCCCCGCTCCACTCGGCGCCGTTGATGCCGTCAATGCCGCGCTCCCAACCCGGATAGCAGGTAAAGCGCTTGTTCGCAAAGAGTCCCATCTTGCCGAGTATACTCGGCGCCGCACAGATGGCGGCAAGCTCCTTGCCCTGTTCGGCCTGCGCTCTCAGGGTCTGCGCCACCAGCGCATGCCGCACCAGGTTACTGACGCCCGGCATGCCGCCCGGCAGGAAGATCATATCCTCCGCCGAAAAATCCATCTCTTCGATCAGGCGATCCGTCACGATCGCGATGCCGTGCGCGCCGGTCACCACGCGCTCACCGCTCACGGAGACCAGGGTCACCTGCACTTCCGCCCGCCGTAAGAGATCAACAACCATCAGGCATTCCACTTCTTCCAAGCCCTGTGCGAGCAGGGCGCTGACACGTTTCATACTCTCTCCTCTCAGGGTTCCGCCTGCATTGCCATGCGAAGCGGCGGTATCATCTGCTTTTTACGGCTCACAACGCCCGGCAGGTAGAAGTAACCTTCCGTCTCCGGCGCGCGTCCGAAAGCACGCCGCGCGTACTCCTCGGCCATGTTGCCGTACCAGAAGAGCTCCGTGCTCTCGGAGGGCGTGTCGGTCGCCATGTAGTAAACGGTATCCACACCGGTGCGGTTTGCGGCCGCTTCGAGGAAGGGCTTCACCAATTCCTCGGCCGCCTTCCGGTTTTTCTCTGTCATAAAGGTGCTCTGGCTCACGCCGAAGCGGATATCGCCGAAGGTAAAGACCTTAAAGTCCGCGAAGAAAATATCCTCGGCGCTCCGGCCGCTCAGATCCTCGCCGGCCTCAAACATCTGATTCGCATAGCTCTCGATATCGACCTCCGCAATGGCGGCAAGTGCCTCCGCCGCGGCGCGGTCTCTCGCCGTGCAAGTCGGCGAGCGGAACATCAGCGTATCCGAGAGGATTGCGGAGAGCATGAGCCCCGCGATTTCCTTCGGCGGAGTGAGATTCTTCTCCTGCATGATGGAATAGACAATGGTGTTGGTGCAGCCGACCGGCTCGTTCCGAAAGTAGGCCGGTCCGCCGGTCTCCAGATTGCCGATTCTGTGGTGATCGATGATTTCCAGAATCTCCGCCTGCTCCATGCCGTCCACGGTCTGGGTAAACTCGTTGTGGTCCACCAAAATGACCCGCTTCGGGTGCAGATTCAAGAGGTTTCTGCGGCTCACGACACCGACATACTTTCCTTCGGAATCAAGAATGGGGAAGTATCGGTGACGCACCGACGCCATGATTTTCTTCGCGTCTTCGACATAGGTGTTGAGGCCGAACTGCAGCAGCTTCTCGCTCTGCATGATGTGGCGCACCGGAATCGCGGTGCTGATGAGTCGTGCCGCCGCATAGGTGTCGTAGGGGCTCATGAGCACCGTACAGTTCTTTTCCTTCGCGCGGTTTAAGATGGTCTTTCCGGCCACTGCGCCGCAGCAGATCACAATGCAGGACGCGCCGCACTCAATCGCGCAAATCTGCGCCTCATAGCGGTTCGAAACCAGAACGATATCGTTCTCGTTCACAAACTCTTCAATGACCTCGGGACTTGTGCCGATGTAGATATGCCCCTGCTCGATGCACGCCTCCGGGTCGCCGGAAATCATCTCTGCGTCGAGGGTCGAGATGAGGTTCTTATAGGGCGTCTTTGCGGTCGCGAGTATGCCGTTGTCGAGGAGATTCATGTTGATGTTTGTGATATCGGTGACCGAAACCAGACCCAGGAGTTCCTGCTCCTCGGTCGTGATGCAGAGGGTCTCGATGTCCTCTTCGCGCATCAGCTTCCAGACCTCGCGGAGGCTCATCTCTCCGTCAATACCCGGCCGAATGCGGAAGTCGATGTCCTTCATCTGCGGACTCACGCTCGTAATGAGGCGGGGCGCCTTCATGTTCCAGTAATTCAGCACGAACTGCGACTCGCGATTCAC
>CAJPKN010000115.1 GCA_905370385.1 Stomatobaculum longum
GCATCTTTACTTCCTTGCCGTCCACAAGGCCGCCGGGACCCACTGCAATGATCTCACCCTGACCCGGCTTCTCCTTGTCGCCCTGACCCGGCAGTACGATTCCGGATGCGGTGGTCTCTTCCTCTACCATCTTCTTCAGCACGACACGGTCAAACAACGGTACCAGCTTCATAATACAATGCCTCCTTAATAAACGTTAAACGCTTTTCGCTTTGTCTTCTCAACAAAAGCAGTTATAACATTAGTTATTAGCAGTGTCAAGCTTTGAGTGCTAATTTTTCGACTTTGTTTCCACACAGAAAAAACCGGCGCCCTTTCGAGCGCCGGGTCCGTTACGATGCATCTGCGATAAGATATTCAATGCCGTCGACCACATCGTTGGTCAAGTAAATCTTGAGCTCGGTATCACCGAGGGTATAGTAGAGAACGCCTTCTTCTTCGCGGTAGCCTCTTCCGTACGCCTTCTCGACCGCCTCGCGCGTCGCACCGAGGCGTATTCCCTCCGGTGTACTGACGTTCTTGTCGAGGATGCAGATGGACTGCACCTTCTGCGCACCGTTGTTCTCACTCAAGGTACAGAGCTCAAAACCCCTGAAGCTGTATATTCTCTCCTTGCCGTTTCCCTGTACGGACTCCTGCACAATTACCTTATCTGCCTTGCCGAGTGAGTTGAGCGCTCCCTTCGCGCTCTGACCGCAGGTAATCTTTGCGCCGCCGCTCTGGAAGGTATAGGCGCTCTTCTTTGCGCCGAACGCAGCGAAGCTGCCGGCAACAATCGCAGCGCTGAGCAACACTGCTGTAACTACCTTTTTCCCTGTACCCACGTTCTTTTTCATTCCTATCCTCTCGACTCTGCCGACTTCGGCTCTATTCTTTACGAATTTATTACATTTTACCTGAAGAGCGTAAAAATTGCAAGTGCTTCCCTCAGCTCGAGAGGTCGGAAACATCCGCATCCGGGGTGATATCGACCCGGTAACCCGGGTACGCGGCTTCGATTTCGCACCGCAAGGCTTCGACCGCATCCGCCCTGCTCTTGGTGAAATCCACCACGGCATCAAAGCGCATATATTTCTTTGCGGGCTCCGCATAAAAGCCGTGGATCTGCAAAATCCAAGCATGAGAGAGCGCAATGTGCTCGACCGTATGGCGCATCTCCGCGGCCGCCGGATCTTTGGTATTGTGGGCATAGACGCCGATGGTGCTGATGCGGATGCCGGTCTCCTCTTTGACGCGCTTCTGAATGCGTCTGGTCAGCGCGTCAACCTCTTCGACGGTCATCGTGTCCGGAAGCTCGAGATACACCACGCCGTAGCGGCGCTCCGGGCCGTAGTCCGTGATAAAGAGATCGTAGGCCCCGATTACAACCTGTTCCTCCATAATGAGTGCACGAATCTTCCGGACGAGTTCCGTGTCCGGGCGCTTGCCGAGAATCTCATCGAGGGTATCGCATACCATGCCGTAGCCGGACCGCACAATCATCACCGAGATTAAGGTTCCCACATAGGCCTCGAGGGAGATGCCGGTGCGGAGGAAGATGAGCGCGGACGCGAGCACTGACGCCGAGAGCAAGGCATCAAACGAGGCGTCGGAACCCGAGGCGACCAGCGCATCCGAGTTCAGCTGTTTCCCCCGGTGCTTTACATATTGCCCCATCAGAATCTTTACGAGAACCGCCACCGCGATAATGACAAGACCGACCGCACTGTACTGCGGCGTCTCCGGGTGCAACATCTTTTTGACCGACTCGACGAGCGAACTCAAGCCCGCATAGAGAACCAGCGCTGCCACCAGCAGCGCACTCAGATATTCAATGCGACCGTGTCCGAGCGGATGCTCCCGGTCAGGTTCTTTTGCCGCAGCTCTCGCACCGACGATTGTGATGACCGAGGACAGTGCATCGGTCAGGTTATTGACGGCGTCAAGTAAAATTGCGATGGAATTGGAAGCGAGTCCGATAGCCCCCTTGAATACCACGAGAAACAGATTGCCAATAATGCCGATTATACTTGTTCTTACGATGCCCTGATCTCTCGCTTCGGGCGTCTGTTTTGTTTCCCCTGACGCCGCTGCCTCCGCCTGCCCCTTGTCCCCGGTTGTCGGCAGCTCTTGTCTCTCGTTTTTCCGCATACGCTGTTCCCCCTTTTTCTTTCTTGTATACAATTTTTCACTTTAAAAAGAAGTCCTTTGCCGATGACAAAGGACTTGTTGTTTTACTCAGATAATCGCCGTAATCGCCGCGATCAGGCCGAAAATGATACCCGGCGCATTCGCCATCGCGACCGGATAATCGCGATTCTTCTTTAGGAGCGCATAGGTGACCCAGAGCGTGCAGTTAATTGCCGCGACCAGGGGCTGAATCGGGGTTCCCTTCATTCCGTGCAGATTGTTCATAATCTGCGGAATATAGGAGACATACATCATGACGGATACACAGGTTGCAAACCAGCCGAGTCCGGTCAGTGCTTTTTCTGACATAGTATCCTTTCTCTGCCGTGGCAGGAAACCGCGCTCATCAAGCGCGCAACACAGTAACTTGTGCCTTAGATACTAGCAGTTTATTTCATTCTCCGTCAACTTATGCATTTGCCGAAATTTAAGTATTCTTGTCCCTGATTTTAGACGATACGACAGATGACTTTTACCTCCGGAAATTTCCCGATCGTTTGAACGGAAAACGGATGCCACCCGTCAGAGTAGCATCCGCTTCTTAAATCAAGGCTTGACCCTCGAAATTTCTCGCTCATTCCCAGCGAGTCTGATCCGCATGCACCTTGTAGCGCAGCGGCTCTCCCTCTATGGTAAAGCTCGCTTCAAACGCATAGCTCGTAAAGAGCGTGTAGGGTTCGGTCTGCAGCCTCAGAAGCACAAAATCCGCTTGCACCGATTCCTTCACATCCGGCGCTTCGATTGCAAACAGCTCCGTGGGGGACTGCTTCTGAAAATCCTGCGCCCTCAGTTCCGCAATTTTCTTCCCCTGCACGGCAATCTCCGAAAAGCCCTCGTCTTCGGGCGTGAAATAGCAGGAAACCAGCACGCAGTCTTTCAGCTTGGCCTGCGGCTTTCCGTCCGGCACCAGCCTGACCCTGCCGTAGCGCTTTCCGTCCCGCCGAAGTTCCATCGTGAGCGCTTTATAATCATAGACCCCCTTAATCTCCGCGTATTCCACCTCCGTATCGGCGCTATTTCCGTCGAGCGAAAACCCTGCGGCAAGCAAATCCTTTCCGCGGCTCATACCCGGTGTCAGTGTGCTCCCCGCAATCTGTACCCGAAGCGGCGGAGCCGGAACTCCCGTTATGCTAACAGTTAACATGAGGAGAAAAGCGGTAAAAAATGCCGTACCCCAGACCGCCATGGAGGCAGAATAGTAATGTATCTCTTCATGGCGATGAAACAGCCACCAAAGATTCTTTCCCTGTACCACGAGAATGCGCATCACAAGGACAATGCCAAATTCCGCGCGCAGCGCGAAGTAGATTGCCGCATAGAGATTGAGCCCGCTGTGATATTTGTAGGCTATGACCAGAAGATTGCCCATGAGAATGCCGAACAGAAACAGTCTCGCCTCTCGGAGGGCTCCCGGCGTGGTCAAGTCCTCATAGTGATCCGTTCCGCGACCGTGCACCGCATGTCCGAGCTTATAAACCCAGCCCGGCACCTCTCTCTCCGCAAGCACCGCATTGCGAAGCGTAAGATACACGACCGGCACCATAAAGGCGCAAGCCAGCGTCATCCCCACAAACAGCAAAGCACCTAAATAAAAGCCCATCGCAAAGCAACCTCGTTTTCTCAAATTCCGCAAAGGAACCGCGTCAACGAAATTATACCATGCGACAGGCCGTTTCAAAGACCGAATGTCCGCTTATCTTCTCTTCTTTTTCCTTTTGTGCATTTCTGCCCTTTGAGAACTTCGCTTGTTCCCGATGCGCTTATTTTTCTGCGCTTGCAAGCGCCTGCTCAATCAGCTGATTGAGGCGCTCCGCCTGCTTTTTATCCGTGATTGCGCCGACAATGGGCTCTCCCACAATATTGCCCTTTTGATCGACCACATAGCTGGTCGGGAAGGAGTAAATGCCCATCGCGAACTTTCCCGCATCCGTGTTCGTATCAAAGCGAAGGTTACGGTAGCTCGCTCCCTTCTTCGCAAGCACATCCTTTGCCTCCGCAATCGCTGCAGCATCGCCGTCCAGCGTAAAGCTGTTGATGCCGACCACGGCGCCGCCTTTTTCCGCGAGCTGCTTGTTCAGCGCATCCAATGCCGAGAGCTCTTCCACGCAGGGTCTGCAGCTTGTAAACCAAAAATTCACGACCGTCACAGTGTTTCCGCCGAAGAGTTCGCTGCTTTTCACCGCGTTGCCGTCTAAATCTTGGCCTTCAAAAGCAGGGAAGCTGCCGAGAGAACTCTCGGAGACAGGCTTACCGTTTTCCGCCGGAACACTGACATCGCAGTTATCCGGGTTCGCCACGCACTCCGGATACTTCTGCTCCAAAATCGTGAGTTTCCCCTCAATCTTTTTGATCTTCTCCGCGCCCTCGCGCAGG
>CAJPKN010000116.1 GCA_905370385.1 Stomatobaculum longum
TTCGGAAGGCGAGAACATCGGCGGAAGCGGCGGCAGCAGCGGTGGCGGCGGTGGCGGCGGCAGCCGCAGCAGCCGCGGACGTCGCGGCACGGTCACGCCGAACAATGTCGCGACCGGAATACCGACCGGAACGCAGCCGAGCAACACGCAGCCGAACACGACCCCGAATACGGGTGAGGACAAAAAGCCTGTCATCGAGCCGACCCCGCAGCAGAATGCGGATACGCTGAATAGAGGCAACGCGCTGTCGCAGGACGGCGGCAAGAGAGCAACGAACCGCGGCACGGCAGTCGGTACCAATAAGGGCAGACTCCCGAAGACCGGTGAGGCGCCGTTTGCGCTGAACTTTGCGGGGACCGCAGCGGGCTTCCTGCTTGCGGCTTACGCAGTCTTAGGCAGAAGAAGAAAAGAACAGTAAGGCATTTGACGCGGCTTTCCGTGAAGTGACGAAGAAGGACTGTGCGAGAGCACAGTCCTTTTTTGCGTTCGCTGGAGTTCGGTACGGGCACGTGCTATAATGAAACGAACCATCGAAATTTATTTGAAGGAGTGCCCTGTGGATTTTGGACGAAATTCCGTGGAGCGCGCGCTGAAAGACAAAGACGCGCACCGGAGCAAACTAAAAAATCTGATTGCCCTAACGGCAGCGCGCGTCTTGATTATGCTGCTGTTTTTAACTGCGGCGCTCGGTGCGGCTTTTGCGGCAGGCGCCCTTCGGGGCATTGTGGACTCCGCGCCGGAACTCAAGGCGGACAGCATCGCCCCCATGGGCTTTGCCACCTCTGTTTACGATGCGGACGGAAATCTGGTCGAAACCCTGGTCATGGCGGGCGCCAATCGCCAGGAAGCGACGTATGAGGAGCTTCCGAAGAACCTCGTGAATGCCTTTGTCGCGATTGAGGACGAGCGTTTCTGGAAGCACAACGGTGTCGACACGCGCTCCATTATGCGCGCCGTTGTGGGTGTGCTGCGCGGCACTTCGAGTTCGGGCGGCGGCTCTACCATTACCCAGCAGCTCATTAAAAACAACCTCTTCAACGGCGGTCGGGAAAAAAGCTTCGGTGAGAAGCTGACCAGAAAAATTCAGGAGCAGTATCTGGCGCTCAAACTCGAGCAGATGATGAGCAAAGAAGAGATTCTGACCAACTACCTGAACACGATTAACCTCGGCAGCAACGCGCTCGGTGTCAAGGTGGCGGCGCGCCGCTACTTTAACAAAGAAGTCAAGGATCTTACCCTCTCCGAGTGCACGGTGCTGGCCGGCATCACCCAGAACCCCTCGCGGCTCAACCCCATCACGGGGCGGCAGGCAAATGAGGAGAAGCGGAAGGTGATACTTCGCTATATGCTGCGGCAGGGTTACATCACCAAGGAAGAGCAGGAGGAGGCGCTCGCGGACAATGTCTACGACCGCATCGAAAATGCCGATTTGGTTTCCAAGGAGAAGGCGACCCACACCTACAGCTACTTTACCGACGAGCTTGTGAGCCAGGTGCAGCAGGACCTCAAGGATAAGTTCGGCTATACGGACACCCAGGCGCACAATCTCCTGTACAGCGGTGGGCTCTCGATTTATACGACGCAGGACCCCACACTGCAGGCGATTGTGGACAGCGAAATCAACAATCCCGAGAACTATGCGGTCACCAAGTATGCGCTGGAATACCGCCTCTCGGTAAAACGCGCAAGCGGTGAAGTGCAGAACTACAGCGAGAAGGACGTGCTCGCGAAGAAGGGCAAGGAGTTTGACGGCCTGTATCGCACGGATGCCGAGGCAAAGGCGGATGCCGAAGCGTTTAAGGCGAGTGTCGTGAATCCCGCGGACGATCAGATTATCGGTGAGAGCATGCACATCATCCTCGAGCCGCAGGACTCGTTCGTGCTCATGGAGCACAGCACGGGCAAGGTGAAGGCGCTCTCCGGCGGCCGAGGCGAGAAGACGGTCTCGCTCTCCTTAAATCGCGCGACCAACTCCTACCGTCAGCCGGGTTCCACCTTTAAGGTGCTCGCGGCCTTTGCGCCGGCGCTCGATGCCTGCGGGCAGACGCTCGGTTCGGTCTACTACGACGGCCCCTACGAGGCCAATAAGAAGCAGTTCCGGAACTGGTACGGAGACGACAACTACCTCGGCTGGTCCAGCATACGAGACGGCATCATGTACTCGATGAACATAGTTGCGGTGCGCTGCCTCATGGAGACGGTGAGCCCGCAGCTCGGTGCGGAGTACAGTAAGAAGTTCGGTATCACGAGCCTCACGGACTCGGACTATAACCCGGCCATGGCGCTCGGCGGCCTCACAAAGGGCGTCAACAATCTGGAACTCACCGCGGCCTTTGCCGCGATTGCGAACCAGGGTGTCTATACGAAACCTGTTTTCTACACGAAGATTGTGGATCACAACGGCAAGGTGCTACTTGAGAATAATCCGGAGCAGCGCCGTGTCATCAAGGATTCCACGGCCTTCCTGCTCACGGATGCCCTGCAGCAGTCCATGCTGCCGAACCGTAAGTTTGCAAGCAGCGGGGTCAATGTCAACACGACCAGTACGCGCGCCAAGCCTGCGAATATGAGCAGCGCCGGCAAGTCCGGCACCACGAGCAACAACGTGGACGTCTGGTTTGTGGGGTACACGCCGTACTATACGGCGGGCATTTGGGCCGGCTGCGACGAGAACCAGCCGCTCACGGACGGAAACGGCGGCAATTCCTTCCACAAGGACATTTGGCGTAAGATTATGGAGCGCATTCATCAGGACAAACCGGACCCGGGCTTTGCAATGCCAGACAGCATTGTGAGCGCGGAAATCTGCAGAAAGTCGGGGAAACTCCCGGTCAAGGGCATTTGCAGCCGGGATCCGCGCGGGGATGCGGTTTACACCGAGTACTTTGCGCGCGGCACCATCCCGACCGAGATGTGCGATAAGCACACGACCATGACGGTCTGCGCGGTCACGGGACTGCTGCCGACCACGTACTGCCCGACCACGACGCGCGTGGTTATGGTTGTGCCGGATTCGGAAGTCGAAACGGATGACTCCCGCTTAACGCCCTATCAGCGTTGCAACATCCACACTTCGGCCGCAAGCCTCTTGCCTTCGCGCGGCGTGGGCGGAGAAGCAATCGGGATTCCGGGCATCAAACCCGGCGATAACGCGGCGGATGAAACGCAGAGTAAGGTGCAGCCGAAGAAAGAGACGAGCGCCGAGAACAAGAAAAAGGCCACAAAAGAGACCGCGGCGCCGAAAAAGAAAAAGAAGCATTAAAAGGCGGAGCGGGGCGATGTGAAACGAAAAATTGTGCAGACATGTTCTGCACAATTTTTTTGGCGAAACTGTGACCTCACCGCGTTTCGTTCCGTCTGAATCAGTGAAGGCAGAGCATCAGAGCCGAAGCGGCGAATCAAGAAAGGATATGTAAGAGATGAAAAAGAGAATGATGACGGCGGCTGTTATGATGGGCTTAATGCTCGCGGCTTGCGGAAACGGAAAGACACAGGCGAGCACGGCCGCGGCTGCGGAGAGCAGTGTGGAAACAGAGACGAGAGAGGGCGATAATATCCTGCTTGGCGGCTGGTTTGCAAATCAGGACAGTCTTCTGCCGGCGGACAATGCCGAGGCAATGAAGGCCTTTGATGTGGCCGTGGAGGGGATGACGGGCTACAAGTATGAAGTGCTTGCCGTGCTGGGCTCACAGCCGGTCGCGGGGACGAATTACGCCTATCTTTGCAAAGGAACGGTTGTAGCACCGGATGCCACACCCGCCTATCTTCTGGTGAATGTCTATGCGGATTTGGACGGCAAGGCAGAACTCCTCGGCACCAAGGAACTGCTGCCGGTTGCGGCCGCAAAGATGTCGGCGGAGTGGAAGTACAACAGCGGCGACAGCGATCCGCAGGCAAATCCCGCAGTGACGGAAGTTTTTGAGGCGGCGCTCACCGGCAAAGTGGGCAGCGTCTATGAGCCGCTTGCATACATCGGCGGCGCGGGCGAGCCGGATGAATGCTATACCTTTCTCTGCGGCAACCGGGCCGTCCCGAATGCGGACAGAAGCTTTTGCCTTTTGACCGTGCAGAAGAAGGCGGACGGCAGTGCAGAGGTGCTGGATAGCGAGGCGCTGGAACTTGGCACGGAGCTTCCGTCTGTTCCCGCAGAGCAGAAGAACTAAGGAAGGCGCATGGAAGACCGGGCGTTGGTCGCTCGCAACTTGGACGAGAGACGGCTACTCTTATTCCGTCGAAGCACAGGCACATCCGCTGACGGAAGAAGCGATGCTGCAGCTTGTGAAGACCGTGCGCTGAGCGCGGTATAAAGAGAAAAGAGAGGGGCGGAAGCCTCTCTTTTTTATTCGGGGGAGTTCTATTCGGAAGAGCAGGGAGAATGGGAGAAGGCGGGAAGGGGGACTGTGGGGAGAGGACGGTGACAGGGAAGAATTGTGTGCGTATAATAAAAGCAGTTATCAGCAGTCTAATTTTAATACGAGCTTTGCAGA
>CAJPKN010000117.1 GCA_905370385.1 Stomatobaculum longum
GTCTTTGCAACTTATCCTGTAAGTGAGGAATCTCGCACACACCGGCACATCCGAAGAACTCCTCCGGTATTTTGTCTGCTGTGAATTCACCCTCGGAAGCATAGGTGACGATTTTTCCGTCCTTCGTCTGGCAATTGGAAATCGTCGTCGGAAACGCTTTGATTCGCCCCTCGTTCGTTCCCCAGCCGCTGCCCGGATCTGTCTTGTCAAACATCTTGTGATTGGTGACCTGTCCCTTCGCAGTCATCAAACTCTGTGCCACCGGTCCGCAATGGAAGAGGACTACCTTATCCGGATCATCTCCGTAATTGTTGTTCCAATCCAGAACCGCTGTCGGCTGTTCCGATGCCAGAGTCATTGCCCGCATCATCAATGCCGAGCACATATCGATCTCGCAGGAAGCCACGATGCCCTTATCATTTAAGTAAGACAACAACACACAAGGACAGATGCGCAACACCTGTTCAAATTCGTTCCAACACCGAAGCGCAAGCGCATCCAGGCGGTATTTTGCGATGTAACGATCCAGAACCACGGCAGACTTCGCAAGATTCTTCTTATTTGCCTCGGGTACATTGCTGAAATCCGTATAATTCTCCAACTCCCCAATCTTATCCTTGACAACGGGGTCGTTATCATCCAATTTCCCTACCTTGAAGAAAAACTCCGACAAATCGAAGGACTCGACATTAATTCCGTATTTTTGAAGCGTGATTTCGTCAAAACGTACCGTTTTGAAAGCCGTTGTTCTTGCGCCGATACATCCTATGTTGAACCGTTTCATACCATTCACGACACGACAGATGGCCGCAAAATCCTTGAGATTCTTTGCAAATGCAGTCGACAGCGGATGGACAACGTGCGGCTGTAAGCAGGTAAAGGGAACACCGTACTGCGTAAACACATCTGTCACCGAAAATTTACCGCAATACGCATCTCTTCTATGCGCAAAGTCCATTTTGTCCAATTCGTCCGGATAAGCCTGCATCAGAATGGGAACCCCGGCATCCTGTAGCGCAGCGATTGCACCGTTTTCATCGGCAAAAATCGGCATAGAGAAAATAACGCCGTCAAACTGTCCCCGGTGATTGTTTAACCATTCCGCATATAGGGCACCTTCTTCTCGGGTTTCAATTCCACCGAACTTTGTTGCCTCCGGATCCATGGCGATATAATCATACCCGGAATTTTGGACTGCCTGAATCAGCTCCTCTCGTGCAGCGTAAATCAGCTCTCCCGGCATGAATCCACGATTACAAAAAGCAAGTGCAAATGTTACTTTCTTCTTGTCCATGACTATCCTCCTACTCTTTTGTCACCATGCGTCGAATCTGTAATCACAACTTTATAGTCGTGCCTACCTGCCTTTACTCTTTCAATGCGAACATCCTGATTGCATGTCTGACATTTTCCTTCATTTCATCTCTCGCTGCTAAAAAGACGGAAGAATAGAACTGCGGCGCATCCGGCGCAAGACCATCGAGGTATTTTTTTGCTCCCGATCCTCCGGCCTTGTCCATATAGGTGAAGTAATTGATTTTTCTTACTCCGGCCTGTATCACAGCGTGATAGTCATCTCGGCACACTCCGCTGCCGCCGTGCATCACCACCGGTACGTCATCGGTAGCTTTACGCACTTCACGAACAATTCCCAAGTCCAATTTAGGCTCTTTCAAGCCAGAAGATCTATCCCCGTTGCAGAGACAAATTCCGCAGCCAAATCCGGATCTGTGTAAATCTTCGTTTCATCACAATCACCGCTACGGTCATTGGCTCCCGACTCACGTCTCCCCATGGAGCCCAGTTCCGCTTCCACCGAAGCACCGTACTCGCGGGCCATTTCTACGGCTTTCTTTGTGTTCGCTACATTTTCTTCATACGGCAGTACGGAGCCGTCATACATAATCCCCGTAAAGCCAAGCTCGAGTGCTTTTTTCAAATACTCCAAATGTTCTCCGTGATCCAGATGGACACAGACGGGGACAGTTGCTTGCTTTGCCGCATTCAGCATTGCCGGACCGATGAGATCCAGAGATACCCATTCATCATGACACTCCGCAAACATCAGGATTACCGGTAATTTCTCCTCTTCCGCTGCACCGATTACAGCCTCTAAGGAAGCAAGGTTAGGCGTATTAAAACCGCCTATTGCGATTCCCTCTTTTTCAGCAATTCCCACAATATCTTTTAATGTTATTAACATTTAATCGTCCTCCTTTCTTATTTACGGAACCTTATATTTGCATTCTATCGGTTTGCCATGGGTTAATATATACATAAGTGTTCTAAAAACTTTGATTTTGTTCGTGAGTATTGTATAATTCAATTAATAACTATAGGAGATATTTGCATATGATTTCGACATTTGACCTAGTAAAACTCCATAATCTACTGAGGGATTTCTACACATTGACCAGGATTCGAACCTGTGTTTTTGATGAAAACTTTAACGAACTCGCCTCTTATCCCGAATCCCTGCCCTCGTTTTGCCGGATCCTGCGTGCTGCGCCGAACGGATACAACGAATGCCGTGAGTGCGATGCCCGCTCCTGTTCTTATGCTGCAAGGACAAAAAATACCTACACCTATCGTTGCTATGCCGGCATGACAGAAAGCATCTCTCCTCTTATCATCGGTAATCTGGTAGTAGGCTACCTACTTCTAGGCCATGTATTCAGTTATCAAACCAGAGAAGAAGGTTGGGAGAAAATCAAAGAATACACGAAGAAATTAGATGTTGATTACAGTGCACTTAAAAAAGCTTGCTGGGAACGTCCCTTAACATCCGAGGACTACATCAAATCCGCAACAAAGATTCTCTCAGCGGTCGGAATTTATTTATGTATGGAGCGCATGGTCTCTCTTCATCAGGAAAAACTTCCCGTCAGTTTAGATACCTTCTTGCAAGAGCATTTCACTGAAGATCTTACGTCTGCAGAAATTGCTTCCCACTTCAAAATAGGAAGAACACGACTCTACGAATTATGTAAGCAGAATTACGGGCGTGGTCCTGCCAAGCAGATTCAGCATATGCGTCTTGAAAAGGCAAAGGTACTGCTGACCGAGAATTCCGACCTTTCTATTTCAGAAATCGCCTACCAATGCGGTTATCCCGATTACAACTATTTCATCACTGTATTTCACAGAGAGATCGGCATCTCACCCGGAAAATACAGGGAACAGATTTCCCACCCGCATTCCGCAACCACAGCATAATCAAACTTCAGCTAGGCGGACAAAATGAGTTGGTGCCGCTAACTTGATTCTGCAAGCGCTACGGAGGAGGCTATCAACTCTTCTTGTCCTATGACGCAAAAAGCGGGCAGCCCGGAATTTCCGAACTGCCCGCTTTCTTTGTTTCTGTTTTCGTTTTGCCGAAGCGGCTCTTTTACATCATGCCGCCCATGCCGCCTGCCGGCATTGCCGGTGCCGCCTGGGGCTCCTTGATGGTCGCAACCGCAGACTCGGTTGTGAGCAGGGTGCTCGCAACGCTGGTCGCGTTCTCGAGTGCCGTTCTGGTCACCTTTGCCGGATCCAGAATGCCCTCCTTGACCATGTCGACATAGACCTCGTTGTAAGCGTCGAAGCCGATGCCCTTCTTGCTCTCCTTGACCTGGTTCACAATGACAGCGCCCTCAAGGCCCGCGTTCTCCGCAATGTAGAAGAGCGGAGCCTCCAGCGCCTTCATGACAATCTTTGCGCCGGTCTTCTCATCGCCCTCGAGGCTGTCCACCAGCTTCTGCACTTCCTTCGATGCGTTGATGTACGCCGTGCCGCCGCCTGCGACAATGCCCTCTTCGACAGCTGCTCTGGTCGCGTTGAGTGCGTCCTCCATGCGGAGCTTTGCTTCCTTCATTTCGGTCTCGGTTGCTGCGCCGACGCGAATCACCGCGACACCGCCGGAGAGCTTTGCCAGACGCTCCTGGAGCTTCTCCTTGTCGAACTCGGACGTGGTCTCCGCAAGCTGCGCCTTGATCTGCGCGGTTCTCGCGTCGATATCTGCCTTCTTGCCGAGGCCGTCCACAATCACGGTGTTCTCCTTCGTGACCTTGACCGACTTAGCGCGGCCGAGCTGAGCCATTCTCGCATCCTTGAGCTCAAGGCCGAGCTGCTCGCTGATTACGGTACCGCCGGTCAGAACCGCGATATCCTGCAGCATTTCTTTTCTTCTGTCGCCGTAGCCCGGTGCCTTGACCGCAACCACATTGAAGGTGCCGCGAAGCTTGTTCACAATGAGAGTCGTGAGTGCCTCACCCTCGACATCCTCTGCGATAATGAGGAGCTTTGCGCCGCTCTTTACAACTTCCTCGAGCAGCGGAAGCACTTCCTGAATGTTGGAAATCTTCTTGTCGGTAATCAGGATGTACGGATCCTCGAGGGTCGCCTCCATCTTCTCGACATCGTTTGCCATGTAAGCGGAGATATAGCCGCGGTCAAACTGCATGCCCTCGACCAAATC
>CAJPKN010000118.1 GCA_905370385.1 Stomatobaculum longum
GGTATACAACGTGCTTAAGGTATCGGACCGAACCGATAACGCGAGCGCATCGGGATTGACCGCATTTTGCAAGTCGAAGCCCATGCCGAGTTCTCGATCTTCCGGCAGCTTGCTCGCCTTTCCGCTCTGCAAATCCACCGGAAGTAAGTAGGAAGCGTCCGAATAATCTCCCTGAAATTCGGGGTAGAGATAAGTCCCCGATGCCGTCTTCACATACAGCAAGCTGATGAGTCCGACCGCCATTTCCGGTTTTTCCACGGTGAACTGCTTGTCATCGACCGTCACGGTAAAACTTCCGCCCTCGGTCTCCGGTGCGGTAACTTGAAGCACTTTGCCGTCGATGTAGCTCTTTGCCGTGGTCATAAGCTGCGCCGCATACTCCGCGGGGCGCAATTTCACACCGTCCGCAAACAAGTCCGGATAGCGCTCATAGGAAATGACGATGCGCTGATAGTCCACATAGTTCCCGTCGCTCTGCGCGATAAATAAATCCAGGCCTTCGTTTCCCAAAGCCCAGACAATCGCATCTTTTTCCAGAGCCTCCTTTGTGATTGCGGAGAGGGCGCTCTGATTGTTCTCCTTCAAAACCTCATTCACCGCAGCTTGCAGCTGATTCATATCCTTGACGACCTGCGAAAGCTTAACTTCCTCACCGGTTCTGCTGTCATAGCTATACCCTTCCGCATCCGTCGTAAAGCTGTTTACACCGCGAACAAAGCTGAAAAAGTTGCTGTCGCTCCGGCAAATCGTCACATCGCCCGCATATTGATAGTTGTAATCTTGTTCCGTTTTATTCTGATGCGCTGCCGCAAATTGCTTGAGCGCGGTAAGCTGACTCTCTTCGTAAGCCTGCATGGCCTTATGAAGTCCCTCGGAGGCCGCAACGGGAAGTGTTGGGACCTCGGCCCAATCCGGAAAGCTGTAATGCTTCTCTTCAAGTCCCATACCGTTCGGCTCAAGATTCACAAGTTCCCGTCCGGAGTTCCGGACCACCAACGAGACCGGGAGTTGTTCCGGCGTCTCAAGCTTTGTCTTCGCTTCCTCTTTGGTCTCTTCCGCCTGTTGCGATTCCCGATTCGCAACGGTCTCCGTTGTCTCAACCGTTTTCGATTTCTTCTCACCGCACGCAGCCGTGCCGAGTGCCAACAAAGCACAGGTCAAAACCAATGCAGAACGTGTTTTTTTCATGTTTCCGCCCTCCCCAAAAGCGTTATCGTTTCGTCTTAATTAATAACCGCCGAAGTTTTGCACCCAATACGGCGTGTCATTCAGGTAATACACACCGATTCCGATTTTTCTGTACTCGGGTTTTAAAATATTTTCGCGATGTCCCTCACTGTTCATCCAAGCCGTTACCACCGCATTTGCGTTCGACTGGCCCATCGCAATATTCTCGCCCCAGTAGCCGTAGCCTGTCACACCGCGCTCTCTATAGAGACTGTCATAACTCTGTCCGTTCGGTCGATTGTGTGAGAAGAGCTGCACGATTTCCTGCGCGCGACGATCCGCAATGCTCTCCAGCACAGGCTCTGAGGTGAGCGGAACCAGTCCCCGCTTGGTTCTCTCTTCATTGACAAGCCGCAACACAGCTTGCCGCTCCGCTTCTATCTGAAATGCCGGACTTGTGTCGGCGGGATTTGTGACCGCAACTCTGCGCGTATAGACTCTGCCGTTCACATCGACCCAAGCACCGTTTCCGTTCACGCGGCAGCGATCCGGGGTCAGGGTATTTTGCAGTAGATAGCCTGCGCCGTCAAAATAATAGCACTCGGCAATGCCGTCCCGGTCGCCGTCGATCCACATCCAGCCGTTCACCGGATATCGGCCGCCGTCCAAGCTGTACCACCATCTGCCGTTACTCATCTTCCATTCGGCTGCCGCTGCTGTCCAAGGCATCGCAAGCGCAAGGGAGAGTGCCGCAAGCACACCTACAATCTTCTTCATGTCGATCCCCTTTAGTTTTTCTTAATTCTCGCTTAAGATTGTAGTTTTTTTCAGACAAAAAAGCAAGTTAATTCCCTAACCTTGTCTAAACTTCACAAAGCGACAACTGTCTGCTATCAAATCCCCTGCCATCGGTGATGCCGCGCTCCTCAGTGCTCGTGTTGTTTCGCGCGATAGAGCGCCTCGTACTCTTCTGTGCTCAAACTCTTCGCATAGCAAGTTTGATAGTACTGCTTGACCTCCTGTTCCAGATCGTAATTCGCAGCCTCCGGATAGAGCGTCTTCGCAAGCCAGAGAGCACCGATCGGGTACTGTGCCGGAGTAAACAGCCAAGCCCGCGGTCTGGTCGGCGTCTTGTAGACCTGTGTGTTTTTAACTGCCGCAAGCTCCTGCCAACTGCTGTCACTGTTGATTTGCTGAAGGAAACTCTCGGTATCGGTGATAATCACCGCGGGATTGAGTTCCTTCACCTCATCTGCCTCCAGTATCATGAGACCGCTTCGCTGCTGCGCCTCGGTGCCGGAAATCTCCGCGAGGTTATCGGCGAGCAAATTCACAATTTCACTCGCCTTTGCGCTCTTCGGGAGCACTTGGTTCCCCGCCGCACCGCGGAAACAGAGCAACTTGGTCTTGTCCTTGCCAGCCGCCGCAACCGCCGCAACCTTCCGATAGACACTGTCCATATAGCTTCCGAGTTCCTCGCCTCGCTCCCGCTTGCCGAGGAGATCTCCGAGCATACGAAAGGCATTGCCCTGGCCTGCAAAACTCGAATCGATTTCAACCACCGGAACGCCGAACTCCGTCTGAAGCCGTTCCGCCATCGCGCCGGTTCCGGTTTCCTTCTCATTTCCGTCCGACATATAGATAATGACTTCCGGTGCAAAGGAAAGCAGCGTGTCTTTCTGTTCGCTCGCCTTGACATTGCCGATCGCCGTGAGGCCACGATACGCTGCGTCGATATACTCCTCCTGTTTCGCATTGTGCCAGACCGACACGAGCTTCTCCGGCGCAATCATATATAGGTAGGACTGGGCATCGGTCGAGAGCACCGCAACGCGAGAGATGTCCGCTTTGACCGCCACTTCTCGTCCCGCCGCATCCGTAAAGTGGCGAAGCCCATCGCTCTGCGTCTCCTCCGACTGGTAACTGTAAGCAGGGCGCTCCGCAACAGTCTCCTCGGCCGCCGCTTCGCTGCTCTCGGTGTTCTCCTTATGATCCGCCCTCTGTCCGCAACCGGCAAAGAGCAGCGCAGTCGCAAGCGCCGCCGCCGACAAAATCTGAATACCGGGGTTTCTTTTTCGCATCGTGATTTCCTCCGTTCGGTCACCTCGATGACCTCTCCGTGTTTGCTTCCATCGGTAACTGCCTCTATTGTCTCATGAAGCGAAGCGGAACTCCAGTCGGAAAGCGTTTACGTTTTTATGACTTCGATGAATTTTCTCATAAGCATCCCTTTCGTCTCAATCGCAAGATCTTCCTCATCCGGCTCGTTATCATGACCGAGAATATAGGGGTTCAAACGCTGAAACGCTCAAAAGAACTCTGCGACTCTAATGGCGTCGCCGGGCTGCGGACCGATTCTTCTCTTCGGATGATGATGAAATGCAAGTCTCTCCGCAAGAAGGACAGCTTGCATGCTTCATGGCGTGATTCTCCGGACATACCGTTAGGCGGATGCTGTGAACAGCGAAAAATCCCCGGCACTTTTACATGCCGGGGATACGCCTTCCTTCTTATTCTTATTCTTATTCTTCTTCGCCCTTCAGCAGCGAAGCTCTTGCCTCGACCTCGCGCTTCTGCACATCGCCCGGGCACTGTTCGTAGCGGCTGAACTCGTAGGAGAACTCGCCGAGACCGCCGCTCAGGGAGCGAAGGTCTGCGCCGTAGCCGTAGAGTTCGGACGCCGGAATGTCCGCGTGAATCAGCTGTCTGCCGTGGTGATCGGACTCCATACCCAGCACTCTGCCTCTTCTGCGGTTCAGATCTCCCATCACATCGCCGGTGTTTGCATCCGGCACGCGCACCGTGAGCGCAACAATGGGCTCAAGGAGCACGGGCGTTGCCTCGAGGAAGCCCTTCTTAAATGCCATGCTGGCCGCCATTTTGAACGCAAGCTCGGAGGAATCCACCGGGTGATAAGAACCGTCGAGCAACACCGCCTTCAGACCGACAACGGGGTATGCCGCGAGCGGGCCCTTCTTGCAGCACTCTGCAATCCCCTTCTCAACCGCCGGGAAGTAGTTCTTCGGGACTGCGCCGCCGAATACCTTTTCTTCAAAGACATAAGCCTTTTCCAGATCGCCGGAAGGCTCAAAGCTCATCTTGACATCGCCGAACTGGCCGTGACCGCCCGACTGCTTCTTGTAGCGCCCCGCCGATTCGACTTTCTTGCGTATGGTTTCACGGAACGCAAACTTCGGTTTCTCAAGGACTATCTCCGCCTTATAACGACTTGCGAGCTTGCTCACGACAATGT
>CAJPKN010000119.1 GCA_905370385.1 Stomatobaculum longum
GATCCCCTCGTGATGGCGGAGACCGCACGTCTCTGTCGGGAGGCTTCTGTCGCGTTCGGCGCTCACCCGGGCTTTCCGGATCTCATGGGCTTCGGCCGCCGCAATATGGCCTGCTCCCCGAAGGAAGTGAAGGCTTATATGAGCTACCAGCTCGGCGCGCTCTATGCCTTCGCAAAGGCTGCGGGACTTACGCTCCAGCATGTCAAGCCGCACGGCGCACTCTACAACATGGCAGCCAAGGACGCGGCACTTGCACGCGCCATCGCGGAGGCGGTCGCAGAGTTCGATGACAAGCTGATTCTCCTCGGCCTCGCGAACAGCTTCCTGATTTCGGAGGCTGCGGCGGTCGGTCTTCGCACGGCTTCCGAGGTTTTTGCGGACCGCGCTTACCAGGCGGACGGCTCTCTGGTGCCGCGCTCCAAAGAGGGCGCCGTGATTCACGACAAGCAGCTCGCTATTGCCCGCACCGTTCGCATGGTGAAGGAGGGCAAGGTGACGGCAATTACCGGCGAGGATGTCCCGCTCCGCGCAGATTCGATCTGCGTTCACGGCGACAATCCCTCGGCCGTCGAATTTGTCCGTGAAATCCGGAAGACCCTCACCGAAGAAGGCATTCGGATCGAAGCACTCGGCAACTTTATCAAGTAAGTTTTTAACCATCATAAAAGGGGTAGCAATATGAACAGCAAGCAGAACAGCCACAGTCTCTCCGTGAAACTCGGCGCAGCCTTCCTCATGGCGACTTCCGCCATAGGCCCGGGCTTCTTAACCCAGACGTCCCAGTTCACCGCAAAGTATCTCGCTTCCTTCGCCTTTGTCATTGCCTGCGTCATCATCATGGACGCGGTCGCGCAGACCAATATCTGGTCCGTCATCGGTGTATCCGGAAAGCGCGGTCAGGAAATCGCAAACACGGTGCTCCCGGGTCTCGGCGTGTTTTTAACTTTCCTCGTGGTCCTCGGCGGTCTCGCCTTTAACATCGGAAACGTGGGCGGCGTTGCCCTCGGCTTCGACGCGATGTTCGGCCTCCACGAGAAAATCGGTGCCCTTCTCGGCGGCACCCTCGCAATCTGCATCTTCCTCTCGAAGAGCGGCAAGGCAGCCGTGGATAAGGTGGCCCAGGTGCTCGGCGGCATCATCATCCTCGTCATGCTCTTTGTCGCAATTTCTTCGAAGCCCCCGGTCGGCGAAGCGGTGGTTCGCATGTTCACACCGGAACGTCCCGGCTCCATGGTGGGCCCCATGCTCACCTTACTCGGCGGCTCCTGCGGCGGCTACATCACCTTCTCCGGCGCACACCGCCTGCTCGACGCGGGTTACGGCGGCAATAAGGATGAGGTTTCGCACTTCCGCCAGTCGGTTCTGACCGGTATCTCGGTCTCCGGAACCGTACGTATTCTGCTCTTCCTCTGCGTGCTCGGCGTCTGCACCCAGGGCACGGCACTGGTCACCGCAAATATCGATGCCATCACGAGCGCCAAGAACCCGGCAGCCGAGGCATTCCGTCTCGCGGCGGGCAATCTGGGCTACCGTCTCTTCGGTCTCGCGCTCTTCTCCGCAGGCGTGACTTCGGTCATCGGTGCGGCTTACACCTCGGTCTCCTTCTTAAAGACCCTGCACCCCTTTGTGCGCGAGCATGAGAGCCAGTTCATTGTCGGCTTCATCGCATTCTCGACCCTGGTCATGACAGTACTCGGCGGCGCAAAGAAGATGGTTATCTTCGCGGGTGCGGTGAACGGCCTGATTCTTCCGATCTCGCTCTGCTGCATGCTGCTCGCTTGCCGGAATCCGAAGATCGTCGGCAAGGAATATCGTCACCCGATTGTGCTCTATGTCCTCGGCTGGTTTGTGGTGCTCTTCTCGGGCTATCTCGCAATCACGGCACTCCCGAATCTCGGAAAGCTCTTCTCCTAATTCTCGGAAGAAAGGTTCCCTATGACCAATTTAGCAACGCCGCGCTTTTTGCTGAACGGCGACACGGCGGTCAGTGCGGTTTTCGGCGACCGCATCTCCGAAGAGGTCAACCAGACCATACGCGCCTTTCAGCTGCTTCTCACGGAGCGCAAGGTTCCGGGCATCGTAGAGACGGTCCCGACCTACTGCTCCCTGATGATACACTATGACCCCGATTGCATTTCCTGCGACCGGCTGCTCGGAACGCTCAAGGAACTTGCGGCTTCCATCGATACGGCGGCCCTGCCCCCGAGCGAAGTCCTCGAAATCCCCGTCCTCTACGGCGGGGAGATGGGCCCGGATTTAGCCCACGTGGCGGAAAATGCCGGCATCAGCGAAGAAGAGGTTGTAAAGCGCCACAGTGCGCCGGAATACCTCATCTACATGCTCGGCTTTACCCCGGGCTTCACTTACCTCGGCGGTCTGGATTCGAGCATCGAAACCCCGCGCTTAAAGACGCCCCGCGTCTCGATTCCCGCGGGTTCGGTGGGCATCGCGGGCAAGCAGACCGGCATCTACCCGATTGCCTCGCCGGGCGGCTGGCAGCTCATCGGAAGAACCCCGGTTCGCATGTACGACCCGCTGCGCGAGACCCCGATTTTGCCGCGTGCCGGCCAGTACATTCACTTCTTCCCGATTACCGAGGAAGAGTACCGGAAAATAGAAGCGGAAATCGAAGCGGGCAGCTACCGCCTCAGCACACGCAAGCGAGAGGAGGTCAAGGTATGAGCATTCAAGTGATTACCCCCGGCGCTCTGACCACGGTTCAGGACCTGGGCCGCATCGGTTATCAGGCCTTCGGCGTTCCGGTCTCCGGCGCCATGGACCCCCGCGCCCTGCGCCTTGCCAACATCCTCTGCGGAAATCCCGAAAACGAGGCGGCGCTCGAGTGCACGCTTCTCGGTCCCTCCCTCAAGTTTACCGCGGACAATGTGGTTGCGTTGACCGGCGGCGACCTCGGCGCCACCCTGGACGGACAGCCCCTCGCGCCCTACGGCGCATACGCGGTGAAGAGCGGCCAAACCCTTCGCTTCACGGCGCCGAAGACCGGCTGCCGCGCCTACCTTGCCTTCCACGGTGGCCTCAATATCCCGCTCGTCATGGGCAGTCGCTCGACCTATCTTAAGGCTAAGCTCGGCGGCTTCTGCGGGCGCAAGCTCGAGAAGGACGATGAAATCGCCTTCCGCGCTCCGGCGGCGACCATTCCGAACCTCGACGCACGGCGCTTCACGCCGGAGTTCGTGAAACGGGACATCTACACCCTGCGCGTGGTCCTTGGCCCGCAAGACGATGCCTTCACCGCAGAGGGACTCAAGACCTTTTTGAGCGAAGTCTACACCGTGACCCCGGAGTTTGACCGCATGGGCTGCCGCCTTACCGGCTCCGCAATTACCCACAAGGACGGCGCCGACATCATCTCGGACGGCATTGCCTTCGGCGCGATTCAGGTTCCGGCCTCCGGCGAGCCCATTATCATGCTTGCGGACCGGCAGACCACCGGCGGCTACACCAAGATTGCAAACGTGATCAGCGCGGACTTCCGCTTGCTTGCGCAGATCAAGGCGAACGACCGCGTCCGCTTTGAAAAAGTTTCGATCGAGGCGGCACAGGACGCTCGGCGCGCCGAGAACAACGCGCTCCGCGTGTTCTCTTACGCGTTTACGCGCTGAGTACGTTTTGCCCTCACATTACACAGAAAAGGAAAGCAGTTCATGAGCACAGATTTCAAGAAGTTGACACCCCGGGAAGTCCGCGCGCTCGCCGAAGCAAATAAGCTTGACACCGCGACCGGCGCGCTCTGCCCCGACTATGTAAAGGCAAGTCTTTTGATTCTTCCGAGCACCTACGCGGACGATTTTCTCCGCTTTGCCTCCTGGAACCCGGAAATTTTCCCTGTTCTCGAGGTCATACGGGAACAGCCCGTCTCCTCCTTCCTTGCGCCCGGGGCCAATCTCTGCACCGCCCTGCCGCGCTACCGTATCTTTATCAACGGCGAGGTCTCCGAGGATGTAAACGAAGTGAAAGCGCTCTGGAACCTCGGCTCTGTCGGCTTCTTGATCGGCTGTGCCGCCTCCGCGGACGGCCTGCTCCTGGAGAACGGTCTTTCCGTGCGCCATGTCGAAGAACAGAAGGCCATGCCGCTCTATGAAACCAAGCTCCGCACAAACCCGACGGGGCCTTTCCGCGGTCCCGTTGTGGTCGCCATGCGGCCTCTTTCCCAAACGGCGGTGAAGGAAGCCTACCGGCTGACCGAGCCCCTGGAACTTGTGCAGGGTGCGCCGCTTCACATCGGCGCGCCGTCGGAAATCGGCATTCGCTCGCTCGAGACGCCGGACTACGGCGACGCGGTCCGTATCGCTCCGGACGAAACCCCGGTCTTCTGGTCCTCGCCCGCAACAATGCAGGCTGTGCTCCGCTTTGCCAAG
>CAJPKN010000120.1 GCA_905370385.1 Stomatobaculum longum
CGAAGGAGTTCTTCCAGTATAAGCCGAATGCGCGCTGGGATGAGGCCTATGCCCTGCTTTCGGAGTATCTGCGGAGAGCCTCGTTAAAGCAGTGAGTATCGAAGATACAAGGGCGGGGAATGAGACACACGGCGGCAAGCCGTTTCTACCGGTGCTGATTCTCGGCACGGGCTTACTCTTGCTCTTTGTTTGGCTCTCTGTCTTTTACGGGCTTGGCGGCACGGCGGAGAGCGTGAGCCGCATCCTATGGTATGTGCGCGTGCCGAGAACCGCAGCTGCCCTGCTCTGCGGTGCGGCGCTCAGCGCAGCCGGTTTTCTCATGCAGGAGGCGTTGCACAATGCACTGGCCTCGCCGAGCATCATGGGGGTCAATGCGGGCGCGGGGCTCTTTGCCCTGCTCGCAGCCCTTTTCTTTCCCTTTGCAGTCGGCGCACGCTTTGTGCTGGCCTTTTTGGGCGCGCTGCTCTCGATTGCGCTGGTACTCCTGATTGCGAAACGGGCGGGGTACAGCAGAACGGTAATTGTGCTCTCGGGAGTCGCTGTCTCCGCGCTCATGGGCGCTGCGGTAAACGGCATCGTGAGTTTTTTCCCGAACGCGGTCGCGGATAAGCAGGCCTTTACCCTGGGCGGTTTTGCGGGTGTCAGCTATGCGGGACTCGCCTTTGCGGCGGCCTTTATTCTTCCGGCCTTGCTGTTCGGAACTTTCCTCGCGGGCGGCATAGACCTCTTTGCCCTCGGCGATGAGATTGCGCAGGGACTGGGGCTTCATGTGACGCGGCACAGGCTGTTCACGCTGCTCACAGCCACCGTACTTGCGGCCGCGGCGGTCTCGATCGGCGGCTTGATCGGCTTTATCGGTCTCATAGTGCCGAACGTGATGCGGCGCATCTTTCCGGGGCAGTTGCCCGCGCGGAAGATGCTGCTTTTAACAGCGCTCTACGGCAGCGTACTGTTAACGGCGGCGGATTTTCTCGCGAGACGCCTGTTTTATCCCTATGAGCTGCCGGTGGGGCTCCTACTGAGTCTTCTCGGCGCACCCTTCTTCATTTGGATGCTGATGCACAGAAAGCGTGGCGTATGATCGAGATCAAAGATCTGAGCGCGGGCTATGACTTGAATCCGAAACAGCGCGAAACTGCGTGGAAGCCGGTGGTCTCCGTCCCCGAGACCTGCTTTTCGGAGGGGCAAATCACCTGCATCATCGGAAAAAACGGCTGCGGAAAATCGACTCTTTTAAAAACCCTGCTCGGCCTCCTGCCTTATCAAGGGAGCATACGCCTGTTCGGAGAGGAGCTGAGGACGCTCAAGCCGAAGGAGAGAGCTGCGCGCGTGGGCTATCTGCCGCAGACGCTTACTTTGCCGCGGATGAGTGTGCACACCCTTGCGGCGCACGGCTGCTATCGCAGAAAAAAGATGTTTCAAACACTCGGCGAACGCGAGCGAGATAAAATCGAAGCGGCGCTTGCCGCCGCGGATATGAGCGAATACCGCGATAAGACGGTCTCGGAGCTCTCGGGCGGGGAGCGGCAGCGCGCCTTTCTCGCCATGTTGATGGCGCAGGATCCGGCCTTTTTCCTCTTGGATGAGGTGACTTCTTATATGGATGTCGAACACCAGAAGAAGACGACAGAGATTGTGCGGCGACTCGCGGCGAACGGCAAGGGGGTTGTGATGACCACACACGATTTGGCGCTCGGCTTTTCGCTCAGCGACCGCATTCTCGTGATGAATCGTGGAAGCATTTTGCTTGGCGGGACACCGGAGGAAGTGCGTCGGGAGAAGTTGCTCCTTCGCGCGTGTTTCGGCGTCACGGTCGGGCGCAGCGCTTCGAAGGAAGCGCTGTATGCCTACGAATTACAGAACTGATTTTAGATTCCGAAAGGAGGAATTTTCATGGGTTACATTTTGACGGAAGAAGGATTTCAGGCTGCACTGAAAGAACTTCGGAAAGAGTACCGCCTCTTCGCGCCGGTGCGGAAAAAGGGAGCAGGGCGCTTTCTCGATATCGACGCGGTGATCTACGACGAAGTCGGCGAGGGTACGGAGATTGAACTCGAGGCGAAGTCGGATTACTCCGCAAAGGAAGCGCTGACGCCGCTCTCGGAGACGCTCTTCTTCTTTACGGAAGAGCAGTGCAAGGAGGCAGATGTCGATCTCAGACCGGCGCTTGTCTTTCTTCGGAGCTGCGACCTGCAGGCCATGAAGCGCCTCGATCAGATGTATCTTGGCAACGGGCGCGAGAACGACTGGTTTTATCAGAGACGCCGCGAGAAAATACAGTATGTCCTGATCGGCTGCAGCCATAGCTTTGACAACTGCTTCTGTGTGGACATGAAATCGAACATCACAAAGGACGGCTATGTATTCTCGATTGACAAGGCAGACGGACAGTATCGCGTGAACGTCCTTGAGACGGCGGTAGACCCGGTATTTGCCGCGGCTGCGCTGGCGGAGGAAGCGGTGGAGCCGTGCCACGTGACGGAGAATGAGGTGCGTGTCCGTGTGCCGGAGAACATTCCGCTGGAAATCGTGAACCACCCGCTCTGGGATGAGTACAACACCCGCTGCATCGGCTGCGGACGCTGTAATTACGCCTGTCCCACCTGCTCCTGCTATACCATGCAGGACGTGTTCTACACGGACAACGGTAAAGTGGGAGAGAGACGCCGTGTGGGCAGTTCCTGCATGGTGGACGGCTATTCGAACGTTGCGGGCGGCGGTCAGTACCGGAAGAAGCAGGGTGAGCGCATGCGCTTTAAGGTGCTGCACAAGATTCGCGACTACCGCAAGCGCTTCGGCTATGACATGTGCGTGGGCTGCGGCCGCTGTGACGACATTTGCGGCGAGTACATCAGCTTCTCGAACATCATAAACAAGGTTGCGGCCGCGGTCGAAGAGATGGAAAAGGAGGGCAGCAAGAATGCGTAATCCGTATATCCCCTATCCTTCCAAGATTTTGGAAGTCATCCGTCACACCGAGAAAGAGTTCACCTTCCGCATGGAATATCGGGGCGAGGAAGAGGTAAAGCCCGGTCAGTTCTTTGAGGTCTCCGTGCCGAAGTACGGTGAGGCCCCCATTTCGGTCTCCGGTCTCGGCGAGGGCTTTGTGGACCTCACGATACGCAAGGTGGGGCGCGTGACCAACGAAGTGTTTGAAAATTATGTGGGCGATACGCTCTTACTCCGCGGGCCCTACGGAAACGGCTTTGACACCGAGCTCTACCGCGAGGGCGAGACCGTAGTCGTTGCGGGTGGCACCGGTGTATCCCCGGTTCGCGGTGTGATTGAGGCGCTGAGCGGCTTCGAAAATGCGAAGCAGAAGTATGTGATTGCGGGCTTCCGCAGTCCGGAGGACATGCTGTTTCGCGACGACCTCGCGAATTGGAAGGACAAGCTGAATCTGACCCTTACCGTGGACGGCGCGCCGGAGGGTTACGAGGGCAATATAGGCCTTGTCACAAAGTACATCCCGGAACTGCCGCTTGCGGATCCCGCAAAGGCGAAGGCAGTCGTAGTGGGACCGCCGGCCATGATGAAGTTTTCCATCATCGAACTCCTGAAAAAGGGCTTCCGCGAGGAAAACATCACGGTCTCCTACGAGAGAAAAATGTGCTGCGGTCTCGGCAAGTGCGGGCACTGCCGCGTCAGCGATACCTACATCTGCCTCGACGGGCCGGTGTTCAACTATGTGGATGCTAAGCAGATGGTAGACTGAGTCGGAAGGGAGAGAAGAAATGAGTGCTTTGGATATCAACTTAAAGAAACTGAAAAAGAATGCCTTCCGCTACTCGAAGGTGCGCGGCGAGACGGCTTCCAGAATTCGTATTCCGGGCGGTGTGATCGATGCAAAGTCCCTGGGCCGTGTCGTTGAGATTGCGGAGAAGTACGGCACCGGAACCATCAACATCACCAACCGTCAGGGTATCGAGATTCCCGGAATCCGCCTCGAGGATATGGACAAGGTCAATGAAGAGGTGCAGCTCATCATTGATTCCCTGCGCATTAACCAGCCGGAGAAGGGCAAGGGCTATCCGGCATCCGGCACGCGAAATGTGATTGCCTGCCCGGGCGCGAGACTCTGTCCCTTCGGCTGCTACGACACGACCGCATTTGCGCAGAAGATGGAGAATGTGATTTTCCCGAACGACCGCCACGTGAAAGTTGCCTTCACCGGCTGCTCGAATGACTGTGCGAAGGTGCGCATGGCGGACTTCGGCATCATCGGCATGACCGAGCCGCAGTACGACCCGAACCGCTGCGTGGCCTGCGAGCAGTGCATCAAGTACTGTAAGAAGCGCTCGGTCGACGCGCTCTCGCTCGTGAACGGAAAGATTGTCCGCGACACGAAGAAGTGCATCGGCTGCGG
>CAJPKN010000121.1 GCA_905370385.1 Stomatobaculum longum
AACCAAAGGCGTACCACATCACCGGCCGCAAGTCGTTCGCTGCCCTCCGCCTTTTTATCATTGCGGGTGATATTCTTTTTGCGGAGCATGCGATGTAAAAAAGCAGTGTCTGCCAGCGGGAGGATTTTCCCGAGAAAGCGGTCCAAACGCTGTCCCGCGGCATTGTCTGCGATTTTAAATTCCTTCAAAACGTCCTCCTCAGAACGAAAGACCGAGCAGAGTTCTTCTGCACTTTAAGACCTTTTCCTTTTGCTCCTTCGGAAGTGCATCGATGTTGAAGCGCGGTAAGTTCTCAATCGAGTCAAAAAAGCCCTTATCGCCGTAACCGAGAACAATCGGGAAGCCGATGCGGTCCACGGTCATATAATGATCGAGATATTTCTTTAATTCCGCCTGCTGCTTGGCATCGCCGCAACTCTGAACATAGCACTTGCCGTTTGTAATCAGCATGAAGTCCACCGGGAAACCGGTCTTGTCAGTCATAAAGATGCAATCATAGAGCATAATTCCGCGATCTTCAAACTGCTTCGCGTAGGCATAGCGCTCAGCCGAGGGGGTCTTTGCACGCGAAGCGATAAAGGACATAACGACAAAGAGGGAAAGCGGAACCACAGAAAGAACGATGCCTATGGTGAGAATTGTGCTCGGAAGCTTGCTGACGCGAAGCGACAGGGTGAATAAATAATACATAAGGCCGCCGAGCAGAACCGCGCTCAGCATGAGGCGGGTCTGGTGCCAGCGGCGGTATCCGTAAGTACCTTTTTTCGCAATTTTCATCTTGTTTCCTCCTTAGTCTGCCACAGTTCTCTGTAGTCTTTAATCATCGCAAAAGCCAGTTGCGCCTTTTCTTCGCGGTAAGAGGCCGAGAATTCATCTTCTACGGCATAGACGCGCATGCCGGCACTGAGACCGGCCTGTATGCCTTCGGGTAAGTCCTCAAAAACCGCACAGCGTTCCGGAATCACGCCGCTCTTAGCGGCAGCTTTCAGATAAATTTCGGGGTGCGGTTTTCCCTTCTCGACATCTGTGCCTGAGACAATGACATCGAAATAGCGGTCAATGCCGTGCGCTTCTAAGACCGCGTCCACCATGGGCCGCGCATTGCTGGTCGCAATTGCCATTTTAATGCGACGACGCTTCAATTCCGCCAGGAACGGGAGCACGCCCGGTTTTAAGGCGGTGTCGTTCGCATAACGCTCAATGGAGAGTTCTTCCCAATCCCTGAGCATCTGCTCCTTGCTGTCCGGGATGCCGAACACTTCTTTAAAATAGTCTGCGACTTCCCCGATGCCTCTTCCGCCGAGAACCTGGGAGAGGTTTTCCGGTGCTTCGATGCCGAAGCGTTCCAAGTAAATACGGTCGATCTCCGCCCAGTGTCCCATGGAATCTGCCAGGGTTCCGTCCAAATCAAAGATGACGGCATCATAGTCTGCAAAGGAAAAGGGTGCAGACGCACTGCCTTGTTCCGCGTAGGCAAGCAAACAGCGCTGTTCTTCCGCGCTGAGTTTTCGGAATTCCCCGGGACCCAGATTCAGCTCCGAGAGACAGAGCGGCCCCATGGAAAGACGCCGCAACTTTTCGACCGGGCAGCCGAGCGCCGCAAACATGCGCTTTACCTCGTGAAATTTGCCCTCGACAATGGTAAGTAGAGCCGGGTTTTCCGCAGAGTCCAGTTTCCCGGGAAGAAAGCGTGTCCCGTCCGCGAGTTCCATCCCCTTTGCAATGCGGTCCGTCGCATCCGAAGGCAATACGCCGCTGTAGCGGACTTCATACTGCTTCGGCACCTTCTTAGACGGTGCAAGCAGCTTGTGAACCAGGGCACCGTCGTCCGTAATCAGCAGTAGCCCCTCGGTATCAATGTCGAGACGTCCGCAGGGGGCAAGCCCTTTACGCTGAAGGCCCATATAGGAGATGACAGTTTCGTGTCTCTTGTCCTCGGTTGCGCTCAATACGCCCGCGGGTTTGTTCAGGACCCAATATTCTTTGTCGGCAAAACCGAAGGGAGCGCCGTCCAGTGTAAGGTTCATCGTTTCCGGATCTAATTTTTCTTCCGGCGTTTTGACAGGAATGTCATTGCACTTCAGGCGACCGGAACGAATGATTTTCTTGACTTCGCTTCTGGTTCCGACACCTGCCGAAGCCAGAAGTTTATCCGCTCGCATTAAGCTCATCGCTGCATCCTCCAACCAGGCAAATAGAGATTTTTATAGCGCAGCTTGTCTTGCTTCACAAAACCGAGCGGATAGCCGTCGACACAGAAAAGTCGATAACCGCTTCCGCTTTCTGTTGCGTCCACGGTTTCGCCGCGAAGGTAGCGGCGCACGGCGGGATCGTCCGCCGGAAAGGAAACGCTATCCTTCCAGTCCTCTGCGCGAAGGAACATGGCCAAGGCCTGAGAAGGTTTAAATCTGCCGTGTGAGACCTGGCCGAGCAGCAGCCCGGTTCTTAAGTAGCGGAGCGAAGGGCGGAGTACATCCCCCTTCGGGATTTCCAGGACATAATCGCCCTGCAGTTTCAGGCGGGAAAAGTCAGGCTTCCAAAGGCTTCGCGCAAAGAACTCCTCGAGCGCCGGTTGCAGGTTTCGAAGCAATTGTTCTTCTTGTTTGCCGCGCAGTACGCCCCCCTGTCTGCGGCGTTCCGTCCGTTCTCCCGCTTTTTTGAGACGTGCGACAAAGTGGCCCTCCGCACGTGCACACTGCGGAAAAAGTCGCACGGTGCCCGGGAGAAAGGCAGAGGCGCTGAGTCCTTGATTCGCGGGGATCGGATCGACGGAAAAATCGGGATGGCGATCCAAAAATGCCTGAATCTGCGTTTCGTTTTCGTTTCGGTTATAAGTGCAGGTCGAATAGAGCAGAGTTCCGCCCGGAACCAACATTTCCGAGGCATCGTCCAAAAGCTTTGCCTGCACGGGACAGTAGAAGTCCTTACCGTGTTCCAACCAAGCCTTGATGACCGCCGGGTGCTTTCGGAACATGCCCTCTCCGGAGCAGGGGGCATCGACAAGAATACGGTCAAAATAGAGCGGGTATTCTCGCTTTAAGCGCTCGGAGTCCTCACAACTGATACAGCAGTTCCCGATGCCCATGAGCTCAATGTTCTTCAAAAGGGCACGCGCGCGGGAAGCACTCAGATCGTTGGAAAGCAAAAATCCGTCTCCCCGGAGGTCTGCTGCGATTTGCGTACTTTTTCCGCCGGGGGCAGCACAGAGATCCAGAATATGTTCCCCGGGTTCTGTGCCGAGCAAGGCAGCGGATGACATGGCCGACGGCTCCTGCATATAATAGAGACCTGCATAATAATACGGGTGGGAGGTGTACTCTCCGCCCGTCTCGCAATAAAAACCGTTATTTGTCCAAAGAACCGGATCTAAGTTGCCGAAAGCTGCCAGCAAGCGTTCGTTGCTGATTTTCAGGCTGTTGACGCGCAATCCCGACAGCGGCGTCTCTTCCATGGCCGAGAGATAACGCTCGTATTCGTCCTCACCGAGCAGAGTCCGCATTTCATCCAGAAAGGGACGGGGAAGTCGATCGATAATCAAACTTGCTCCTCCTATGTATAAAAAGAGTTTGCACGAAGGCAAACTCTTTTCGCTGATTACTGCTGTTGTTCGATTGCCTGTGCGCTCTCGTTGCTCGCAGCAAGTTGCTGACGATTGGCTGCAATCTGATCAAAGCTCTGGCGGAACGCTGCCTGCAATGCCTGATTTCTCGCCTCAGACTCGCGGGAAGCATTTCCGATGATGTTCTGCACATTCAGAAGGAGCTGATCCGTGTACTGAATCGAGCTGAGTCGAATACCGTTCGCTTCCGCCTGTGCGGCATCCACGATGCTCTGTGCCTGAGCGCGAGCGCTCGCAAGAATCTCATTTGCGGTCGCGGTTGCCTTCTGCACAATTTCCGACTGATTGATCAACTGTTCGGTCTTTTTCGAGGCCTCATTGACCAAGGTATTATAGCGCGCCTGTGCGTCCATAATGATGTTGTTCTGATTGTTCAGGATGCGCTTGCTCTTGTCCAGTTCCTCCGGAATGGCCATGCGAAGCTCGGAAAGTTTTTCCTGCAACTCCTCCTTCTGCACGACAATCTTCGAGGCAGAAAAAGCCGTAGGTCTGCAATCCTCAATGTAATCCTCAATTTCGGCAATTACTTGCTCTATTCTGCTCATGCCCCTGCTCCATTTTCATAATTCTGACGGCTTCTGTATTTCTCCATAATTTTCTCGGCTACGCGGCTGTCCACAAAAGCACTGATGTCACCGTGGTAGGCTGCGATTTCTTTGACAATGCTGGAACTCAAGTAAGAATACTTGAGGTTCGTGGTCAGGAAAACCGTGTCGATATCCGG
>CAJPKN010000122.1 GCA_905370385.1 Stomatobaculum longum
TCTCCGTTACTCTCAGGTGCCGCAACAGGAGGATCAGCGGTATCACAAGCAGCAGGGCAAACAGAAGTGCGTCGAAAACGAGGCTGTGATTAATCACAAAGCTGAGCCATTCAAAAAACTTCGGATTGCGCGGAATAATCCGCAGCGAATAAAGCCGCTGCAGAATGAGCGCGGCCTGCGAGATACCGCGGAGCAAGAGTACCGGCGGCAACAACAAATCAAGTTCCCGTTCCCCGAGGCAGAGACCGCAGCGAAACGCAGCAATTCCCGAGAGCAACATAACAAGAATCGCCAGGCTGTAGCCGATGACACGGAACAAAACCGCCGTGCTGACAGCGCTCTCTCCGTAGCTCACAAAGCTGCTCACATTGGTCATGATCAGCGGAAGGTAGGAGAAAAACGAGGCGAGACTATATAGGACCACAGCGAGACTCAGTAAGATTTCGTATGCCGTCCGCTGTTTTTTTCGAAGATAGGAACCGAACAGAATAAGCAAGAGTAACAGCAACATGCTCCCGACAACGGGCAGCATACTATAGAAATTTAAGGCGGTTCGGTTCAGAAAATTCGGTATCGAACGCAAATACGCCGAGAGCGCCGCCGCGAGAAAGCCGCCGATTACGGAAAAGCCTATGATGCGGACGCGTTTGGCTCTCTCCTCATAGCGCAACAAGGAAAACAAAAGACCCATGGTGACCGAAAACGCAATTCCGCCCTCCATGATTTTGACAAACAACTTTAGGATAGAATCACCTTCCCTCTCAAGTGTTATACACGGCAATACAGGCGAAGGGTTGCCCCTCCGCCCGTACTGAAGTCAAAGCGTTCTTTTTACCACTGCGGTCCGTTCCACTCGAAATCCGGCCACTCCGCAACCAGCGGCTCGGTCCAGAAGCGACCCGTAACACCGGTCTCCTTGTCGACGTGGAGCAGATAGTCATTGCCCGGTGCGCTCACAACGAACTTGACGTCATAGACGCCGACGCCTTCCGGGAACTTGAAGTTCGCACCGTAGTGCGGGCCGTCGGAAGCGTTCATCGGCATGAAAGCGACCTCGGTCGGCTCCTTGTCGGAACCCTTCTTCTGGATAATAGCCTTAACCTGCAGCCACGGAACAAAATCACCCTTGCCGTAGCCGAGGGTCGTGCCCTCCTGGCTCGCCGTGATATCCGCCTCGATGTGGCAATCGGAATCCGCCTTCGAGAGCGAGTTGCCTGCCGGCTCCATGTCGACCGGCTGGAAGTACACACCGGAGATAATCAGCGGACCGACCTCCTGATCGTCACCGATCGGGAACTCCTCAAAGCCCGCGTCTTCGCCCGGAGCCTTTGCCTCTGCCTTGGTCTCCTCCATCTTGGTCTCGCCCATAGCAGCCGTGGTCTCTGCGCCGCTTTCCGCAGCGCTGCTCGCAGCCGTGGTTTCCGCGCTCTTGCTGCCGCCGCACGCACTCAGCGCAACAGCCGCAATGAGCATCGATACTGCCAAACTTCTCTTCATCATGACTCTTTACCTCCCTGTTTCTGTGTTTTATTTTTACCCAGCTGGTAACGATAGGTGAATATCGTCAATGCCAGCAGAATAAGCTGAGGAATGAGATTCTCGTAGCGATCGTAAATGCCGAGAAGCTCGAAATTGAAGCCGTTCATCCACGGGATAATAGTTCTGCCGATAACATCCGCCTCCTGAAGCTCATAGACACCCTTGCCGACAAAGGAAATGCAGAGGATGAACATAAGCACACTCGTGAAGGTGAAGAAGGGCTTTAGGGGCAGGCGCACCGAGAGCTTTGTAATCGCGAAGTAGACAATCACGAGAATCACAACCGCAAGTGCCAATCCCGCCCAGAGCATCTGCGGGTTATTCGTGATATTCGCGCGCATACCCTGGAAAAACATGATGAGCTCCGCGCCCTCACGAGCAACCGCGAGGAAGGCCGAGAAGGAAAGCGTGTACATGCTGCCCTTGTCGATGCTCTGCTGTACCTTGTCCTTGATGTACTTGTTCCAGGTCTCCGCCTCAGCCTTCGAGAGCATCCAGTTGCTCACATAGAAGAGGACGATGACTGCGAGGAACATCGTGACACCCTCGAAAATCTCCTGTCCCGCGCCGGACTGCGCATCGCCGAGGCTCGCCGCAATCCCGTTGAAAATCATTGCCAGCACAACGCTGAACAGCACGCCGAGCCCGGCGCCGATGTAGACCGACGCAAGGTATTTCCGGCTGTTTGTCTTCACGAGGTAGGCAATAATCGCCGCGATGACCAGAATGGCCTCAAGCCCCTCGCGGAGCGTAAGGCCGAGAACGGCGAGGAAGGTCTGCCAGGCCGCGCCGCTCTTTTGCTGCGCCGCCGTGTCACCGCCGCTTCCCTGCGCCGCTGCTTTGCCGCCGTCCAGGGTGACGGCATCCTCGGTGAGCATGCTCTTTAAGGTCTCGACGCTGCTCTTTAACTCCTCCTGACTGCCGCCGTCTCGGATCACTTTTTTCACCAGATAGAACTGGTGCTCCACATCGGAGCCGCGGCTTCCCGAGATCGAAGCCATAACTGTCTTTTCAAAGCCGAGTTTCTCGTAGAACTTATAGTAGGCCACATTGACCTGCTCGGTCGCTTTCTTACCGGCCTCTTCACCGCCCGCACCGTAAGCCTCTACCGCGCCGTCCAGGACCTTGCCCATGGTGGACGCGACTTCCTGCCAGTTGGCATACTTGGTCTCTGCATACGCCGGAACAATCAGAAACAGCGCCATGCAAAGCGCCGCCAAGAATGCCGCGAGCCCGCGAATCCCCTTCTTTCCTTGAAGCATCATTTCTTACCCCTTCCCGTATCCTTGCGCGAGCGTTTCTCGCGCCTCCTCAAAAGCACGCACACACCCCTCTTTGAGTTCCAGCACGCGGTCCGCGCGCTGCAGATGGGCATGTTCATGTGTCACCGCCAGGACGCCGCAGCCGTTCGTGCGGAGCTCCGAAAAGAGCTCGATAAAATCCGCCGCACTCTTCGGATCCAAATCAGCGGTCGGTTCGTCCGCAAGTAAAAACCTAGGTTCCGTCATAAGCGCCCGTGCGAGTAACACACGCTTCGTTTCTCCGCCGGAAAGCTCTGCGGGATAAGCATCCTTTAACGAAAGTGCGCCGACCTTGTCAAGCAGGGCACTCGCTCTCCCGTAAACTTCCGCCGTACGCCGTTCCCGACTGTGCAGCATGGCAGGTAACGCCACATTCTGCACTGCCGTCAAGGCTGTCAAAAGCCCAAGCTGTTGAGGCAGATATGCGAGTTCCGTGCGTCTGAATTCACACCAAGCGTCCTCCGAAAATGCTCCGGCATCCCGCGTGCCGTAAATAATCCGCCCCGCATCTGCCTTTAGAAGTCCCGCAAGAATTTTGAGCAGGGTCGTTTTTCCGCTGCCCGAAGCGCCGACCAAAAATACAAGTTCGCCGCGTTTCAGGTTGATTTCGGCATTCCGAAGCGCCTCGACGCTTCGACTGCCCCGGAGAAAACGCTTACAAATCCCCTCTGCTTTAAGTTCTTCCATGGGCCGTTTCTCCGCGCAGGGCAAGCAAAAGATATACCGCGCTCACCGAGATGAGCAGGACCGACAGGAAATACACCATGGGTCTCGTGTAGAGATTGCAGGCCATATCGTGCATTTTGCAGCCGCCGATTAAGCTCTTTGCGAACAGAAAACTCAGCACGCCAAGCCCCAGATTCATGGCTGCGATGCCCGCACCGAGCTTCTCCGGGAAAAGCAGCGCCAGTACGCCGCCGAAGGCAATCACCGCACCGAGTCCCTGTTCCGCGATGTCCATCCAGTGACACTTCATAAAGCTTCCGTCCGGCTTCACGGGACAAACCGGCGTGATTGTACCGGGTGTCAAAAAAAGCAATATGCCGAGTACCAACATAGGGACAGCGAAAACACGTTTGTGTCGCATGATTTGTTCTACCTCTCAAAACTTAGTTACTTCTAATTGCTTCAGCAAAAAAAATACAAATTCAAAGGAATTTGTACCGTGCTTGCCGTTGCTTTTCTAAAGCATAAGATAGTGTAGTCTAATTGTCAAGTTCGTTTGGCTAATATGACGATAAAAATGATATTTCAATAAAAAAAAGCGAATCGGACGTCTTGACGACCGCTTCGCTTATTTCACTTAGAACTTTAGCTGAATCAGATCTGTCTCCTTGACCGTCTCGGAGGACTCTGCGTCTACAATCAAACATTTAAACGCTGCCTTCCGCACAGCGCTTATCTTACTGTCCTCCAGTTGATTGTCAAAAAAGGTCATAGCCTCGATCACATGTTTTCCGGGCGCAATTTCCGGACTGAAGATGGGTTCCAACAC
>CAJPKN010000123.1 GCA_905370385.1 Stomatobaculum longum
ATGGTATAGGTCGGATTTTGGTTACTGGTTTCAAGCGAAAGCGAAGCCGTTTCGATGGTCTCGCTTGTCGTCGTGAACAGAGTCTGCTGCGGTGTTCCATAATCCTTGAACACACGAATCTGGAAACGATACTTTCCTTCCGTGAGTGCAAGATCGTTGATGAGCTGCAACGCATTCTGCTGCAGCGTAATCTGACCCGACACACCTGCGACCGAGGCATTCGGCTTTGCAATCAGGACCTGACCGTCCGCCGTATTCTGCTTCGTAAACGGTGAACCGCTCGGCGTCGGAACAGACTGCACATTGAATCCCGCAGGAACCAAAATCTCAATTCCGATCTTTGAGCGGTCCGCCGCCGGAATTTCCTCCGGGCGGATGCCGAACTCAAGGTTAAAGGTACGCTCTCCGTATTTACCGATTGCAAAGTCGGAGGGCTGCTTTAAGACGCTGTTCGCACTGTCGAGACGAATGTAGTTATTCGCCGCGGTCAAGACACCGCCTTCCGTCGGTCCGGACCACGCACCGCTGCGGTAAGCATTGGCGGCGGTTGCCGGCATCGCAAGAAGAGAGGTCATGAGAAGCGCGTTGCTCATTGATGCATTGCTCATCGATGCAAGGCGACCGCCGCTCAGCCCATACAAACCGAGCGCGCCGAACTCTCTGTCATCTATGACATCTCCGTCGCGATCCTCTTCATCGTATTCGTCCTCATCCTCATCGGATGAAATCAAGGGAATATAGCTGTTATTCCCCGCGGTGCCGTAGCGGCGAAGCGGTGCCGCAAGCACATTGAGAGGCAACGACTCCACGAGTAACAGCACTGCCAAAAGCATTGCCACAACTCTCCATATGCCTCTTCTACTACATTCTCTCATCTGCCTTCCGATCCTCCTTTTCAGTCTCCCTCACAGACGCAAATGGTTATCCGCGATCGCGTGCATAACAATTATCAACACTAATTCTTGATTTTCCCAGGAAAGAATAACATAATCTTGTATTCACTGTCTACGGATATCGCCGAACTTCTTAATTTTTATTGATTTTTATTCTTGTTCTCTGCTTTGAGTAAAAAATATTTTGCTTTCATTTCCAAACATTATTCATGTTATTTGCTGTTATACATACAATTTGTCATCCTTATCATAATTCTATACAAATCGGAAATAATATCGCGTGTGGGCACCGGCATATTTATAAACATAAAAAGTGCAGCGCTTACGAGAAGCGCTGCACTTTTTATATTATCGCAGTAATTTTCCGGTGCTGTTTTTCGGGAGTTCCTCTGCGGAAAGATTCAGTTTTTGTATCTGTTCGACACGCGGAAGTGTCCGGTTCAGCTGTTTCACAAAGGCTCTGATTTCCTCAGCCTTTGCTTCATCCGCAGCCGCAGCGACCGAGAATACATTCGCCGCAATCTCCTCTCCGTCCGCATAGACAACGCACTCGTCAATCAGCGGGCACGCGTAAAGCTTGTCCTCGAGAACTTCAGGACTCACATTCTCGCCGTTCGAGAGCACGATGATATTTTTCCGACGTCCCGTCACATAGAGGTAACCGTCCTCATCGATGCGTCCCAGGTCTCCGGTGTGGAACCAGCCGTCACGAATGGCCTCCGCTGTTGCCTCCGGATTCTTATAGTAACCCTTCATCACATTCTTACCGCGGACACAAATCTCCTCGTCCTCGATTTTGATCTCGCAGAAGTCCGCAACCGTACAGCAAGCACCGTCGCGATACGGTCCTCGGTAGGTCACGGTTCCGGTGGTCTCGGTGAGTCCGTAGTACGTGCGCGGCAAAATATCCCGGTCGTGCAGCGCCTGAATGAGCACCGGGCTCATGGCCGCGCCGAGGCAAAGCACCTCTCGCACGGATTCCAAGATTTCCGCAACCTTTGCGTTCTTCTCGGCGCGTTCCAAAATGCGCTTCATCATGGCAGGCGCCACAATGAGCTTTTCGAATTTACGCGCGCCGAGATCCTGGAGGAACTGCCGTGCATTGCTAATGAAGAGACTGTTGCCGCGCGCCAGCTCTCCCACAATCGGGATCACGCCGCCGATGTGGAACAACGGCAACACAATCAAATTTTCATAGTGGTGAAGCTCTCCGCTCTCTCGAGCGGGGCGAAGCTGTTCAAAGACTTCATTCGGATAAGCGGAGAGATTCTCATTGGTAATCTCAACAATCTTCGAACGACCGCTGGTTCCCGAAGAAAGGAGCATGAGTATCGTGTCGTCCGGCTCCCCCTTATGTAAGTCTTTTAGCGGCTCACACTGTTCGCTTGCCGCAAAGACCTCATCGAGCGGCAACAAGCGCCCCGGCGGATAAGCTGCCGTAAGCTCCGCCGCATACTCGCTGTCCGCAAGCTGCGCAGCCCCCGCCAGCATATAGGGAATTCCGATTTCCGCCGCAAACTCCAGCACACGCTCCGCGCCGAAACTCTGATTCAGCGGGACAAAGACGCCGCCCGCGGCAATGACACACCGAGATACTCGACAAAATACGGGTAGGAATTATCCGCCGCGATACCCACGCGAAACGGCTCATTCTGCGGAAGCGCCTTTCGCTTCTCCGTCCAATACGTCGCGGCGCTGGAAACAGAAGTCCAAAATTCTTCAAAACTGACACTGCTCAAGTCGCCGCTCTCAGTGTCCCGGCAGATAAACGCCTCTCTCTCCCGGTAGCAAGCAACGATCTCTTCTAATACGCCGACAAAGGTCATACTTACTTCTCCATGCGGCGCATCACAGCGTCCGCAACATCACCGACCGTCTCGGTGTTTGCGAGTTCCTTCTCCGGCATGCGGATGTGGAAATTCGATTCCAGTGCGCCGAGCAGGCTGTAGAAGTCCAGCGAATCTATGCTGAGGTCCTCCTGCATTTCGGTGTCCTCATCAATCTCAACCTGCGCTACATCCATGACATCGCGGATGACCGCAATTACCTTCTCAATCACTTCTTCGCGTTCCATCTTACCAATCTCCTTTCAAATTTAAATCTGTAACACAAACCCACTCAATGAGCTGTCTCCAGTTCATCAATCCATTCTTTCAATTCGGTCGTAAGCTCGTTTAAATCGCTCTCCGGACTTCTGCCGAGAAGAATGACCTGATCTCCTGTCTTCGTGTCGTAGAGCATATTGGACCGATACAAATGTGTCGCACCGGCATGGCGAAACACACCGTCCTTTTCATTGAGACCCATGTGGTAGCCGCCGTCCGTAAACAGTTCCTGCGGCACAATACCGGGGAATCCGCCTCCGTAGAGATATTTCTGCCACTGATAGAGATCCAGAACCGTTGAGGTCATCTCACCGGCCGAAAAAGTAAAGACGTGCGAGAATTCTCTGCCGTCTCCCTGCTTACTCGGGTCGAAAGGCCGCACCGCAGCGAGATTCCAGTCAAACCCCGTGTGGCGCATACCGATCGGTTTCAGCAAATGCGCGGTGATATAGTTCTCGTAACTCTCGCCGCTCACCTTCTCGATAATGAGGCCCAGCAAAAAGTAGTTTGTATTGGTATACTCAAACTTTTCTCCCGGCGTTTCTTTGAGCGTGAGTGCCATGACATCCGCACGGAGCGAAGCCGGATCCATACCGCTGTAAATCGCGTCGCCGTATTTATCGCGCAGCGCTTGCTCCTCCGCATAATCCGGGAGCCCGGATTTCATCTCGAGCAGCTGTTTCAAGGTAATGCGATCACCGTAGGGACAATCGCTGAGATAGGTTCCGATGGTGGCATCCAGTGAGAGTTTTCCCTCGTTGGCAAGCTGATAAATCGCAACACCGGTAAACTGCTTTGTCAACGAGTTAATGGCCACGGTCGACTCGCGCCCGATTTTGTTGGGATCGTTCTCCGGATCGGTACTCCGGCTTTTCTCATCGGGAACCTTCTTATTATCGTACGAAAGATCTCCCCTTCCGCTTGAGATGAGAATCTTACCGTCTTTTGCAAGTAGGTAGCTCCCTTCGAAGTTCGCTTCGCTGAGGATGCGATCCAATTTCTTCCAATGCGCCTTCTCCTTGCGCGCACTGTCTCCCACCCGGTAAATTCGAACCCCGAAGGCAATCACAACTACAAACATCGCCACGGAAGCTAAAGAAAATAGATGTTTGCTCTTCAACTCAGTTCTCCTTTTCCGAAAGCAGACTGCGTACCAGAGTACCGGAAGGTGTCAAATCCTTGCTCTCCCAATCGCTCTTCTTCTTGGAGCTCGGCAATACGATGCTGTGTGCCTCTGCCTTATTGGAAAGCGACCAATAGGTCCAGGAAATATCGTTCTTCTTCATAAAAGCGGCAAATTCTTTGGCCTCCTGAAAAG
>CAJPKN010000124.1 GCA_905370385.1 Stomatobaculum longum
AGCGAAACGCAACCCCCGTTTGACAAATTGACAAGCCGCTTTGGTAGCCTGCAAACACGCAAAATGGCATGCTTGAGCTATCAAAAACGGAAGGAGAACAGACATGATTTTGGCAGATAAGATTATAGACGAGAGAAAGAAGAACGGGTGGTCCCAGGAGGAACTGGCCGAGCAGCTCGGTGTATCGAGGCAGTCGGTCTCCAAATGGGAGAGCGCGGGTTCGGTGCCGGATCTCAAAAAGGTCATTCAGATGGCAGAGCTCTTTGGCGTGAGCACGGATTACCTTCTAAAGGATGAGCTGGAGAAGGAAAACCGGGACGTAGTCGAAACATCCGGGAGTGACGCAGACAGTCCGTTGCGTCGGGTGAGCATGGAGGAGGCCAATGCGTTTTTGAACGCAAAGCGGGAGACAGCGCCCCATCTCGCGAATACGGTCAGCTTGTTCATCTTAAGTCCGGTCGCATTGCTTCTGCTTGTCGGAATCGTCGAAAGTCCGGACTACAACTTGGCGGAAGGTCCGGCGATGGCAGTCGGTTTGGCGGTTCTGCTGCTCCTCACGGCGGTAGGTGTATTCATTCAGATTACAGACCGGAATAAATTGAGCCGTTTTGAATACCTGGAGCGGGAGTCATTTGAAACCGAATACGGTGTGAGCGGCATGGTGAAGGAGAAGAAGCGGGATTACGAGAGTCGCTATTCGCTGGGACTTGCCGGCGGCACCGTAATCTGCATTGTGGCGGTGATTCCGCTCCTGGTTGCGGGCGTTATGGAGTCAAGCGACTTGGTTTTGATTCTGTGTGTGGATCTCTTGCTCGCGCTGGTTGCGCTGGGGGCAAACCTGATTGTTCGCGTGAGCACGGTCAAAGAGAGTTACGACACCATACTCCAGGATGGGGATTACGCCAAGAATAAAAAGCGCATACAGGCAAAGATGGGAGCCTTTTCCGCCGCGTACTGGTGCCTCACAACCGCAATCTATATCGGCTGGAGCACTTGGAGGCAGGACTGGGGGGAGTCCTGCGTTATTTGGGCGGTGGCGGGTGTCCTCTATGCGGGCGCTTACGGAATTGTGCGTATGGTGCTGAAGGCGGATGAAAAGTGACGGGAGCGAAGAAGACGCTTGCCAAGCAAGCCGGTTTCCGGGACAGAAAAAGCGGTCGAAAGTGTCGCCGAAATAAAAACGGCGGGGACACGTCAAGAGACATGCGCTAGGGATTTTCCGGGAAAAAAGCAGATAGAAGCAGCAGGGAAAGATAGAGAATTAGGATGAAGAAATTGCACAGAGAAATAAGGGAAAAGCTTCGCGCACAGAATTTAAATTATGCGCGAAGCTTTTTTTATCGCCGGATTAAGTCCAAACCGTGGTGGAGATAAAAAGGGGGAAAGGTCAAAAAGTATCGGGATCCTCTGTGTCCGTTTCATCTTCAAAGGGCGCGCCCTCGAGTTCCAAAAAGCGCTCGTTAATTTTAAGCTCTGCGTCCAGGCGGTCATAAAGAAGGAGCTCCGATAAGAACACAATGAACCAAACACCGAGCAACGGCAATAAGAGCAGGGACCAGGGGGCAAACAGCAGATAGAGCCCCCAATAAAAGAGCTGAAGCAGCGTCACGCCCAAAACGCGCCAAAAATATTTTGCGGAAAATAAAATGATGTTGCGGATGCGGTCAAAACCGGAAAGCTCAAACAGCACCAGTTGCGGCCAGTAGAGTGTGTTGATGAGAATGAGCAGAAGTCCGCTTAGGAGGCAGGCGATAACGGATCTCGCATCCTGTCTGAGATTCAGCATCCATGCGACATAAAACATAAACGCATAAGAGCCGAGCAGCAGCCCGAGCAGTGCCCCGGGAAGCAGAGAGGCCTTTCCGTTTTGCTTCCAGCTTCGCAGGTAGCAGCGCCACCAGTTGTCCGGAGAATAGCGCAGTCCCCGCATGACCGCATCGTAGAGCGCGGCGAGAAAAGGCCCTAAAATCAAGCCGCCGAGGAGGCTTGCGGGCAACAGAATCAGAAGACTCGAATACAGGACGGAAAGAACAATGCCTATGACAAGCGGCAGAGAGCCGAGCAGGGTGAGCATACCGACCTTCCACCAGTGGAAGCCGTAGAAGCTCAGCAGTTGCCGGTACCGACGAAAGCCGGTCTGCCGTGTTCTCAAATCGTAGTCGTCGTCATGAAAGAGCAGTGCCATAAGAACTCCAGTCTGCGGTCTCAGTCCGCATATCCGAGATAAACATGTTCCAGGAAGGAGGCAAGCAACGCTTCGGGCTCCTCCGCCTCCTCCGAGGTACAGAGCAGTTCCGCGCTGACCACAAAACGGTCAAGGACATAGAAGGCAGAGGCTCCCTTTGTATAGGGGCTGTCGCCCTGCTTTTTCTCGTACAGCAGCACACGGTAATCCGCGCCGTGATGCGTCATGGTCTCTTCCGCATGCACCGCCTGCAGGCTGCGTGTGCGTTCCACCCATTCCTCACAGCTGCGTTTTGCAGCCTCCGCATCCGCGCATCCGTAGAGCAGCAGATAGCATTGTGACGGATAAAGCGTCACAGTCTTGCCTTCCGCATTCACATAGGGGCTGCCTTCCCCGGCGGCGTAGTTCGCATAGAAGGTTTCCTCTCCGGCAAGCACGCCGCTGTTTTGGATTAAATGCATACCGGCGGGATGATCGGAGATACCCATCAGCGAACCGAGCATCTCCCATTTTTTATTCCACTTGCTGCCGTCGAGGGCCGTCTTCGGATAGTGCGAAAAATCCAGGCGGGTCAGAGCAAACAGCAGCGCAAACACGGCTACAATCGGAATCAGTAAAGCATAGCGTTTTCCGAGTTGGTTCATGGTTTCATAGCTCCCTTCGTCAGTGCTTGCCAGAGTGCCTCACACGCATCCGTGTACTTGGCTTCGCGACCTTCCGCAAAGCGGCGCCGTGCGAGATACAGACCGGATACCACTTGCCCGCTGTCTCCCGTGATTTCGGTTCCGAGTACTTCTTCCCGGTAGCTGCCGAGCGAAAGCGCGGAGAGTGCCGGACAATCGCGCCAGTAAAAGCAGTCGGTGAGTGCATCGTCTTTCGTGCGCAGAATATCGTACTGCAATTGAAAACGCGCGGCATCTTCGAGAAGAAAAAAGTAACTGTCACGATCCTCGAGATCTGCAAGCAGGGCGACTGAGGATGCGGTACTTTGTCGGACCGCATCCGCATCTTCCGCGCTGCCGCTGACATATTGAACGAGCCGAACCACCGTGCGCCCGTCCCCGTTTGCATCGGTGGCGAAGGCATCGAAGGCCTGTTCTACGGCGGCAACCGTATCCGCAGGCAGCGGGTGCTCGCCGACGTAGGCGACCTGCATGTCGGGCAAAATTTCGCCGATGTGCAGGGCGCTTTTCAGGATGCCGCCTGCAATGAAGAGCAGGAGCGCCGCAAGCAGAAGCGCCAGCTTGTGATAGTGCCACCAATTTTTAAGCTGCTCGATTTTTGTGAGTCTCCTGGGCTCCTCGGGTGTTATATCCTTGTATTTCCATTCGAGATAGGGACTGCTCATCGTTTACTCCTCTGCGTCCACGGTTGTACCGCCGCTCTCGTAGTGCACCGGAAGATTGATCAGCGCGGAGGTGCGGGAGGAATCGCTCGACAGCAGCACATCGACCGCCATTTGCGCCATCTGTTCAATGGGCTGTACGATGGTGGAGCACACCGGTTTTCCGCTTGTAAAATCGCGGATGCCGTCAAAGCCGATCAGTTGAATATCCTCGGGGACACGGATGCCGCGGTGTTCCAGATGGGCCCGCATCTGGCAGGCGAGCTGGTCGGTGTTGCAGAAAATACCGTCGAATTCCAATTTGCCGTTCACCATATGTGCGTCCAGATATTCATAGAAGGGATTGAGGCCGTTGCTGTCGTGCATGTGCAGCATTTCAAAGGGCGTGCCGGATGCACTGCAAAAGGCGGCGAAACCTGCCTGGCGTTTATCCGGTTCGCCGACCACGCGAGAGCCGCTTCGCAGAAAAAGCAGATTTCGGCAGCCCGCTTCCACCAGTTTTTCACCTGCGAGATAACCGCCGCCGAAATTATCCGCAGACACACAGGGAATTGTGGTTCCGAAATAGCGGTCGATGCTGACAAAGGGGAGGCCTTCATCCACCCGCAAGTCCGGGTGATAGGTGAGCGCGATGATGCCGTCCACCTTATTTTGTCGGACCATGTCGATGCAGCGCTGCTCGGCTTGCAGATCAAAATTGGTGACGGCGAGCAGCGCGCGGTAGTCTCTGCATGTCAAGGCCACGGTCAAGTGCTCCGCAAGTGCGGAAA
>CAJPKN010000125.1 GCA_905370385.1 Stomatobaculum longum
GCGCGGCTTTCAGGTGAAGGCACTTTTTGATATCGATCCCGAGGTGGTCGGCAGAACCATTCAAGGTGCGCAGGTATTTCCCTTGGACTATCTGGAAGCGTATCTCGAAAAGAATGCCATTGACATTGCGACCTTGACACTCCCCAGGGACCGCGCCATTGAGGTTGCCAAGCGGCTTTGCCGCTGCGGCATTAAGGCAATTTGGAATTTTGCACACACGGATCTTCAGGTGGATGAGGATGTGCTCGTTGAGAATGTGCACCTCTCGGAGAGCCTGATGCAGCTTTCGTACCGCATGATTGCGGCGCGGCGAAAACTGCAAAAAACGGAGGAAGCTTGATACTGGGACTCGGAAGCGATCTGATCGAGATTGCTCGCATAGAGAGGGCGGCGCGACAGGAGCATTTTCTGACGCGGGTGTTCACAGAGGAAGAGCGGCGGCAGTCGGGGGGAAACATGGCTTTTCTCGCCGGCTGTTTTGCTGTGAAAGAGGCTGTCGTGAAGAGTTTCGGGACCGGTTTCCGGGGAATTACGCCTGCGGAAATCGAAGTGTTGCGAGATAGGCTCGGCAAGCCCTATGTAAGCCTTACGGGAGCCGCCGCCGCGCAGTGCGAAGCGCTCGGTGCGGCGCTTCCGCTGGTGAGTATCAGCAACACAAAGACGCACGCCATGGCAGTCGCAGTCCTGGAACGCCTTTCGTAGGCGGGAGGAAGTCATGAGACAGGAGACAGACGGGGTCTTGGTTCTGGAAGAGAGCGATCTCTGTCGCATTCCGGTGAGACAGAAGAGAGCCAACAAGGGGACTTACGGTCCCCTGCTTTGCATTGCCGGCAGTGAAGGAATGGCGGGAGCCGCATATCTGTCCGCGCTCGCCGCCTATCGCAGCGGCGCCGGTCTGGTGCGTATTTTGACGCCGGAAGTGAATCGCTCGATTTTGCAGATACAGTTGCCGGAAGCCATCGTGGAAAGCTATGATTTGGAGACGGCATCCATGGCCGCGGAAAATCCGAGTGAGGCTTTTTTGGTGCAACAGAAGGGCGGCATTACGGTCTCGGAGGAAGAAAGTCCGAAGGTGACGGAACGAGGGCAGCATTTGCCGCTGTCCCTCAGTCATTTGGAGGCCTTGCTTGCATCTTGCAAGGCAGTGGTCTTAGGACCGGGGCTCGGGCAGTCGGAGTATGCGGCGGCACTCGTGAGAGAGACGCTTCGGCACTGCAGAGTTCCGCTCATTGCGGATGCGGATGCTCTGAATCTGATTGCGCGGCGTCCGTCTCTCTTGTCGCTCCGAAAAAGTCCCTGGATTTTTACGCCGCATCCCGGTGAGATGTCCAGGCTCACGGAGCATGAAATTCCGGAGATACTCTGTGAAACGCGTAAAATTGCGGAGAATTATCGCGAAAACTACGGAGTTACGCTTTGTCTCAAGACAGATGAGAGTATCATAGCGGATGCGGAGAGCGGAAAGACTTATCGAAACGAGAGCGGCAGCCCTGCGCTCGCAAAGGCCGGGAGCGGCGATGTGTTGAGCGGTATCATTGCCGGTCTCCTCTGTCTCGGGATGAAGCCGGGAGAGGCGGCGGCCTTCGGTGCCTATCTGCACGGCAGAGCAGGGCAGGCGGCCGCGGAGCGCTACTCGCTCCACGGGATTTTGGCGCGCGATATCGCCGATGCGGTTCCGAGCGTCATGCGTGCTGCCGCATTCAATCAATTGAAAGGGAGGTGAGCGGATTTGGAACGGCAGGATAGAGAACAGATGCGTGTTTACGCAAAAATCAGCCGTGCGGCGCTCCGTCACAATATGGAGGCCATGCGGGACAGCTTGCCCGAGGGAATCCGAATTGCCGGCGTTGTCAAGGCGGATGCCTACGGGCACGGCGCAGCCTTAGTCGCCGATACCATCGAGCCCTATGTCAGCTTTTTCTGTGTGGCAACTGCGGAGGAAGCTTTCGGACTTCGAAAGCACGGTATCGAGAAGCCCGTTTTAGTCTTGGGACCCGTTTTTGATGCGGACTACGAGGACTTGGTTCGGGCGGAAATTCGCCCTTCGATTTTTACGGAAGCACAGGCGGAGGCTTTGTCAAAGGCGGCGGAGAAACTTGGTCGCAAGGCTGCCTTTCACCTCGCTGTGGATACCGGTATGCATCGCATCGGACTAAACCCGGATGCGGAGGGCGTTCGGCTTGCGGAGCACATTGCAGCGTTTTCAAACCTGGATTTTGAGGGCATGTTTACCCATTTTTACCGCGCGGACGAGTGGTCTCAGGAGACTACGGAACTGCAAGAACAGCGCTTTCGCGATTTCCGCAAAGCACTGCGGGAGAGGGGACTTTCACCCCGCATCTGCCACATTGCAAATTCCGCGGGTATTTTGAATCTGCGCGGCACAGAGTATGATATGATGCGGGCAGGTATTTCGATTTACGGCATCTATCCCGCGACGGAAATGGCGCATCCTTTGGCCTTGGAACCGGTTCTGTCCCTGCACAGCACCGTGACTTATGTCAAAGAGCTTCCCGCCGGCGGGGCCGTCAGCTACGGCGGCACCTTTGTCGCGGAGCGCCCCATGCGGGTTGCCACGGTATCGATCGGCTACGGAGACGGCTATCCGAGAGCGCTCAGTAACAAGGGAGAGGTCCTGATTCACGGGAAGCGCTGTCGCATTCTGGGACGCGTCTGCATGGATCAGCTCATGGCGGATGTGAGCGCGGTGCCGGAAGCGAGAACCGGCTCGCCCGTCACGCTCCTCGGACGGGACGGTGAAGCCTGTATCACGCTCGAAGAGCTGGCAGAGCGCTCGGGCCGCTTTCACTACGAAATCTTATGTTGTCTGAATCAAAGAGTGCCCCGCATCGATAGCTGAGGCGGAGAGAGGAGTTTTTTTGGACAGTCTGTTGCCGAGTATACTCGGCTTTCTACCTGCACTATGGCTTTGCGGCACAGCCTTTTCTTTCGGAGCCGCCCTGCAAAATCTGAGCGAAAAGGAACTTGCCGCGCGATTGGAAGCGGGCGATAAACGCGCCGGGCAGTTGTTGCGACATAAGGGAAGGCCGGGGGCCTTCATCCGCAGTCTCCAGTTGCTCACCATACTGCTGGGCTTCTCGGTCGGCGGTTTTTGTCTCTTGCCGCTTGTGAAGGCGCTTTCCGAGCGTGTTCCCTTGAAGGGCCTGCCGCAGGCGTATGCTTTTTCGGCTGTCTTGGTCTACGGACTCGCGGCCATGATTTTCACCGCGTTCGGCACCCTCTTGCCGAAGCGACTCGCGGAACGGAATCCGGAGAAGGCAGCACAGAGAGCGCTTTTTGCGGTGCGCGCTTTCATGCTGGTGCTCGCCGTGCCGGAGTGGCTGGTACTCAAGCTGGTTACCTTGGTTCTGAAACTTTGCGGCATCGAACCCGAACAGGCCGGGGAAAATGTCACCGAAGAGGACATTATGTCCATGGTGAATGAGGGGCATGAGCAGGGAGTCGTGGAGTCCGATGAGGCACAGATGATCACCAACATCTTTCGCCTGAACGATAAGACAGCGGCGGATGTGATGACACATCGAAAGCGCGTCATCGCCCTGGACGGCGAGATGACACTCGGAGAGGCGGTCGAGTTTCTCCTCGACGAAAACGTGCACTCACGTTTCCCTGTTTACAAGGAGGACATCGACCACATCATCGGCATACTGACGCTGCGCGACGCCATGCATTTTTCGCGCACGGAGGCGCGGCGCGACAAGAAAATCTCGGAGTTGCCGGGTCTGCTTCGCGATGTCCACTTTGTACCGGATACGCGGGCCGTTGACCTCTTGTTCCGCGAGATGCAGTTTCGAAAACTCCAGATGGTCATTGTGGTAGACGAATACGGGCAGACCGACGGGCTGGTCAGTATGGAGGATATCCTCGAAGAAATTGTCGGTAACATCACGGATGAGTATGACCGCGATGAGGATGAAATTCGAGCGCTCCCGGACGGAACTTGGATTATGCACGGCTTCACCCGTCTGACGGATGCGGAAGAGGCGAGCGGAATACCGTTTACCGAAGAGGAGAGGGAAAATTTCGATACCCTGAACGGCTTTTTGATCGCAAAGCTCAACCATTTCCCGGAGGACAACGAGAGGGCAAGCATACGCGCCCACGGTTTTCTGTTCCAAATCCTGAAAGCGGAGGACAGAATGATCAAAACCGTAAAAGTTGAGTGGCAAGAAGAGGAGTAAATCTTACAAATTTCAGTCGTTTTTGCTTTCAACGTCGGAATCTCTTTACAGAAATTTAAGTTATCGGTCTGATAGGAACAAGAA
>CAJPKN010000126.1 GCA_905370385.1 Stomatobaculum longum
CCCGCGAGGATGATGTAGCCTATGCTCAGCGCTACAAAGCTCATGACATCCATATCCCCGTCCAGCAGGTTCCGAAGCGGCGTCACCAGATGCCAGAGTCCAAAGAGCAGTGCCTGAAACAAAAGCGCAAAGCGCGCGGAGTGCCTTTCTTCGACAAGGTTTAAAAACAAGCCTCGAAAGCAGCCCTCTTCCATGATCACATTGATGAGATTAAAGAACACACAGAGCGCAATCAACGCTGCTCCCCGCTGTATCGCGGTCTCACCTGTCAGCGAGAACGCTGTGATAAAGATATCAAACCTGGGATTCTGCCCCCGCAAAATCAGGAATTCCGCGCCGTAGGCAAGCAGGAAGGAAAGGCCGGCCAGCAAAAAACCGCGCCCCATATTTCTCATGACACCGCGCTTTGCAAAGCCGATTTTTTCCCACGACCAATGCAAATGTCGCAGTGCGAGAGACAAGACCAAAATACCGAAGAGCTTATTGATAAAATTCTCGCCGAATACGGTCTCGTCCGTGCGTATCAGGAGCGCTTCTGCGCTGTGCACCGAAAGTAAGAGCAAAAATATAAGGCAGCAGCTTAGCACGGGCTGTGTTTCCAAACGGCTGTGCTTTACATCTCCGGGTAGGAACCGAGCTCCGCCCACAAGCTTAACCCCACCCTCCTTCGGAAATATGTTTTCTTCTTTCTTTCCTTTTCCCATCAAATTACTTTATTCCTCCCAAAACAGTTCGTCGAGGGTCTTATCCAGCACGTGACAAATCGCGAGACAAAGCCGTATGGTCGGATTATAATCCCCCTTCTCAATCGCATTGACGGTCTGACGGCTCACGCCGACCAGATCCGCGAGCTGCTGCTGCGATAAGTCCTTTGCCGCGCGCGCGGCTTTCAGGCGCAGATTCTTCATTGCTCCTCCTCTCGGCGGTTCATCACATACTTGATGCACTGCAATAAGAGCATACCCGCAAAAAAGATGCCGAGCAACAGCGGGAGCAGGGCAGGCGCCGAATAACGTCCGTTAATTCTGAAACCGCCGCCCAGTATTCGACTGAGGCTCTGCGCAAACGAAAGTAGGGCCATGACAAACCAGAGAATCAGCACGCGTTTTTCCTTTTTCTCCCCGCGAAAGCTCCAATAGGCATCGTGAAAGAGACAATAGCCAAAGAGTATCAAACCCGATAACAGCAAAATCGCAATTGGGATGACGCCCGGCGACACAAAGCGCTCCGTCTGCTCCTCAAAGCCCGCATAGAGCATGAGCAGCGCAATGAGGATCATATAGGCATATTGAAAGCCGCGGCCGCGCGCAATCAGCTGGCGCTCATCGTAGACCACGGTCCCTTTCTTATCCCGCTTGCGCTTCAGAAAATAGAGCAGCACACCTGCCGAAAGCATACCACAAATCATACCTGCATAATAAGAACTCATGTTATATCCTCCTCTCAAAATATAAGCGACACAATGTCGTCTATGTTTTACATCGTCAGGATATCACTACATCTCCTTTGTGTCAAGTATATATTACTTTTTGTCGCCGAAAGACTCAGACTTGTTTTCTTTCGAAATACCCCCTATACTGTTTCGGAAGGTTTTTAGAATAAACGATCGGAGAGGAGCTCCCATGTCTGTCATCAGTGTCAATCAGAAGCTCGCCACAGAGCTTGGCCTCAACTACGACCGCGAGAGCGGCATCGTCGCAGGCTTCTACAACGGTTACCACATCGCATTCATCATGCAGAACAATCTGCGCCAAATTGTCGTCTCGGTTTCGAACGGCACAGGCCAAATGCCGGAGAAGGAAATCTTAAAGCAGGCACACAAGGAGAACAAGAAAGTTCTCTCCAACCCGTCTGTTCAGGGCTACCGCGCGACTTATGCCATCCCGAACGCTATGACCGACAACGGAAAGCTTGAGCGGAGCGCTGCCGCTGCCGCTGTGCTCACCGAATTCCTCAGGGCAAACAGTCTTCGCGACTGCAGCGAGTTGAGCGGCCGCCCGGACGAGAGCAGCTGCTACTACGTGGGCGGTACTCTCCGCTTCCTGACCCAGGATGAGTACAACACGGAACGCAATCGTGCCCAGTCCTCCTTCGACGAGAAGGCTGCAAAGCGCGGCAACCCGATTGCGGGTATTGTGGGCGCTCTGCTCGGAAGCTTGGTCGGCGTCCTTGCAATGGTAATCATCGGGCAGCTCGGCTATGTCTCGGTCTGGGCAGGCTTGGTCATGGGCGTCTGCGTCGCAAAAGGGTATGAGTTGCTCTCCGGCAAGTTTGACTTTGTCGGTCTTGTCTGCAGTCTTCTCGTCATGGCTGTCATGGTCTACTTCGGTAACCAGCTCGACTGGGCCATCACGATTGCGCGCGCCTACGAGGCGAATGTCTTCGACGCATTCCCGGTCGTCAATGAAGTGGTCAAGGCAAACGAACTGCTTCCGGTCTACTACCGCAATCTGGGTCTCTACTACCTCGCAACCCTGATCGGTGCGATTCCGACCCTGATCGGTCTCTTAAAGCACCAGCAGCTTCTCACCGTTTCCTACCCGATCGGGCCGGAGGCACATGAGTCCGTGGTCTATGTCTCCTCCGACGATGACACGGACAGCGAGGATGACGAATAAAACAAAGCCGCGTCGGCATAAAAAAGCAGCATCCGCACCTGCGGATGCTGCTTTTTATTTTTTCGTTGATTCCCTGCCTTTTCTCCGTCGCAGCGCTTCCGGAGAAGCATTCGCAAGCTTCCCTATCCCGTTGCCCGATTCGTGGTATCATAAATCTCGCAACACAGTCTTTCCCCTTTTGAACGGAGGTCACGCCATGCGAAAACCGCTTCGCTTTTTTCTGCTTCCGCTTTCGCTCCTTGTGCTCTGTCTGATTTGCCTGCGCTTATTCCGCCCCGAAGCCGCCGCAAATTCGTACCCCTACGGCGTATTCATCGGGCTCGAGACCGCGGACCTAAAACGCCTTCGCCCCTACCGCACGGTCGTGATTGAGCCGAGCCTCTTTTCCACGGAACAAATCAAAGCCCTGCAGGCCGAAGGAAAAAGCGTCTATGGCTACTTAAACTTAGGTTCTCTGGAGAACTTCCGCTCTTATTACGAACGCTTTGCGAATCTCACCCTTGTGCCCTACGAAAACTGGCCCGAGGAGCACTGGGTGGATGTCTCTTCCCTCGCTTGGCAGTCATTTGTGGTCGATGAACTCGGCGGCGCGTACGCTGCCCTCGGGCTGGACGGCTTCTTCCTCGACAACTGCGATGTCTACGCGCTCTACCCGCGCGAAGATATCTTTAACGGGCTCTCAGCCATGCTCCGCGGCCTAAGCCGCTATCAAAAGCCCTGCATCGTAAACGGCGGCGATGTCTTTGTGAGCGCCTGCATGGAAAACGGCACCGCTCAGACGCTCTTTGACGGCGTAAACCAGGAGAGTGTCTTTACGAAAATCGACTTTTCAAAAAACCGCTATGCCGCGCAGGATGCCGAGACCCGCAGCTATTACCTTAACTACCTGACCCGTGCCAAAGAGGCGGGACTTAAAGTCTATCTCATTGAATATCGTCCCGACGCAAAACTTACGGCGGAAATACAGGACGATTGTGATAAGAACGGATTTGTCGTTTACATCGCAAACGAAAAAGAGCTGCGCTAGGCAGCTCCTTTTTCTTATCGTATCGCACACAAACTCTCACGGCTTGTTTCGCGCTTCCGCGGCGCGCTGTCTTTCAATCAAAGGCAATAAGCGGCTCCGGTTAAAGCGCTGCATCACGACAAAAATCATGTCAAAACAGCCTGCCGCGAGGGAACTCAGGAAGAAGGCCGGAAACATGCCGAAGGGGATAGCACCGAGCAGCGCACCCGCACTGATCAGCACATTAATCTCATGAATGATTTCCGACTGGCAGGTTACCTGCGCGAGTTCTTCCGGGCTGTGCTTCCTCAAATCATAGTACTCCGGAAAGGAGGTCGGCATTTTGTCCTTCCAGTTTTTAACACCGATGCGCTTGTAAAATCGTGTCTCCCAGGGACGTATCCGATACCAGGGGCGCGTGATGTCCGCGCGGTTCTGCTTGACCTTGTCGATGTAAATGCCGACAATGAGGCGGACATAGAAGTGGTAAAACACAGTCCCAAAGCTGATTGCAAGCACCTTAAAGATGTGGATGTCGGTCAGATAGTACAGCGCGAGTGCGGCTGCCAGTGCGATGAAACTTACGGCGGATACGGTCTTCATGATTTTCAGTGGTGGCATGGTCCGTCCTTTC
>CAJPKN010000127.1 GCA_905370385.1 Stomatobaculum longum
TTCGGGAGGCAGCCGAAGGGCTGGGTGCAGACAATGTTCTTCACACCGCTCTCTATGAGCTCTAACATCTCACCGGTCAGGAACCAGCCTTCACCCGTCATGTTGCCGAGCGAGACAAACTTGGAGCTCATCTCTGCCATGTGGCGGATGTCGCCCGGCTCGGTGAAGTGCTTGCTGCGCCGGAGCGCCGCCTTCGCGTCCGCGCGGAACCAGTCCATGAGCTTAATGCCCACGTTGCAGAGGAAGGCACCCTTCTTCGAGAAGCCGAGGTGCTCGGCCTTGAAGTTTAAGTTATAGAAAGAGTAGTACATGAAGTCGAGAAGATCCGGCATGACGGCCTCGGCGCCCTCGCGCTCCAGAAGATCCACAATGTGATTGTTTGCGAGCGGCGAGAACTTGACCAGAATCTCGCCGACCACGCCGACGCGCGGTTTTTTGACCGGACGGCGGGGCAGTTCGTCAAAGTCTTTCACGATGGCGCGGACAATGCGGCGGTACTCGTTCATGGCCGGGTTCCGCTTGGAGACTGCCTTGGTGCAGATGGCACGCCACTTCTTGTGGAGCTGCTCCGCGCTGCCCGGTACCTTTTCGTAGGGACGGGTCGCATAGAGGCAGCGCATCATGACATCGCCGTAGACGGTCGCCTGGATTGCCTTGATGGCCATGGGGATCGTGACCTTAAAGCCCGGGTTCTGCTCCATGTTCCCCACATTGACCGAGATGACCGGGATGTGACCCATGCCCGCTTTCTCGAGCGCGCGGCGGATAAAGCCGATATAGTTCGAAGCGCGGCAGCCGCCGCCGGTCTGGCTCATGAAGATGGCGGTGTGGTTTAAGTCGTATTCGCCGGAAAGCAGGGCATCCATGACCTGACCTATCGTGCAGAGCGAGGGGAAGCAGGCGTCGTTGTTTACGTACTTTAAGCCCATATCGACCGCGCGGCGGTCATCGTTGTCGAGGAGCACCACGTTGTACCCGAAGGCCGAGATGGCCGGTGCGAGCAGGTCGAAGTGAATCGGCGACATCTGCGGGCAGAGTATCGTATAGTTGTCCTTCTTCATCTGCTTTGTGAAGAGGACGCGGTCGTAGGCCGCGGACTTTACGGTTCTCTGGTAGTGCTTCCGGTCGCGGACGCGGAGCGCCGCGATCAGAGAGCGGATGCGGATGCGTGCCGCACCGAGGTTATTGACCTCGTCGATTTTCAGCACGGTATAGATTTTGTCGGAACCGGTCAGAATATCGGAGACCTGGTCGGTCGTGACCGCATCGAGGCCGCAGCCGAAGGAGTTCAGCTGGACCAGATCCAAGACTTCGCTGTTCTTTACATAGCTCGCCGCCGCATAGAGGCGGGAGTGGTACATCCACTGGTCGGAGACCACGACCGGACGCTCCACCTTGCCGAGGTGGGAGATGCTGTCCTCGGATAAAACCGCAAGCCCGAAGCCCGCAATCATGTCCGGAATGCCGTGGTGAATTTCGGGATCGATGTGATAGGGGCGGCCCGCAAGGACAATGCCGTGCTTTTTATTCTCTTTGCACCACTGAACGGCGCGCTCACCCTCGGCCTCGACATCCTTCTTAACTTGCAGAAGTTCCGCCCAGCCCGCATGTGCCGCGGCGCGGGTCTCTGCCGCGGAAATTCCGAACTCCTGCTGCATAATCTTCTCGAGCTGGGTGCTCAGAATCTTTTCGTTCGTGAACGCCATGAAGGGGCTCAGGAAGCGGATGTGCTCGGTCTCGATTTCTTCCACGTTGTTTTTAATGTTCTCGGCGTAGCTCGTGACAATCGGGCAGTTATAGTGATTGCCCGCCCCGTTTTCCTCATCCCGCTCGTAGGGAATGCAGGGGTAGAAGATGGTCTTCACGCCGTTCCTGATGAGCCAACTCACATGGCCGTGGGTAATCTTTGCGGGGTAGCACTCCGACTCCGAGGGGATGGACTCAATGCCGAGTTCGTAAATCTTCCGGGTCGAAACCGGAGAGAGTACCACACGGAAGCCGAGTTCACGGAAAAAGACCGCCCAGAACGGGTAGTTCTCGTAGAGATTCAGAACGCGGGGGATGCCGATGATGCCGCGGGACGCCTCATCCTCCGAGAGGGTCTCAATGTCAAAGAGACGGTGCATCTTGTAATCAAAGAGATTCGGAACTTCCTTCTTCTTGCGATCCAGACCGAGGCCGCGCTCGCAGCGGTTGCCCGAGATGAAGCGGCGGCCGCCGCCGAACTGGTTCACGGTGAGCACGCACTTGTTGTTACAACCCTGACAGCGCGTCATGGCGGTCTTATACTGCAGCGCAATGATCTTGTCGAGCGGCAGCATGGTTGTGGTCTGGTTCTCCCAGCGCTCCCGCGCGATTAATGCTGCGCCGAAGGCACCCATGATGCCTGCGATGTCGGGACGCACGCACTGACACTCCGCCGTGCGCTCAAAGGCGCGGAGCACGGCATCGTTATAGAAGGTACCGCCCTGCACCACAATGTGCTTGCCGAGGCTCGACGCGTCGGCAATTTTGATGACCTTAAACAGGGCATTCTTGATGACCGAGTAAGCGAGACCGGCCGAGATATCGGCGACGGTTGCGCCTTCCTTCTGTGCCTGTTTGACGTTCGAGTTCATGAAGACCGTACAGCGGGTGCCGAGGTCCACGGGATTCTTTGCAAAGAGTGCCTCTTTTGCAAAGTCCTGCACGGAGTAGCCGAGCGACTTTGCGAAGGTCTCGATGAAGGAGCCGCAGCCCGCAGAGCAGGCCTCGTTCAACTGCACGGAGTCAACGGTGTGATCCTTGATGCGGATGCACTTCATATCTTGACCGCCTATGTCAAGAATACAGTCCACGTCGGGCTCAAAAAAGGCAGCGGCATAGTAGTGCGAAATGGTCTCAACCTCGCCCTCGTCAAGCTGAAAGGCAGCCTTTAAGAGCGCCTCGCCGTAGCCGGTCGAGCAGGAGTAGACAATCTCCGCATTCGGATGCATGCGCTTCTGAATCTCTTCGATTGCGCGGATTGCGGTGGTGAGCGGCGAACCCTCGTTGCTCGAATAGAACTTGTAGAGCAGCTGTCCGTCCTCGCCGATCAGAGCAATTTTGGTGGTTGTGGAGCCCGCATCGATGCCGAGGAAAATCTTGCCCTCGTAGCTCTCAAAGTCGCCGGACTTGACCGAGTGGCCGGTGTGGCGCGCTTCAAATTCGCGGTATTCCGTATCGTTTCGGAAGAGGGGCTCCAGTCGCTGCACCTCGTGGTCCATGGAGACACCCTTTTGGAGGCGCTCAATCAAGTCATTGATGTCCACACCCGCTTCCTGTTCGGCGCTCATCGCGGAACCGATGGCAGCAAAGAGGTGGGAGTTCTCGGGATCGATGATGTACTCATCCGTGAGTCTCAGGGTTCGGACGAAGGCGTTCTTTAACTCCGGCAGGAAGTGGAGCGGGCCGCCGAGAAAGGCGACGTGACCGCGAATCGGCTTACCGCAGGCAAGGCCGGAGATGGTCTGGTTCACGACCGCTTGGAAGATCGAAGCCGCGAGGTCCTCACGGGTCGCACCCTCGTTGATGAGAGGCTGTATGTCCGACTTCGCGAACACGCCGCAGCGCGCCGCAATCGGATAAATCGCCTTGTAGCTCTTCGCGTAGTCGTTGAGGCCGGAGGCATCCGTTTGGAGCAGGGAAGCCATCTGGTCGATGAAGGAGCCCGTTCCGCCGGCGCAGATACCGTTCATGCGCTGGTCAATGCCGCCGGTGAAGTAGATGATCTTTGCGTCCTCGCCGCCGAGCTCAATCGCGACATCGGTCTTCGGTGCGATGGCCTTTAAGGCTGTTGCGACCGCGACCACTTCCTGCACGAAGCTCACATGCAGGTGGGTTGCGAGGGTGAGACCGCCGGAACCCGTGATCATGGGAATCAGGTCGAGCTCACCGAGTTTTTCCTTTGCCGCAATCAGAAGGCGCGCAAGGGTCTCCTGAATGTTTGCGAAGTGACGTTGGTAATCCGAGAAGAGCACTTCGTTCTTCTCGTCTAAGATGGCAATCTTGACGGTCGTGGAACCGATGTCGATGCCCAGTCTGTATTGTTTTCTATCCATGCTTTACTTTCCTCAAAGTCGTAAAAACGATGCTGTGCAGACGCCACGCGGACGCATACACAGCGATTATACCATATATAGCGATAAATTCTAGCACAGCACATAGGGAAACACAAGGAGGGGAACAGAGGTTCCGTTGTTTGACAAA
>CAJPKN010000128.1 GCA_905370385.1 Stomatobaculum longum
TGCCGAGTCCCGAGCGAAAGCTCTCGGTCATGTAGGCACCGCCGAGGAAACTTAAGCCGATCACGCCGCAGAGCTCCGGGCTTAAACGTATTCCAATCTTCGGCAGGCCGAAATAAAGGAAGAAAAGTTGTACGAGCAGGGGCGTGTTGCGTGAGAGTTCCACGTAGACCGTGACCAACTGTGAGAGCAGCGGCATTCGGTAGTAGAGCACCAGGCTCGCAACGAGGCCTATCACAAGCGAAATCAAAATGCCTATGCTCGCGATGGTGAGCGTGAGTTTTGCCGCCTCTAAGTAGAGCGGCAAAAAGCGCTCCATAAACGAAATATCCATGCTCCCTCCTCTCTGCTCTTATCTGAAAAGCTATTTCCTATTTACCTACTTGTGTAGAAGGTTTTTGTATCATAGCATCGCCCGGAAAAGCTGTCAAGCGAAGTTCGCAATTTTTCTTTTCTCGCGCTTGACAATCATTATTTTCTAGTGTACTATCTCATTAGTTCGCAAGTGCAGTACTTGCAGAGAGGAGCTTCGATGCAATTTAACGAGTCGCAACCCATATATTTGCAAGTCGTTTTGCAAATCAAGAAGGAGATTGTCACCGGGAAAAAGAAAAACGGTGAAAAATTGAAATCAGGGCGAGACCTCGCCCTGGAGTACCACATTAACCCGAACACGGCTGCGCGCGTCTATCAGACACTCGAGGCCGAAGGCGTCGCTTTCACGAAGCGCGGTCTCGGTACCTTTGTGACCGAAGATACCGCGGTCAATGTGAGCCTGCGGAAGGAACTCGCCGCAGACTTCATCGCCCGCTTCAAAAAAGATATGTCCGAACTCGGCTATACCGAAGACGAGATGCGGGCTCTCATTTGACTCTAAGGAGGTCATTTCATGCTGGAAGTTAAACAAGTGAGCAAGAGCTTTGGCAGCAAGTTGGCATTGCGGGATTTTTCCTGCACGCTTGAACCCGGTGAAATCTACGGTCTGCTCGGCGCAAACGGCAGCGGTAAAACCACACTGATGAAACTCATTGCAAATCTGATACTCCCGGACCGGGGACAGATTTTGCTGGACGGCCAAGAGGTCAATTATCGGAGCCGCGAGCACATTGCCTACATGTCCACCGAGCCCTACTTCTACTCCTATATGAAGATACGGGACGTGGGAGAATACTATCAGGACTTCTTTCAGGATTTCTCGATGGAGACCTTCCGCGAGATCATCGATAAGTTCGAGCTACGCCCCGAGCTCCGCGCAAAGCAGCTCTCCTCGGGTATGATGGCCAAGCTTAAAGTGGCGGTCACCATGGCGCGCAGTGCCGATGTCATTTTGCTCGACGAGCCCTTGAACGGCATTGACTTAATCGCGCGAGATCAGGTCATGGAGCTCATCATCTCCCACGCGAGCAAGGACTCCACCCTCCTGCTTTCGAGCCACCTGGTCGAAGAGATGGAGCGCTTTATCTCGAAGGCTATTTTTGTAAAAGACGGCGACATGGTGGCCTCGCTCGATGTCGAGGACCTTCGCATCAAAGAGGGACTCTCGCTCGCCGAGAAGTACCGTCAGCTGCTTGCCTAACGCTTTCATTGGTTGCCCAAAGAGGCAGGAAAGGAATTCCATATGCTGAAACTCATGAAATACGAGTGGAAGAAAAGCATCTTCGTCAAACTCTTATTACTAACCCTCATCGGCGTCGGAGAAGTGGTCTATTTGGTCAGTCTCTTCTCCGGCAGCCTCTATCGGAGTGATTCTATTCTCTTCACGCTGAGTGTCACCATTTTGTCGCTGGGACTGTTTCTGGCGCCCATTGTGAGCATCCTGCAAAACCTCTCGACCTTTCAAAAGGAGCTGAACAGCAAGGAAGCCTACATGCTCTATCTGACGCCCCACAACAGCTTTGAGATTCTCGGCACCAAGTACGCCATGAACTTTATCGAGATTTTCTTCTGGGCCTTCCTCGCCTCCGTCATCTGTGTTGTGGACGTACTCCTGCTCACCAATGCCTTTGTGGGACTCGACTCGTATGAGGTTCGGGAGGGTATGCAGCGCTTTGTGGAATTGATGCTCTCTCCGGAAACCCACTCGACCATGATACAGCTCACACTCTTTTTCCTCGCGGGACTCTTGCAGTTTGAGAGCATCGCACTGCTCGCCATTGTCCTGCAGTCGACCTTCCTGCCCGGCAAGCGCTTCGGCGGTGTGATTACCGTGATTCTCTACATTGCGCTCAACTATTTCAGCGGTGCATTGCTCCTTCACATTCCCTTCTCGCCCAAACCGATGCTCCGCTTCGGCATCAACTATATCTCGCCGCAGACCATAGGCATGGTGCTTATGAGTATTCTGCTTTCTGTCATCTACTTTATTCTCTCGGCCATCCTGCTTGAGAAGAAGCGCAATATCTAAAGCAAGTCAAACACACGGTGGCGATCCGAAGATCGCCATCAAAAAAAGATCGACGACTCCCCCCTTTGTCGCCGATCTTTCTTTTTTGTTGTTTCATTGATTGAGATTATCACTCCTCCGAGAAACGCACAGCGCCCGTTCTTATGTCATAGACCCCGGATATAACCGTGAGCGGCAATTCGGGACAGTACTCGTGTAAGCAGGCCGCAAGATCCGCTGCCTCCGCTTTCGCATTGCGCTCCGCCGCGCGCAGGGCTACGGTCTCCGTGCCGATGCCGGCGCGGATTCTCTGTCCCATGTGTGCGAGTGCACCCGAGAGCGCTTCGCCGGATAGCGTTGCCTTCACGCCGCCGCAGTCACTGTGTCCCAGCACAAGAAAAAGGCGCACGCCGAGATCCTGTGCCGCATACTGCGCCGAGGCGAGGATAGAGTTTCCGAGCACATTGCCGGCGGCGCGCGTCACAAAGAGCTCGCCGAGCCCCGCGGAGAAAATAAACTCCGGCACCACACGGGAGTCCGAGCAGGTCAGGATGAAGGCGTAGGGACGCTGCCCCTTGGTCGCGAGCTCATCTCTTCGCGCCGCGTCGTGTGCCAAGTTCTGCGCCTCATCGCGCACAAAGCGCGCATTGCCTTTTTTCAGGCGCTGCAAGGCCTCCGCGGCCTCGCGATTCTCTCTGAGACCTTCGTTTCGATTCCCGTTCTGATTCTGATTCATCATTGTTCCCTCAAAGCAAAATTCAAGTTTCCCAAGTCTTTTCAAAGCGATCCGGCGAGACATAGAGTTCTTTCAGTTTTGCCGTCCCGCTGCCCCAGTCTGGGAGCTGAAAATGCGGCATGTCCACAATCGACTTCCAGTCGCCGCCCCACTCGAGTCCGAGTGCCTTGCCCATGGCTCCCACCTTTTCAAAGAAGCGATCCCCGTTCTCATAGGGCGGCTTCCCGTCGTCCCGGCAAAAGTCAAAGGCCGTGCCCCACTGGTGGTGCGAGGAATAAGAAGAGCCGCTCGCATTCGTCACAATGCTGCCCCCCGCCGTGCGCCCGAGCGCGTAGAGCGCGTCCTGTTCTTCCGCGGTGCGAACCTCCTGTGTAATGCGTATCGGCAAGCCGCGCGCCGCACACTGCGCAATCAGCTTCTTCTGCAGGCGCTTTAGGCGCGGATGTAAGCGGCTCACATTGTGACCGCCGGGCGCGGGTCTCTCCTCAAGGCAGACACCGTCCCGATCCGCCCGATAGCGCTCCCCGTTCCAGGACACGGCTTCTGAGACCGCCATGCTCCCATCCGCCTTAAAGTAATAGCTCTTCCCCTTATAAGAGCGCATCTGGTTCCGCGCCATCTCACCGTTGCTGCGGAGAAAGTACCACTTGCCCTTGTCCTTAACCCACTCGTAGACCGCCATGCTGCCGTCCTCGTGGAAAAAGAACCACTTGCCGTTTATCTGCTGCCAACCGGTCAGCATGAAGCCGTAGGCGTTTTTCGCCTCGCCGGCCTTACGATCGCTCTCCTGCTTCAAATAGTACCAGCGCTCTTTGATCTTTTGCCAGCCGAGCTGCATGCTGCCGTCACTGCCGAAGTAGTACCACTTGCCGTCAAGCTGCTGCCATCCCGTCAGGGTGTAGCCGTAGTCATTTTTCGCCTCGGCGGGCTTGCGGTCTGCAGCCTGCTTTAAGTAATGCCAGCGATCCTTCTCCTTCTGCCAGCCGAGCTTCATATTTCCCGCCGCGTCAAAAAGGTACCACTTGCCGTCTATCAAGGTCCAGCCGGTGCTCAGCACGCCGCTCTCGC
>CAJPKN010000129.1 GCA_905370385.1 Stomatobaculum longum
GTACAATAGCATATGTTGCGCCTACTGTCAAATAATTTCGACAATTTGAAGGGATTATTTTTTTTATGAGAGTTCTATTTTATACAAAAAACACAATCAAACACTTTTTGACTATTACCAAACACAAGTTGACTGTCATGGATCTCTGCTTCAAAGTGGGTCTTGTTCGGCAGGACCTAGCCCATGACCTCTCAAAATATTCACCGACCGAATTTATGACCGGTGTCCGTTATTACCAGGGCATACGCTCTCCCAACGCCGCAGAGCGAAAAGAACGTGGCTACTCTCTCGCCTGGCTGCATCACAAGGGGCGCAATCGCCACCACTATGAATACTGGGTGGATATCGATCCCGAGCGCGGCTGGGTCGGGTTAAAAATGCCGCTCCGCTTTGTCCTCGAGATGGTCTGCGACCGCATTGCGGCCTCTAAAGTATACAGCGGTAAAGATTATACCGATGCCGTCCCCCTCGGCTACTATCTTTCCAAAGGGGAGGGACGGCTACTGCATCCCGAGACCCGGGCGCTGCTCGAAAAACTGCTCTATATGCTCCGCGACAAGGGAGAGCGCTACACGCTCGGCTATATGCGCTGGCTGAAACGCCACCCAGCACTGTACGAGCGTCAGTGTGCCCCCTTCTCGAGTGCCGTCAGTTCTTCGGGCGTAAACGAATAAGACTTTCCGCAGAAGTGGCAGTGAAGTTCTGCGGGTTTTTGCTCCTCGGCCATGCTCTTAAGCTCTGCACTGCCGAGGCTGATGAGAGCCTTCTCGACCCGCTCTCTCGAGCAGTCACAGTGAAAACGGCAGGGGAGCTTTTCCGTGAGTTTCCACTCCATGCCCTCAAAAATCCACGCGAGAATATCTTCGGGGGTCTTTCCTTCCTTTAAAAAGTTGGTGACCGAGCCGACCGTCTTCAATCTGTTCTCGAGCGCCGTGATTACTTCCTCGGGACAATTCGGCATGAGCTGCACGATAAAACCGCCCGCACAGCGCACGGTGTTGTCCTGATTCATCAGCACACCGAGTCCCACACCGGAGGGCACCTGCTCACTCGATGCGTAATAGTAGGCAAGATCCTCTGCAATTTCCCCGGAAACCAGCTCCACCTGTCCCACGTAGGGTTCTTTCAGGCCCAAATCCGAAATCACCGTCAGGCTTCCCTTGCCGACCGCACCGGCAACATCCAGCTTGCCGAGCTCGTTCGCCGGTAAGATAACCACCGGCTCAAACGGATATCCCTTGACCTCACCTGCATTGTTCGCGGTGACCAAAAGACCGCGCATGGGGCCGTCCCCGTCCACTTTGATGGTCAGAAGGTCCTTTTTGTCCTTCATCATTGCCCCCATCATGAGCCCTGCTGTCATTAGACGTCCCAATGCCGCCGTGACAATGGGGCTCGTGTTGTGTATGCGTCTGGCCTCTTCCGTCAATTCTTCCGTCGTCGCCGCAAAGGCACGCACCATGCCGCCCTCTGCGTAGGCTCTCACAATATAATCACTCATTTCAAGCTTCCTTTCCGTGTTCACGCAATAAAATCAGCATGCGCTCGCTCTCTTCGATTAGCGGACCTTCCGTCTCCGCATCTATGGCCTCGAGAAAAATAAGTCCCGCAGCCTCTGCTTCCCGTCGCACTTCCTCTAAGGTATAAGCGCGCTGTACATGGGTCTCCTCCGATCTGCGAAAAAGTGCTTCCGTCTCCCGCAGATAGAAGGTCATATCATAAATATTTTCGCGCGTCTCTCCGTCATAGTGATTTTCCCAGATAAAACTACCCTCTTCTCTTGTCTCCGCAAAGATATTGTCTGCGAGCAAGTGCTCATACTTATATACGGTATTCATATCAAAGAGGAAGATGCCGCCGGGATCCAGGTAGTTGTTGACCAGGCGAAACACTTCTCTTAAGTCTTCCGCCGTACAGAGATAGTTCATCGAATCGCAACGGCTTATCATCGCGCGGCAAGTCCCGTAGAGCTCGAATTCCCGCATATCCTGACAGAGGTAGAGGCTGTTGCTGCCGGAAAGCAGCTTCTTTTGCATGGCCTCTTCAAGCATCTCCTCCGCATTGTCGATTCCTATCATGTCAAAGCCTGCGGCAGCAAGGCGTTCGGTGCAGTTCCCCGTGCCGCAGCCAAGCTCCGCTACGATGCCCTCAGTAATGCCGAAGCGCCCAAGGAGACGCTGCGTCTGTTCGCACCACACATCATAGGGAACGCCGTCCATAAATAAATCGTAGAGTTTTGCAAAACTCTGATAAGCCTCCATCTGCGCTCTCCTTCTCAAGTCCGGTCTCGATACAAAAAGACTCCGCTCTCCTTCGTCCCGAGAGCGGAGCCAAACTTATGCGTTTCTGCCGCAGCAGTGCTTATACTTCTTACCGGAGCCGCAGGGGCAGGGATCGTTTCTGCCGATTTTAACTTCCTTGCGTACCGTACCGCTCTGCTTCTGTTCGCGGTACAACTCCTTTCTTCTCTCTTCGCTCAGGATATGATTCCAAGCCTCGAGGCCGTAGAGCCAATCCGCCTTCGCCTCCACCATGTTGTAGTAGAGCTTCTCCGGATCGATTTCAAGCACAATCTCGGTATTCTCGTCCATGGTCTCGGTCGGAATGTCCTGCTTGAGGCTCTCGCTGATGCCATCCAGGAAACCGGTCATGGTCTGAATGTCCGTTCCGTACTTCTCCGCAAGCTCCTTTACCGTGCCGCGCTCCACCTGCGTCACATCCGCAAGCAGTTTCTCATAAATGCCCTTCTCCACGCGAAAATAATCGGTCCAGAGCTGCTCCTGCTCTTCCTTGCTGAGCTGGTCTCCGTATGCTTTGGTTCTCCATACTTCCAATAAAGTCATATACTCATCCTCACTTCCGTGATTTTAGTCGCATTATAGCCTAAGTTTTCATGAATTGCAAATACCGTCAGGGCTTTTTACCCTTCGACTCATAGCGAAAACTGCCGTCTTCCTCGTCGATGCGCTCCAAATTGTCATAGCATTCTTCCGCCACCGGCAATCTTTTGCGTCGTAAAAAATGTGCCAGCGCGCGTTCACTGAGTCTGGTGAGTACAGCAAAGGTCGGAATACCGACGACCATACCGACAATGCCCCAAAGACCTCCGAAGAACAAAATGGAGAAGAGCACCCAGAAACTCGACATGCCGGTTGTCGATCCGAGTATGCGCGGTCCGAGTATGTTGCCGTCAAACTGCTGCAAGACCAGGATGAAAATCAGGAATTGCAAGGTCGTAATCGGCGACACCATGAGCAGAATAAATGCGCTCGGGATGGCACCGACAAAAGGTCCGAAGAACGGAATCACATTGGTCACACCGACAAACACACTGATGAGAAGCGCGTAAGGCATCTTCATAAAGCTCATGCAAACGTAGCAGATGATGCCTATAATCACAGAGTCAATGATTTTACCGACAATGAAGCTCGAGAACACCCACTTCACATAGCGCAGTTCGGAAACAACCTCGTTGGCAACCCGACGCGGCAACAGCGCATAGAGAATACGCTTGGACTGTGCGGCCAACGCCTCCTTCATGTTGAGCCCGTAAGCCATTACGATGAGACCGATGAAAAAGTTCTTTAAGACCACAAAGAGACGCATCACACCGCTGGTCATCTGAGTCAGATACTTGTTGAGGTTCGGCATAAAATCCGCGGAAATCCACTGCGCCAGTGTATCCGAAATTTGCCCGTAGCCCTCGAGCACCATTTCTTCCAACTCCGGATTCTTGCCTTGAAACAGAATCTGAATCCAGCCGCTGACGGAATTTGCCCCCTTCGGTAGGCTGTTGGTTAGATCCGAGACACCCGAAATCAACTGCGGAATCAGCATGGCAATCAACGCGGTCAAAACAGCCAGAATCACAATGATGCAGGTAAAAGTCGCCACCATTTTACCGATGCGTTCCGCATTTTTTTCTTTGCGAAGGCGCTCTGCCTCCGTGAAGAACTTCGTGCTGGAACCGCCGCGAAATTTTGCCATCACAGCCTTGCCCACAGGCATATTTACCGCCTTGCTCACAGGCGTATTCGCCGCATTCCCCGGTCTCAACCATCCTGCGACCAAAGTAGATAGGAGTTGATAGGTGGGGGCCATCAAAAATGCCATGACCGCACCGTAGATGACAGG
>CAJPKN010000130.1 GCA_905370385.1 Stomatobaculum longum
GCGGTTGCTCCGCTGAACTTCTTAAAGGGCGGCATCGATATGCTGCTGACCGTGGTGCTCTACAAGCGCTTAAGCCACGTGCTGAAAGAGCAGGAAGGACGGCGCTAAGCATGGAGACAGCATACGGCCTGCTCACGGGAACGGAAGAAGAGCGGCAGCGCGCGCTCAAAGAAGCAGCCCGGATTCTGCGCGCCGGCGGTTTGGTCGCCTTCCCGACGGAGACGGTCTACGGGCTCGGCGGAGATGCGCTGAGCCCTGCGGCGGCGGCGAAAATTTACGCGGCAAAGGGACGGCCGAGCGACAATCCGCTGATTGTCCACATTGCCCGCGTGGAGGCATTACAGCCGCTTGCGGCGGAAATCCCGGATGCGGTCTATCGCCTTGCGGAGGCCTTCTGGCCGGGGCCGCTCACCATGATTGTCAAAAAGAGCGAGCGCGTGCCGCGGGAGACCAGCGGCGGTCTGGATACCGTTGCCGTGCGCCTGCCGGGTGATGTGAATGCGCGGGCACTCATTGAGGCTGCGGGGCTGCCGATTGCGGCGCCCTCCGCGAACACCTCCGGGCGGCCCAGTCCGACCGAAGCGCGGCATGTCGCGGAGGATCTCGGCGGAAAAATCGATATGATACTGGACGGCGGTGCGGTTGCGGTGGGGCTTGAGTCTACCATTGTGGATTTGAGCGGCAGCGTCCCGACCTTGCTCCGCCCGGGGGCAATCACAGTTGAAATGTTGGAAGAAGTGCTGGGAAAAGTGCAGCTGGATCCTGTGCTTAAAAAGCCGCTTGCCCCGGGCATGCACCCCAAGGCGCCCGGCATGAAGTACCGCCACTACGCCCCGCAGGCCGAGATGTATCTGGTCGACGGCGCACCGGAGGCTGTTATACGTCTTGTCAACAAAAGGGCGGCAAGCGCAAAGGAACGCGGCGAAAGGGTCGGTGTGCTCGCGGCAAGCGAGACAGCCGGCGCGTATTGCGCGGATGCGGTTTTTCCGCTCGGACAGAGAGAGAAGCCGGAGGAGATTGCCCATAACCTCTTTGCGGCGCTCCGCGAGATGGATGCGCAGGGGGTAAAGCTTATCTACGCCGAGGCCTTTCCGGAGAGCGGCGTGGGGCTTGCAATCATGAACCGCATGAACAAGGCGGCAGGACATCATTGGCTGCACGCCGGAGAGGAGAGCGAATGACAGAGAAGCGCAAGGACTATATCAGCTGGGACGAGTACTTTATGGGGGTTGCCTACCTCTCGGCGCTCCGCTCGAAGGACCCGAACACCCAGGTCGGGGCCTGCATCGTGAGCGATGACAACAAGATACTCTCGATGGGTTATAACGGTTTTCCGCGCGGCTGCTCGGACGATGAATTCCCCTGGGGAAAGGAGCACGAGCAGGACGACCCCTATCAGGCAAAGTATTTTTATGCGACGCACAGTGAGTTAAATGCAATTCTGAATTACCGCGGCGGCTCGCTCGAGGGGAGCAAGCTCTATGTGACGCTCTTCCCCTGCAACGAGTGCGCCAAGGCGATTATCCAGTGCGGCATACGGACTTTGATTTACGGCGAGGACAAGTACGGCGATACCGCGGCTGTCCGCGCGAGCAAGCGCATGTTGAATGCGGCCGGGGTTCGCTACTACCAGTACGGGAAAACCGGGCGGCAGCTCAAAATTTTTGTCTGACTTTTCTCTTGCGGAAGGCAGGCGGAGAGACTATAGTAAAATGAAAATTCAGCGGTAAGTACCGCAGAAACGAGGAATCGGAAGATGAAAGATAAACGTCGTCGTGTGTTGGCTATTATTGTTTCGGTGATTCTCTGCCTGTCCATGGTGCTCGGTATGGCGGCAGCCGGCCTCAGCGCTTTCTTGCATTGAGTCGGGCGTATCCGGAAATTGTCGCGGCTTTCTCTGCGGGAAACCTAGAAACAGAGCGCCTTTTGGAAGAATGCGGGGCGAAAAACAGAACGAAAGTTCTGAGGCCCGAAGCCGCGATTTTGCGTTGCAAGCGCGAGCGGGAGGCCCGGGAAGAAGCCCGTCGCATCGCGGAAAGCGCTTGCGGGGCGTCGCTTTGCCTGCCCTACGGGAGAGGCGGCATACTGGCAGCGCTCTATCTGGCCGCGGTCCGGCGGCAGTCGGGCCTGGAAATCCGCCTGCGGGATGTGCCGCTTTTACCGGAGACCGTTGCGCTTTCGGAGGCGCTCGGCAAGAATCCCTACCGCATGGACACGGAGGCCCTGCTCTTTTTGACGGAGAGCGGCGACAGCCTTGCAAGGTCGCTTCGGGCAAAAGACATACCGGCAGCCTGCATCGGCCGCTTTGTACCCGGGCTTGATAAGTGCGTGGTCGATAAGACCGAGCGCGAGTACATCAACCGCCCGGAGCGCGGCATCGAATTGGAAGCAGAAGTGTTTGAGACAGAAAGGAAGACAGATGCGTGAAAAAATCCTCGCGGTTCTGGAAAAGAATGCGCGCATAGATATTCATGAGCTCGCGATGTTGCTCGGGGAGAGCGAGGTGGCGGTCGCGAATGAGATTGCCGACATGGAAAAGGAAAACATCATCCGCGGGTACCACACCCTGATCAACTGGGAGAACACGAGCAACGAGCGCGTGGAGGCCCTGATTGAGGTAAAGGTCACACCGCAGCGCGGTATGGGCTACGACCGCATTGCGGAGCGCATTTACCAGTACAACGAGGTGGATTCGGTCTATCTGATGAGCGGTGCCTTCGATTTCATGGTCCTTCTCGAGGGCAAGACCATGCGGGAAGTGGCCTTCTTTGTCTCGGAGCGCCTTGCGCCGATTGAGTCCGTGACGGGCACTTCGACGCACTTCGTACTGAAGAAGTACAAGGATCACGGCACGGAGATGGTTCGGAAAAAAGAAGACGAAAGGCAGTTGTTCATGGCATGAGAGACATCAATGAAGTGTTGGCGAAGAAGACCGTAGCCCTGCAGCCCTCGGGCATACGGAAGTTTTTTGACATTGTCCGCACCATGGAAGGCGCCATTTCGCTCGGTGTCGGCGAGCCGGACTTTGATACGCCCTGGCCCATCCGAGAGGAGGGGATTTACTCTCTGGAGCGGGGACGCACCTTTTATACGAGCAATGCGGGTCTCAACGAGCTCCGCGAGGAGATTGCGCGCTACATTCAGCGCCGCTTTGCGGTGTCCTACGATCCGCTCAGCGAGATCACGGTGACGGTCGGCGGCTCGGAGGGCATAGACCTTGCCTGCCGCGCGCTCTTAAACCCCGGCGATGAGGTGATTATTCCGCAGCCGAGTTATGTCTCCTACGAGCCCTGCGTGCGGCTTGCGGACGGTGTTCCGGTAATTCTGGAACTCAAGGAGAAGGACCGCTTTAAGCTGATGCCGGAGGATTTGGAGCGCTGTATCACCGAGCGCACCAAGTTTTTGGTCCTGCCCTTCCCGAATAACCCGACCGGCTCCATCATGACGCGCGAAGAGCTCGCGGCAATCGCAAAGGTGGTTATTGAGCACGATATCTATGTGGTGTCGGATGAAATCTACACCGAGCTCACCTATAACGGCGAGGCACCGGCTTCGATTATCCAGATCCCCGGTATGAGAGAGAGAACCGTTCTGATCAACGGCTTCTCAAAGGCCTATGCCATGACGGGCTGGCGTCTCGGCTATGCCTGCGGGCCGGAGCCCATACTTCGCCAGATGATCAAGGTGCACCAGTACGCGATTATGTGCGCGCCGACCACGAGCCAATACGCGGCGGTCGCGGCGCTCCGCGACTGCGATGCGGAGATTGCACGCATGCGAGAAGCCTATAACCAGCGCCGCCGCTATCTCTTAAAGCGACTCGAGGAGATGGACATTCCCTGCTTTGAGCCGGAGGGTGCGTTTTATATTTTCCCGAATATCTCGAAGTTCGGACTCTCTTCGGAAGAGTTCTGCACGAAATTGCTCACGGAAGAGAAGGTCGCGGTCGTACCGGGCACGGCATTCGGAAACAGCGGCGAGGGCTTTGTCCGCATTTCCTACGCCTACTCCCAGGAACAGCTGCGCGAAGCCATGAACCGCATGCAGC
>CAJPKN010000131.1 GCA_905370385.1 Stomatobaculum longum
GCGGGCATCCCCGCAATCCGGGGAAGACTGGTGCGCCCGCTGCTCGAGGTTTCGCGCGCGGAAGTCGAGGCCTATCTCGGACGGCGGGGGCAAAACTTCGTCGAAGACGAGAGCAATGCGACGGATTCCTTTGCGAGGAACCGTCTCCGGCGGGACATATTGCCGCGTTTTCGGACGGACATCAATTCGGAGGCCGTGCGGCACTTTGCCCGAGCCGGACGCTATTTTCGCGAGGCGGATGAGTACTTCGAGACGCTCGCCGGCGAAAAGGCGCAGGTCCTCGTGCGGAGAGGGGAGCAGCGTGTGGATTGCACGGCAAGCCCTGCTTTCGGAACCGGATATTGTCAGCAGCTATTTGCTCCGGCATTTATTGGACGCAGTCGGCTGTGCGCGGAAAGATATTTCCGCGCGGCATTTGGAAGCACTTCGGGCGCTCGCCGCGAAGGAACACGGAAAACGCATTGCGCTTCCGCAGGGCTTTCTCGCGGAGCGCTGCGGGGAGGCACTGGTACTGCGAAGGGCGGAGGAACACGGGAAATGCGAGCCGCAAGAAAAGCGCCTGCCCGGTCCGGAAGCCGTTACAGCGCGCAGCTTTCCGCGTACCGCGGGGGCAGAGCCTCCGAAAGACCCGTATGTACAGTGGTTTGACAGCGACAAGCTGCCGAAACATTGGGAAATCAGAACGCGAAGAAGCGGCGATAAAATTGCGATGCAGGGCGGCGGGCACAAGAGTCTCCGCGCCCTCATGACAGAGGCAAAAATGCCGCTCGATTCGCGGGACCGCTTGCCGCTCTTGGTGAGCGAGACAGGAGAGCTGATTTGGGCCGTAGGGCTTCGGAGCAGCGCGGCCTATTGGGTGGATGAGACAACAACCGACATATTGGAATTGCGATACGAGGGAGAAAAAGTATGAGAGAGCATGTAAAGATTATGTTTCGAGAGGAAGAGGTCAACCAAAGAATTCAGGAGGTTGCCGATCAGATTAACCGCGATTACGGCGACACGCCGCTGCATCTCATCTGCATTCTGAAGGGCGGCGCGATGTTCATGTGTGAGCTCGCAAAGCGCCTCACCATGCCGGTTTCCTTTGACTTCATGTCGGTCTCGAGCTACAGCGGCACCGAGTCGAGCGGTATTGTGCGCATTGTGAAAGATCTCGACGAGTCGCTCGAAAATAAGCATGTGCTGATTGTCGAGGACATCATCGATACGGGGCGCACCCTGGCGTATCTCATCGAAGTGTTGGAGAAGAGAGGGCCGAAGGACATTCATCTCTGCACCCTCCTCGATAAGCCGGAGCGCCGCGTAAAAAAGCAGGTTACGGTGGACTATGTCTGCTTTACGATTCCGGACCGCTTTGTGGTGGGCTACGGCCTCGACTACGATCAGAAATACCGGAACTACCCCTATATCGGCGTGGTCGAGTTTGAAGAGGAGCACCCTTGAACTTAAAGGGAGGACGCTTCCTTCGACTCTTCAGTTTCGTGCTGCTCGGTCTCTCCCTGCTTTGGCTGGCCGGAGGCTTAGGCAGCGATCTTTTGGAGGCAAGACTCAGCCACAGCGAGTTTGAGGCGGTATTGGCGGGCGGCGCGGTACAGGAAATCTCCATACGGCAGAATCGCCTGACGCCGACCGGCGAGGCGAGGATTGTATACAAGGGAGATGAGAAGCGCTTTTCGAGAGAGCGCTACTTTGTCTCGGATGTTAACCGCTTACAGACGGAACTGGAAGAACGAGGCATTGATTTTCGCCTGGAGAATCCGCCGGTCGGCGGGGACTTCCTGGGTTACGGGCTTTTGCTCCTTCTCACCGCCGGCGCGGTATTCTACACCTTCTATCGCCGCGGTCTTCCGGGCGGGGGCGGCGCCGTGCAAATCGGACGGGCAAGAGCGAGAAGAGAGAACCGGACGGGGGAGAACTTCGGGACCGTCGCCGGTCTCAGCGAAGAGAAAGAGGAGCTCGCTCGGCTGGTCGACTTTCTCCGTGCACCGGAGAAGTACACGGAGCTCGGCGCAAGGATACCGAAGGGCGTATTGCTCGTGGGGCCGCCCGGTACCGGTAAGACCTTGCTCGGCAGGGCGCTTGCCGGAGAGGCCGGCGTTCCCTTCTTCTCAGTGGCGGGTTCCGATTTTGTGGAGCTCTTCGTGGGTGTCGGCGCGTCCAGAGTGCGCGAGCTCTTTGCAGAAGCCAAGAGCAGTGCGCCCTGTGTCGTGTTCATCGACGAGATCGATGCGGTTGCGAGACGGCGCGGCGCGGGTCTCGGCGGCGGAAACGATGAGCGGGAACAGACCCTGAATCAGCTCTTGGTCGAGATGGACGGCTTCACCCCGAATGAGGGTGTCATTGTCCTGGCGGCGACCAATCGGCCGGACGTCTTGGATCCGGCGATTTTGCGCCCGGGGCGCTTTGACCGGAAACTCGCAATCAGTAGGCCGGACCTCTGCGGCAGAGAGGAAATTTTAAGGCTGCACGCAGCCAACAAGAAGTTCTCGGAGGAAGTGGATTTTTCGGAGCTCGCACGCATGACTGCCGGCTTTACCGGGGCGGATCTTGAGAATCTCCTGAACGAGGCGGTCATTTTCGTGGCGGCCGAGCGCAGGGCGTTTGTCACGGCGGCGGATTTGCGCCGTGCCTTTCTGCGCGTCACGGTCGGCGCGGAGAAACGAAGCCGTGTGATCTCCGAGGAGGAGAAGCGCATCACCGCCTATCATGAGGCGGGACATGCACTGCTCATGAAACTGATTCCGGGGCAGGGACCGGTACACACGGTCTCAATCATCCCGACCGGCATCGGCGCGGCAGGCTACACCCTCTCGCTTCCGAACGGGGAGCAACTGTTCGAGACCAGGTCTCATATGCTCGGACAGATCAAAGTGGCACTCGGCGGCCGTATCGCCGAGGAACTGGTTTTCGGCGAGCCGACCACTGGGGCGGCTCAGGATATCAAGGAGGCGACCGCGCTCGCAAGGGCGATGGTTGAAACCTACGGCATGAGCGCTGAAGTGGGAACGGTCCACTGCGGCGGCGCGGAGGACGAGGTCTTTCTCGGCAGAGACTTCGGCCACACCAAACCCTACAGTGAGGCGACGGCAAGTCTCATTGACAGCGAAGTAAAACGCATCACAGACGAGTGTTACCGCGAGGCAAGAGACATCATGGTATTGCATCGGGACAGCTTGGAAACATGCGCCGCGCGACTGCTCGAAAAAGAAAAAATTAACAGGGAGGAATTTGAAGCCCTGTTTGAAGGGAAGTCGGAAGAGAGCAATGGAGAGTAACGCATTTTTCAGCGACACCAGTGAGCGTTTTGTCACGGAGTGGCAGACCGAAGGGCGAACGAAGATACGTGTGCGCTTTCGCGGCGCTTTAAACGACAAGCTTCGTGTGAGCTTGATTCTGCAGGAGAAGAAAGAGAAAACAGAACTCCTGCCGGTCAGCGGCGGAAGACGCTTCCGCTACTATGCCTGTACCTTTTCGGCGGAGGAGGCAGTCTCCTGGCTGTTTTTGATTGAAGACCGGGAGAGCGGTGAGCGCCTCTTTTACGACAGGCGCGGCGCAAGCACGTTCGCGCGGCCCGAGCTCGCGTTTCAGCATATTCCGGGTTTTCGGACACCGGAGTGGGCCAAGGGCGCGATTATGTACCAGATTTTTGTGGATCGCTTCCGGAACGGCGGTGCGGAAAACGACGTGGATACGGATGAGTACATCTACATCGGCCTGCCGGTGCAGCACATCGAAAATTGGGATGAGAAGCCCTCTCCCTTCGATGTCGGTTATTTTTACGGCGGCGACTTGAACGGGGTGCGGGAAAAGTTTGCCTATTTGAAAGATCTCGGCGTCGAGGTCATCTACTTTAATCCGCTCTTTGTCTCGCCCTCGAATCACAAGTACGACACCCAGGATTATGAGCACATCGACCCGCACCTCACCGTTATTGCGGAGGACGGCGGCGAGGTGCTCGCGTCGGATGCCACG
>CAJPKN010000132.1 GCA_905370385.1 Stomatobaculum longum
CTGTGACGAACGTCGACGACTGGGGTAAGAAGAGATTTGCTTACGACATCCAGAAGATGAAGGAAGGCTTCTACTACTTCATCAAGTTCGAGTCCGAGGATGCGTCCACGCCGAACGAGCTGGAAGCAAGCCTTCGCATTTTCGAGCCGGTCGTGAGATATCTGATCGTCAGAGACGAAACTGTCGAGCAGCCCGCACAGGCAGAATAATTCAGAAAGAGTGATTGTATGAACAAAGTCGTTTTGATGGGAAGACTGACGAGAGATCCGGAAGTTCGCTATTCGAGCGGCGAAAAGTCCATGGCGATTGCGCGTTACACCCTTGCGGTGGACCGCAGAGGCAGACGTGGGAACGGCAACGGCGAGCAGACGGCGGATTTCATCCCCTGCGTCGCATTTGACCGAGCAGCAGAGTTCGCGGAGAAGTATTTCCGTCAGGGAATGCGCGTGCTGGTGTCCGGACGCATTCAGACCGGAAGCTATACGAACCGCGAAGGGCAGAAAGTTTATACAACCGAAGTGATATTGGAAGATCAGGAATTCGCCGACAGCAAGGGCGCTGGCAACGGCGGAAGCGGAAATTATAACAGCGCCGCACAGACAGGCTATGCGGAGGAGAGAAGACCGAGCCCGCAGAGTGCCAGCACCGAGGGATTCATGAATATCCCGGACGGCGTCGAAGACGAAGGACTGCCGTTCAATTAATCAGATAGGGGGACAAGGTTATGCCTTTTAACAGAAGTGACAGACCGGAAGGACAGAGAAACAGACGTCCGGGCGGCATGCGCAGAAGAAGAAAAGTTTGTGTGTTTTGTGCTGAGAGCGCAAAGCCGGTAGATTACAAGGATGTTGCAACGCTGAAGAAGTACATCTCCGAGAGAGGTAAGATTCTTCCGCGCCGCATCACCGGAAACTGCGCGCGTCACCAGAGAGCGCTTACGCTCGCAATCAAGAGAGCACGTCACATTGCTCTGCTTCCGTACCAGGTGGACTAAGCCACAGGCGGAAATATGAGAAATCGGAAGGGAGTTCCCGCGAGGGAACTCCCTTTTTTGTGTCGCCGGAAACTGCGCATCACCGGAGAGTAGACGCACTCGCAATCAAGAGAGCAGGTCACATCATGCTGCTGCCGTATCAGGTGGATTGATCCAAGGGGCAATCCGCTTTTGTTGTCTTGTTTACCAGCGCCCAACATACTCCTTTCCGGGCAAGAAGCTCACTGAACTTGCCGGATTCCGCGACCCGACCGTCCTTCAGGACAAACACGCAGTCGAAGCGCTCCATGAGTTCGGGGTAGATGTCGTGGGTGACAACGATACGAGTCGTGGCTTCCATCTTTTGGACGGTGTCGATGACTTGGTAACCGGTGCGGGCATCCAGTGCGGAAGTGGCCTCATCGAGCAGCAGTACCTTGTTTTTCTTTAGGATACTTCTCGCAATCCCGATGCGCTGCCGTTCTCCGCCGGAAAGCAGTTTTCCGTTTTCGCCGCAGAGATAGTCCAAGCCCTTTTGCTCCGTCAATGCGGCAAGTCCCGCCTTACGGATTGCGTCGTAAAGCTCTTCTTCCGAACAGGAGCCGAACATGGTGATGTTGTCGCGTATGCTTGCATCGAAGATGAAAACCTCCTGTTGAATGACCGAAATCAAATCGAAAAGGCTTTCGTTGGAAATATCTCCGATGTCCGAGCCGTCATAGCGGATATACCCGGTGTATTCTCGCATGGATCCGGCAAGTAGATTTAAGAGACTGGTCTTCCCGCTTCCGCTTTCGCCTATGATAGCGTAACATCCGTTTGCAGGAAGCGAAAACGAGATATCACTGAGTATCTTCTTCGTGTTTCCGTAGTCAACGGAAACTTGCTCTACTTCGATTCTGTCACAGCAAGTGACCAAGGCGGTTCTTCCCTGCGCTCGATGTGACGCAAGAAAACGGTCATGGTTTTGCATGAGTTTCCGAGATGCCTTGATGTTGGCCATGAGCTCGGGCATGCTGATGCCAAGCTGAGAGATGTTTCGCATGAGCTGTACAAATACGACAATCATGCCGACGGATATCCCCTCACCGCTTTTTGCGAGGAAGAGCGCCGCAAAGAAAAATACAATCTGTGCCAGGTGACCGACCAGCGAGGCGATGTATGCGACCGAGATTTCCGCGTGTTCGCGCTTGCTGAAAGCCGCGGAGGCGTCCGCATTGACGTGCTCCAGTTTTTGAACTACGGCGCGTTCCGCCTTTACGCTCTTGATGGAACGAAAGCCTTGCAGTACTTCCGCAAAAGCCCCGAGAAAGCGGCTGTTTGCAAGGGCCATGTTGCTCTCGCATTCTTCAATCTGCTTCATGCGGAAGGAAGAGAGCAGGATGGGCAATAATGAAACCGAAAAGGCAATCAAGGCCAGTTTGATATCATAGCGGAGCATCAGAATGACGGTACCGATAAAGCTGAAAAGCAGTTCGGCGGCGTAAGGCAATTGCTCAAGATAATTCATACGAATCTGATTCAAGTCGTTTGAAATCGCAGAGGTATAGTTTGCGGAACTTTCTTGCCGGAAGGCGGCAATGTCCTTGCCGAGAATCTTCGCGCAGACATGTGCCCTGTACTGTGTCAGCGCGCGACTCCGAAATGCGGTCCAAAAGATATATTCGAGCACGGCGCCGGTGAGCAGACAGCCGATACAGGCTGCAGCGCAGAGAAGCAGATACGGAACGGTACTGCTACGCTCGCCGGAGATGGTGTCTATGACCTTTTGGGTGAAAACGGAGAAACCGAGCATTGCGGAGGCCTTACACGCAATCCCGAGTATAGACAATAGGAAATTCAGCCCGTTTCCGTCATACAGCGCGGATTTGCACGTTGCGGAAGCGCTCCATTCGGTTGAAGTTATTTTCTTGCTCTTGCACATGATCGGAGTTCCTTTCGTTTGCTTCGAAGCAAAGCCCCAAATCAGGGAATTGTTTCGGATACATTCATTATATCCGTATTGCGAGTTTTTTTGCGATAGAGTCGGGAATTTCGGAAGCAATGGGAAAAGCAATCAAGTGAAAGAAAATCAAACGATACACATCAAAAAATCCCTCGTTACGACATTTGCGTAACGGGGGATTTTTCGTTTGAGCGCGGGAGATTTGGGCGGGGCATTTTATTCCCCTCGCCTTGTCGCGTAATCCTCGAGGAAGCTGTGATCCCCGTCTGATCTGCGGAAGCCCGGGAAGGTTTCGGTGCAGACGGCATGAATCGCGTTGAAAATACTCTTTTCGATGTCCGGATTGTTCTGTTTTAAGTGGCGCAGCAGGATTTTAATCTCCTGGCGCTTGCTGCCGCCGCCCCCATTGTCACAGATGGTGCAGTTTTCGGTGAAACGGCAGGCGCACTGTATAAAGGAGAGTTCGTTGTAGCGACGCCACGCGATAATATCGTCCTCGCGGATGCAGTACATCGGGCGTATCAGCTCCATACCCTCAAAGTTTTGCGAGTGCAGCTTCGGCATCATGCCCTGCAGCTGGGAACTGTAGAACATCGCCATAACGGTGGTCTCAATCACATCGTTTAAGTGGTGGCCGAGTGCGATTTTGTTGCAGCCGAGGTCTTTGGCCTTGCGGTAGAGGTGGCCGCGGCGCATGCGCGCACAGAGATAGCAGGGGTGTTCGTCGGCATTGTTCGCGACATCAAAGATGTCGGTCTCGAAAACAGTAATCGGGATGTTGAGCAGTTTTGCGTTGCTCTCGATTTTTGCGCGGTTAATTTCGTTGTAGCCCGGATCCATGACGAGGTAGATGACCTCAAAGGGAACGTCGCTGTGGCGGTGCAGTTCCTGGAAAAGCTTGGCAAGCAACATGGAGTCTTTGCCGCCGGAAATACAGACCGCGATTTTATCGCCCGGCTCTACGAGTTCATAGCGCTTTACGGCGGCAATAAAGGGATTCCAGAGTTGCTTTCTGTATTTTTTGATAATGCTCCG
>CAJPKN010000133.1 GCA_905370385.1 Stomatobaculum longum
CGCGACGGACGCACCGGCGAACCCTTCGAGGGCGAGACGACCATAGGCTTCATGCATTACCTGAAACTTCACCATCTGGTTGACGATAAGATCCACGCGCGTTCCACCGGCCCCTATGCGATGGTCACGCAGCAGCCGCTCGGCGGTAAGGCGCAGTTCGGCGGACAGCGTTTCGGAGAGATGGAGGTCTGGGCACTCGAGGCATACGGCGCAGCTTACACGCTGCAGGAGATTCTGACCTTCAAGTCGGACGATGTCGTGGGCCGCGTCAAGACCTACGAGGCCATCATCAAGGGCCAGAACATTCCGCAGGCGGGTGTGCCGGAGTCCTTCAAGGTCTTGCTCAGAGAGCTTCAGGCACTGGGCCTCGATGTGCGCGTGCTCCGCGAGGATGGCGAAGAGGTGGAACTGAAAGAAAATGTCGACGAGGAAAATGTGAGCATGCGCTCCATTCTCGAGGGCGATTCCAGGCGGTACCGTGACGAGGATGGCTTCGCGGAAGCGGGCTATTCGACCCAGGAGTTTAAGGACGGCGAACTTGTGAACGTCGGAGAAGAAGCAGGGGAAGACGACACGCAGGGCGAAGCGTAAGCGCGCTTCACAGTTTCAAGGAAGAAGGAGGCTGTACTGAATGCCTGAAACAACAAAAGGTTACGAGCCGATTACGTTTGACGCCATCCGCATTGGGCTTGCGTCTCCGGAGAAGATTCTGGAGTGGTCGCACGGCGAGGTCAAAAAGCCGGAGACCATCAACTACAGAACCTTAAAGCCGGAGAAGGATGGACTGTTCTGCGAGCGCATTTTCGGGCCGAGCAAGGACTGGGAGTGCCACTGCGGAAAATATAAGAAAATTCGTTATAAGGGTGTGGTTTGCGACCGCTGCGGCGTCGAGGTGACCAAGGCTTCCGTGCGCAGAGAGCGCATGGGCCACATCTCCCTCGCGGCGCCGGTCTCCCACATCTGGTACTTCAAGGGCATCCCGAGCCGCATGGGTCTCATTCTGGATCTCTCTCCGCGCATCCTTGAGAAGATCCTCTACTTTGCCTCCTATGTGGTGCTCGACGGCGGTGACACCGCCCTGTCCTATAAGCAGATTCTCTCGGAGAAGGAGTTCCGCGAGGCGGAGGAGCAGTACGGAGACAGCGCGTTCCGCGCGGGCATGGGCGCAGAGGCTGTGCTCGAGCTCTTAAAGAACATCGACCTCGAGAAAGAATCCGCAGAGATGCAGGAGGAACTAGAGAACGCTTCGGGTCAGAAGCGCGCCAAGCTCATCAAGCGCCTCGAGGTTGTGGAGTCCTTCCGTAAGTCGGGCAACCGCCCGGAGTGGATGATACTCACCGTTGTTCCGGTCATTCCGCCGGACATCCGCCCCATGGTGCAGCTCGACGGCGGCCGTTTCGCGACGAGCGACTTAAACGACCTCTACCGCCGCATCATCAACCGCAACAACCGCCTTGCGCGCCTTTTGACGCTCGGCGCGCCGGATATCATCGTCCGCAACGAGAAGCGCATGTTGCAGGAAGCGGTCGACGCCCTGATCGATAACGGCAGGAGAGGCCGCCCGGTCACGGGCCCCGGAAACCGCGCCTTAAAGTCCCTCTCCGACATGTTGAAGGGCAAGCAGGGACGCTTCCGTCAGAACCTGCTCGGAAAGCGCGTCGACTACTCGGGCCGTTCGGTTATCGTGGTCGGACCGGAGTTAAAAATTTACCAGTGCGGTCTCCCGAAGGAGATGGCAATCGAGCTCTTCAAGCCCTTCGTCATGAAGGAGCTGGTCGAGAACGGCACCGCACACAACGTAAAGAGTGCAAAGAAGATGGTGGAGCGCATGGAGACCGCGGTCTGGGATGTCCTCGAGGAGGTCATCAAGGAGCACCCGGTCATGCTAAACCGCGCACCTACCCTGCACCGCCTCGGCATCCAGGCCTTTGAGCCGATTCTGGTCGAGGGCAAGGCAATCAAGCTTCACCCGCTCGTTTGTACCGCATTCAACGCGGACTTCGACGGCGACCAGATGGCAGTCCACCTGCCGCTCTCGGTCGAGGCGCAGTCGGAGTGCCGCTTCCTCATGCTCTCGCCGAACAACCTCTTAAAGCCTTCCGACGGCGGACCGGTCGCGGTTCCCTCCCAGGATATGGTTCTCGGCATCTACTACCTGACCCAGCAGCGCGACGGCGCGAAGGGCGAGGGTATGTGCTTCAAGAGCCCGAACGAGGCGCTGCTCGCGTACGCAAACCACGAGATTACGCTCCAGACCAAGATTAAGGTTCGCTTCACGAAGAAGTGCTCGGACGGCGTAGTGCGCTCGGAAATTCAGGAGACTTCCGCGGGACGCATCCTCTTCAATGAGATCATTCCGCAGGACCTCGGCTTTGTGGATCGCTCCAAGCCGGAGAACGAGTTGAAGCCGGAGATTGACTTCCTGGTCAAGAAGAAGCAGTGCAAGCAGATTCTTGAGAAAGTCATCAACGTGCACGGCCTCTCCCGCACGGCAGAGGTGCTGGACGATATCAAGGCCATCGGCTACAAGTACTCGACAATTGCGGGCATGACCGTTTCGATTTCGGATATGACCGTGCCGGAGACCAAGAAGGACCTCATCGCGAAAGCGCAGGCACAGGTCGAGGAAATCAGCAAGAACTACCGCCGCGGTCTCTCGACCGACGAGGAGCGCTATAAGGAAGTCATCAAGACCTGGCAGGAGACGGATAAGCAGCTCACCAAGGATCTGCTTGAAGGCCTTGACCAGTACAACAACATCTTCATGATGGCGGACTCCGGAGCCCGCGGTTCCGATAAGCAGATTAAGCAGCTCGCCGGCATGCGCGGCCTTATGGCGGATACGACGGGACATGCGATCGAACTTCCGATTACGAGTAACTTCCGTGAGGGTCTGGACGTTCTGGAGTACTTTATCTCCGCGCACGGCGCAAGAAAGGGACTCTCGGATACGGCTCTCCGTACGGCAGACTCGGGTTATCTGACCAGACGTCTGGTCGACGTCTCCCAGGATCTCATTGTCCGCGAGGTGGACTGCTCCGAGGGCAAGGAAATCCCGAACATGGAGATCAAGGCCTTCATGGACGGCAAGGAGACCATCGAGGCGCTGCAGGACAGAATCACCGGTCGCTACATCGCCGAGGACATTGTGGATCCGGATACGGGCGAAGTCGTGGTCAAGGCAAATCGCATGGTCACGCCGAAGCGCGCCGAGGCGGTGATGCGCGTCCTTGAAAAGACGGGCAGAACCACGGTCAAGATTCGAACGATACTCACTTGTAAGTGCATGAACGGCATTTGCGCGAAGTGCTACGGCGCCAACATGGCGACCGGTCAGGCGGTTCAGGTCGGCGAGGCGGTCGGTATCATCGCGGCGCAGTCGATCGGTGAGCCGGGTACGCAGCTGACCATGAGAACCTTCCACACCGGCGGTGTCGCAGGCGGCGATATCACCCAGGGTCTTCCCCGTGTCGAGGAGCTCTTCGAGGCGAGAAAGCCGAAGGGTCTCGCAATCATCACCGAGATTCCGGGCGTGGTCGAGTTCCGCGATACGAAGAAGAAGCGCGAGATTATCGTCACCAATCCGGAGGACGGCAACTCGAAGACCTACCTGATTCCGTACAGCTCCCACATCGTGGTTTCGGACGGCCAGAGACTCGAGGCCGGCGATGAGCTGACGAGCGGTTCCTTAAACCCGCACGATGTCCTGAAGATCAAGGGCGTCCGTGCCGTGCAGGACTACATGCTCCGCGAGGTGCAGCGCGTTTACCGTCTGCAGGGTGTTGAGATCAACGATAAGCACATCGAGGTTATAGTCCGCCAGATGCTGAAGAAGATTCACGTGGAAGAGGCGGGAGATGCCGAGATTCTGCCGGGCATCAACATGGACGTGCTCGAGTTCAACGCGATGAACGAAAAGCTCATCGCCGAGGGCAAGGC
>CAJPKN010000134.1 GCA_905370385.1 Stomatobaculum longum
CTGAAGCAGCTTCGCGAGGCGATGAAGAAGCGTGGAATCACGGTGTATTATCAGCCGTATTCCGATGCACACGGCAGTGAGGAAATCAGTGCCAGAGATCAGAGCGTTCGCAAAATCAGTGGGTTCACGGGAGATTCCTGCACCCTGGTGGTGCTCGAGAAAGAAGCATTCCTCTGGACGGACAGCCGTTTCTTCGTACAGGCGAACATCGAGCTGAAGGACAGCGGCGTTGAGCTGATGAAGGCAGGCGTTCCCGGTACGCCGACCATAGTCGAATACTTGGAGAATCATTTCCCGGAGGGCGGCACCCTTGCCTTCTATGCGCCGCTGCTCGGAACGAATACGGGCAAGGAGCTGAAGGAGTTTGTCGCGAAGAAGAAGGGCAAGCTGATTACCGACATCGACCTTGTCGATGATATCTGGAAGGATCGCCCGGAGAGAAGCCATGAGCCGATCTGGGTGCACGATATCAAGTACGCGGGCGAGGAGGCAAAGAGCAAGATCGATCGCGTGCAGGCGGAGATGAAGAAGCTCGACGCTTCTGTCTTCCTGACCGGCAGACTGGATGAGATTTCCTGGGTCACGAACTTGCACGGCGCAGATATCTCCTGCAACCCGGTCTTCCTGTCTTATCTGATGGTGAAGGCGCGCTCCGCAAAGCTCTTCTGCCAGGAGAACGCACTTACCGATGAGGCAAAGAAGCATCTGGAGGAGCAGGGCATTGCGGTCGGCTCCTATGACGACTTTATTGCGGCTGTCGGCAAATTAAAGGATGAGCGCGTCTTGACCGATCTCCGTGATTTGAACTTCGCGGTTTACAATGCGGTCGTTGACAAGAACACGATTGTGGACGAGCTGAGCCCGATCTCCCTGATGAAGATCATCAAGAACGATACCGAGCTCAAGGGCTTCCGCGATTGCCATGTGCGTGACGGTGTGCATCTGACCCGCTTCCTCTACTGGCTCAAGAAGACCATCAAGGAGGGCAAGGCGGATACTTACACCGAGTACGATCTCGGCGAGAAGCTGAATTCGTTCCGCGCAGCGGATCCGAAGTATGTGACCCTGAGCTTCTCTACCATCCCGGCTTACCAGGCAAATGCGGCAATGGCACACTACATGCCCTCTAAGGAGCAGAGTGATGTCGTAAAGCCCGAGGGACTTTTCCTTGTGGACTCCGGCGCACACTATTTGGACGGCACGACGGACGTCACGAGAACGCTTGCGCTCGGCGATATCACGCCGGAGCAGAGCCGCGACTACACGCTTGCTGTTATCGGCATGCTGAACCTCATGTTTGCGGTATTCCCGTACTATGCGACCGCTCCGCTGCTTGATACCTATGCGCGTCAGGCAATGTGGAAGTTCGGCAGAGACTACGGTCACGGCACCGGCCACGGCGTCGGCTTCGTGAACAATGTCCACGAGCTTCCGGTCTCTGTTCGTCCGTGGCCGCACCCGGACCGCAGAAGAGAGGTTACCTTCCAGCCGGGCATGGTGACGAGTGACGAGCCGGGCGTCTACATTGACGGCGCTTACGGCATCCGCATCGAGAACATGCTGATTTGCGTGAAGGATACGGAGCACGAGGGCTTCAACTGCTTCGAGAACCTGACCTGGGCACCGCTCGATCCGGACGCTCTGGATCTCAGTGTCATGTCGAAGGACGATATCCGCCGCTTTAACAAGTATCAGAAGCGCGTTCGCAAGACCATTGCGCCGCTGCTTCCGGAAGAAGAGAGAGAATGGCTCATTCATGAGACAAGAAAAATCCGCCGCGAGAAAAAGCACTGAGCGGCACAGTAATCCCGAAAAGAAGGCGCTTTTGAAAAAAAGCGGCGCAGCGAAACCAGCTGCGCCGCTTCGCGCTGTCTCCGACACAGCGCGCTGTCCCCATGAGAAGCGCTGCGGCGGCTGTTCTTACAGCGCCCTGCCTTATGAGGAGCAGCTTCGCAAAAAGCAGAGAGAGGCAGAGAAACTGCTCGGCAAGTTCTGTAAGGTCGAGCCCATTGTGGCGGCGCCCGAGCCGCTGCACTACCGGAACAAGGTGACGGCAAGCTTCGGCTTTCAGAATAAGAAGCTTGTGGTCGGTGTGTACGAGCGGGACAGTCACAGGGTTGTTCCGATTGACCACTGCCGTATCCAGAACCGAACGGCGGACCGCATCATCCACATCATCCGCGATTTGGCGGTCTCTTTCCGTCTGAAGGCCTATGACGAGGATCTTAGAATCGGTACGCTCCGCCATGTTCTGGTTCGTACTTCCGAGGCGACAGGGCAAATCATGGTGGTGATCGTGACCGGTACGCCTATCTTTCCGGGCAGCAAGAACTTTGTCACTGCCCTCAGAAAGCAGTGTCCCGAGATTACGACCGTCATCCAGAACATCAACCCGCAGAAGACCAGCATGATACTCGGGGAGCGCGACAAGGTGCTCTACGGCAAGGGCTACATCGAAGATGAACTTCTGGGGCTTACGTTCCGCCTCTCGCCGGCCTCCTTCTATCAGGTGAATGCGAAGATGACGGAGAAGCTCTACGAGACTGCGCTCTCGTTTGCGAAGCTCACGCCGAACGACACGGTACTGGATGCCTACTGCGGTGTTGGCACCATAGGCATGGCGGCATCCCGCAGCGCGGGACAGGTGATCGGTGTGGAGCTTAACAAGGCGGCCGTTCGGGACGCGATTGCGAACGCGAAACGGAACGGCATCGAGAACATACGCTTCTTCGCGGACGATGCGAGCGATTTTCTGCTGCGCGTCGCCGAGAGCGGAGAGAAGCTCGATGTCGTGATTATGGACCCGCCGCGGAGCGGCAGCACCGAGCGCTTTTTGCAGAGCGCCTGCAAGGTGAAGCCGAAGCGCATCGTCTATGTCTCCTGCAATCCGGAGACCCTCGCGCGGGACTTGCAGCTCTTAAAGCGCTGGAACTACCACTGCGAGCGCCTTGTGCCGATCGATAACTTCCCGCTCACGGAGCATGTTGAGAGCGTGGTTCTGTTGACCAAAGTACATAACTGATAGTGTAAAAATGATTGAAATATAAGGCTTTTCCGAGGATTTGGAAGTAAATCTAGATCCTCGGATTTTCTACGTTTTGGGAGGAAAATAGATTATTCTTCGTGGACGAGGAATATGAACAGGGGCTTCCGCTTGATGAGAATGAATCATTCTACATTGGGAAGTCGATAGCCGGACTGAAGTTAAACCAGTCGGCACAGAATCCGATTACATATCTGAATCCACAGTAGAGAGATAAAATTCTGGTTTAGTGAACAATAACAAATCATAATTTAATGGAATAGACAAATTTGAAGTTTCTGACGTTGTAAAGGATGCTAAGGCGGAGCAGTTTAGCGGGGCGAAAAATGAGGAAAAGAAGACTATGGCATTCTTTATGTCTCATATGACCAATGAGTTTGTAAAGACTTTATCCTCTTCTGTACAAAAAGAAGCGGAAGAGCTTGGCTACACAGGAGATTCCTTCAAAATCTATGATGGAAAGAATGACGCAGCAACACAGGTGAGCCAGATTGAACAGGCAGTAACACTCGGCGTAGACGGAATCATCATCGAGCCGGTATCTACAGACGGTATCGTGAAAGCGGTAAAGGATGCGGAGAAGGCCGGTGTAAAAGTTGTTATATTAAACCAGAGAATCAGTGATCAGAATGCTGCAGATACATTTGTTGGAGCAGATAATGAATCTACAGGTGCTGCTTTGATGAAGAAGGTTATGGAAGATCTTGAGGGAAAGGGAAATATTGTTGAACTTCTCGGACCAATGGGATCAGAGTGACAGGAACAGTTTCCCAGGGAACTGAGGATCAGGGTAAGATTTCTGCAGACCTTTGCTCTAATATTTATGAAAGCAATAGATATGTTCTCAGATGATTTCATGGCGGACGGAAGAACAACAGATATAGTACAGGAG
>CAJPKN010000135.1 GCA_905370385.1 Stomatobaculum longum
TGTAGGCCGCTCCGGTCACGCCCTGCTCATCCACCTCTACCATGGCCGCGTGTGTTGCGCGATTCAGGCAGAAATGATTGCCCGCTTCCGTGAGCGGTTTAAAATTCGCCTTGCCGCCATCCATTGCGTCTGTAATGCCCATCGTAGCAAGCGTCTTCGTGAGATCCGTCTCCTCGGAAACCTTGAATTTCGGCAGGGTCAGATTCACGCGGTACGAAGTCCAATGAACTGTGTCTGTCGGCGGCAAAGCGTCGAAGACAGCCTCATCTTCCGTGAGCTCGTTGACCGCAACCCCCTCCTTCGGCAGGTAAAAATACATGTCGCCGCTGTCCTTAAGAGGCAAGCGCACTGCGGTAAATTTCTCCGCTTCCATGACGCCCATCGTGTCGGTTTGGTGCATCATATCAACCGTCGCATCGCCCTTGGTCCCATGGAAAGTCTCCCTTGTGTTGCCCGCGGCATAAAATTCGTCAACCCACGCCGCCTTATAGTAGATGGTCGTGACCAGCGCCAAAACCGTATCCGGCTCAAGCTTTAAGTTCTTGGTGTACTCCGTCAAAAGTCCGCCGGTGTTTTGATCTGTCCACTTTCGGAGCGCCTCATCCATCTCCGCCGAGCCCGGCTTTCCGCGAAACGAAGACGCATAGTAGATTTTCGCGAGCCTCTCCAGAGTCTCCTCGTTGTAGCTTACGGAATTATTGAGCCAGAGCGAATCTGCGAGTAAGCTCTTGATGAGCGGCGTGTCAACATAGTTGCTCTCCCAAAGCGCCGTAATGCGACTCCGCAGAACTTCAATGTCCGACGCCTCAAGCGCATTCAGAATCTGCTGTCTGGTCTCTCCGTCGGAGACCTCTGCGAGCATTCCGAGGGCAATATAAATATTGAGCGGGGAGCAGACGGTGTTATCATCCGACTCATTCAAAAGCTTCGGCAGCAAGCCCCGATAATAGCCGCGGAGTTCTGTCTGATACGGTTCAGACAGAGCAATCTTCTTTTGATAGAACTTGAGCCAGTCCTGATACTCCTGGCTTTCCGCAAACGTCTGCGCATTCTTCTCCTCCGCCGCCGGAACAGGGTAATTCGCCTCCACCGCCTTCAACGCAGCCGTCGGCGCACAGGCCGCAAGCGCGGACGCGGAAAGTGTCAGCGCCGTCAGCATTGCAAGACTCTTTTTCCGGAAATGTTTCATGGCTTACCTCCTTATTCTGTCGATGGGTTTCGGTTCGGTGCAATCCGTTCTTTCGCTCGTTTGGTAAGCATCTCTTCCTTGAAGCGTTCTGCCGTTTCTGTCAGCGCTTCGTCTAAGTACACGGTACCCGCGTAAAATTCCCGCAGTATCCTCCGAAGAAACGCTTCGTAGGCCGGAAGTTCGGGCAGTATTCGCTGTAACCCCTCTTCCTTGGAAAGAAGCGCCCCGCTTCGCAAAAAGCAATGATAGCGGCAGAGGTTCATGACGGAATCCACCATATCCACGGGCGCATCGTGCTCATCGTAGGCGATGCTCTCCATAAAAGTCTCGCGGGAGATTTCGGGAAAAAGCGCCGTAATCTCCGGCCCTTCGAGCACGATGCCCTTCTGCCTTAAGTTAAAGATATGACTTGTGATATCCTCATCCCTGCGCGATTCTTCATCCCAATTCTCCCAATCCGCCTCGCGGACATATTCATCCCAAAAGGGCGAATAATGGCATTCCGTGACATAGGGATGCGCCCCCTCACGCAGCTCTTGCTCCGTTAGCACAGAGACTTCAATTCCCTTCGCAGGTCCCTCCACGCTGAGCGCTCGAATCTCCTCAACAAAGTGAAGGCGTTCGGCCGCGGTAAGCCGCTCCGAAACCACCGCAAGCGCATCCACATCGGAGCGCTCCCAGCGAAAGGCATTCTGTGCCACCGAACCGTGGATATAGATGCCGATGAGCTTAGCTCCCAGAATGCATCTGAGTTTATGTTGAAACAGCTTCAAAAATTCGGTGAGTTTTTCATTCTGTTCCGAAATATCACTGCTCATGCTTGTCCCTCTCTTGGCGTCGGAAGCCACAGTGTGATTCCTTGCCCGTTTTGGTAATACGCTCTACGCTGCTTTGTTTTGAAGCCTGCTTTTTTAAATTCTTTTACCAAGGTATGCATATAAAATCCGTGTGTTACGAGGATGCAGTCCTCTCCCGCGACGCATACTTTCGCGACCAATTTTCTCGCTCTCTGCTCTGTGAGGCGCCTGGGCTCTGCTTGCCTCGGATGATTCAAAAACCACTGGATTCTCCCCGTCAGATTCCAAAACCAGAGGGGCAGCCGTAATTCCGTATCAAAAGCGGATCTTAGCGGAACCTCATCCAATAGTTCCGTCTGTTTTAATTTCGCTTTATCAAAGAAGCAAAGCGCAGTGCTTTTGCTTCGCTCTAAGCGACTTATGTAAACAGCGCCCACTGCCTCTTGAATAACTGACGGCTTTGCGGCTTCAATCGGAGCTCTGTCGTACTCTCGACACGCCCGGTCAAACTCTGCCGAACTGTAAAGGCTGCGCCAGTCATATTTTACTTTGCAATGCCTGATCAGAATGACTTTTATATTGCTCCTCCTTGCCTTCCGACAAACATCCCTTGGAAGCGGACCGCAGTCTGTACTGCCGGGCTGTAGCCTCTAATACCGTAGCGCTTCGATATGGAGCTCTGTTGGATTTAAAACAGGTACAAATGAATTGTCTCTCTTTTGGCTTCGAAAGCAAAGTAAGTTTCCGTTACGATTTGCTTAAACTTTGATTGCCTCTTTCACTTTTCACGCGAAAACTAATCATATCATCCAAGCGAATCTCTTCGATGTCACAGCGCTGATTGCCCCGCAGGAAGGACACCAGGCCATAGCGCTCCATGCCTTGCTTGAGAAACATCATGAGCTTTGCACTTCTGCGCCGGTATCCGTATGCGCTCCATATAAAACTCATGTTTGACAACTGCTCTAGCAAAGAGCAGTTAGCAAGAAACAATCGCCCCCACCCGTAAAACGGGTGGTTCGGGATGCGGGCTATAAGCCCGCGTTACTAGCCAGCGTCTAAAGGCGCTGGCTTTCTCTTTATGCCTCCCAGGAAGCAAAAGCTTCCTGGGGGCTCCGTTCAAGCCACCTTGCTTTTATCACCTGGCTGCCCCTAAAGGGGCAATTATTGGCTCAATTACCTTTGATCCGTTCCAGGCTTCGCCCCGAACGGATCCTCGTACTCCTTCACGCTCATCTTGTCTTGGAGGATATCGGCCCTCTCCTGGTCTCGGATGTACTTTCTTACCGTCGTATCATTCAATCCGACGGTACTTACATAGTATCCCTCTGCCCAAAAGTGCCTGTTCCCAAACTTATACTTTAGATTCGCATGCCGATCGAACATCATCAGCGAGCTTTTCCCTTTCAGGTAGCCCATGAAAGATGACACACTTATCTTCGGCGGTATGCTCACTAGCATGTGCACATGATCTGGCATCAAATGACCTTCTATAATCTCTACGCCCTTGTATGCGCAAAGATCATGCAGGATTTGAGCCAAATCCTTCTTGTATTGATTGTAGATTATTTTTCGTCTATACTTTGGCGTAAAGACGATATGGTACTTGCACAGCCATTTGGTATGTGCAGCACTATTTGCCTTTGGCATGAAATCACCTTTCCTTTCTCAGTAGTGGCTTGGACACCTCTATTGTACGGAAAGGTGATTTCTTTGTTAAACGATTTGTCTCCACCCGCATAGCGGGTGGGTTTTTGCTTCGCAACGGTTCACTTGCTTTGCAAGCGAACCGTGCTCAGCAGGCTAAAGCCAAAAGCTTCAACTGTAAAAAGAGCCCCGAGACTTTCGTCTCGGGGCTCTTTTCCGTAACTGTCATCGATTCCATCCCGCAATCCCCGGTTTCCGAACCGCAAGGTACAAGCGAACCCGATTCC
>CAJPKN010000136.1 GCA_905370385.1 Stomatobaculum longum
GCTTCCGGTCACGCCGATCAGCGGAAGCGAAAGGCGGCTTCTGTGCCAAGCCGAGAGCGCCTGTAAGGCGATCAGCGTATCGGAAACCCGAATGACCGCGGTCCCCGCCGCCGCTGCAGCTTCATGCTGCGCCTCCGTCAAATCCCTCGCGGTGAATACTGCCTTGGCTCCGTCCGCTATCACCTGTTCCAAAAAGCGGTGCGCATCTACCTTCTCACCGACGAGCGGCACGAAGAGGGTTTCTTCCCTTACATCCCGCGAATCAATGCTGATGTATGAAATCCTTACGTCCTCGCTGCCCGACAGCAGCTCACCGCCGGTCGCCTCTCTGATTTCTCCTATGCTCAGCGCGCGCATCTCATTCTCCCATCTCGCGGAGCGCTTCCTCTACGACTTCCCGATCCAGAAAGTGCGTGCGCACACCGCAAATCTCTTGATAGTCCTCGTGCCCCTTGCCGATAATCGCAATCATATCGCCGGGTTCCGCCTTCTGTACCGCATGGAAGATGGCCTCTCTCCGGTCCGGAATCTCGATGAAAGCGCCTCCGGTCTTTACAATGCTCTCGCGAATATCGGCAATGATGTCCTCGACCTTCTCATAGCGGGAATTATCCGCCGTTATGATCGAAAGATCCGCCTTTTTGCCGCCGATTTCTCCCATCGAAGTTCTACGGTCCTTTGCGCGGTTGCCGCCGCAGCCGAAGACCACGACCAGACGCTTCGGGTGATACTCCCTGAGCGCATCGAGCAGTGCCTCCATGCTGACCGCATTGTGCGCGTAATCGACAAGGACGGTGAACGGATGCAGCTTTACAATCTCCATGCGCCCGTTCACACGGATGTTGCGGAGCCCGGTGACCAGCACCTCATCCGAGACACCGATTAAGTTTGCAACCGTAAGCGCCGCAAGCGCATTCTCCGCATTGAACTGTCCCGGCATACCGACTCTGACTTCCGTGACGGTCTTCTCCGGCGTCACGAAGTCAAAACACATCCCCACAAAGTCGGGATCCGCCGTGTGCGCAAGGTTTCGAAGCGTAAATTCCGCCGCCTGCTTCTCGCCGAAGCGGTACAAGCGCTCGCACTTTGCCGCCTTTTCGATATAGACGGCGTGAACATCGTCCGCATTGATGATTCCGGTCTTGCACTGTGAAAAGAGCTGAGACTTCCAGTACAGATATTCCTCAAAGCTCTTGTGCTCATTCGGGCCGATGTGGTCCGGCGCGATGTTCGTAAAGACACCGTAGTCAAAGAGGATGCCGCCGGTGCGATGCAACATGAGTCCCTGGCTCGAGACCTCCATGACCACCGCCTTACAGCCGGCATCCGCCATTTTTCGGAAATTCTCCTGAATCTCATAGGACTCCGGGGTCGTGTTCTTGGTCGCAATGTGGGTGTCGCCGATTGTGATACCGTTGGTTCCGATGAGTCCGGTCTTAATGCCGCCCGCCTCGAGAAGCGCTCGCATCATATGGGTTGTCGTCGTCTTTCCCTTGGTACCGGTCACACCGACGGTAATCAGCTCCCGCGCGGGAAAGCCGAAATAGGCCGCCGAGAGAGCCGCGAGGGCCGCGCGGGCATCGTCTGCGCGATACACGGTGATTCCCGCCGGTAGCGCTGCGACGTCGCGGTCTATGACCACTGCGGCTACTCCCATACCCGGGAGTTCCGCGAGTAAATCGTGGGAGTCGAAATTGGCTCCTTTCATGCATACAAAGAGGCAGCCTTTGCTGATTTTTCGGGAATCATAAACCAGAGCTTCCGTTTCTGTGCCGAGCTCCCCCTGCAATAAACGGCCTTTCAGCCCTTCCGCCGCCAGTTCCAATAATTTCATATCGTTTTCCCTCTCACTGCTCCATTGCTTCGAATTCTTCAATGCTCATCAGCAATTCACGGGGCTTGGTGCCCTGCTCCTCGCCGACCACACCCGCCGCCGCAAGCTGATCCATGATGCGCGCCGCGCGGTTAAAACCGATTTTAAACATACGCTGTAAATTGCCGATCGATGCCTTATTCTTCTCGATGACAAAACGTCCCGCTTGGAAAAAGAGCGGATCTCTTCCGCTGTCCACGGTCTGTGTCTCCTTGGTCTCTCCGGAGCGCAAAACCTTATCCTCGACTTCTTCCGAGTAAGCAAGCGGAAGGTCCTCCTGACGGATATACTCCACCGCCTTCTGCACTTCCTGATCCGAGACAAAGGCTCCCTGCACGCGCACCGGCTTCGGAATTCCCTGCGGGAAGAAGAGCATATCTCCTTTTCCGAGCAGTTTTTCCGCACCGACACCGTCCAAAATGGTCCGCGAGTCAATGCCCGAGGAGACCGCAAACGCGATGCGAGACGGGATATTCGCCTTGATGAGGCCGGTAATGACATTGACACTCGGGCGCTGGGTTGCGATAACGAGATGCATACCGGCTGCACGCGCAAGCTGTGCGATGCGGCAGATAGCCTCCTCCACCTCGTTTTTCGAGACCATCATGAGATCGGCCAGCTCATCGATGATGATGACAAGCTGCGGCAAGGGCTTCGGCAAATCCTCGGGCGGCACGCTGCCGCTTGCGGCGGCCGCTCGTATTCTCTCATTGTAGCCGCGAAGATCCCTGACACCGGTCTCCGCAAACTTGCGATAGCGATCCGTCATCTCCGCGACCGCCCAGTTGAGCGCTCCGGCAGCCTTCTTCGGGTCCGTGACGACCGGAATCAGAAGATGCGGGATGCCGTTGTAGACCGAGAGCTCAACGACCTTCGGGTCTATCATGATGAGCTGCACTTCCTCCGGCCGATAGCGGTAGAGTATGCTCATAATCAGCGTGTTGATACAGACCGACTTACCGGAACCCGTCGCACCCGCAATCAGAAGATGCGGCATCTTTGCGATGTCGGTGACCACGGTCTGTCCCGCAATGTCCTTTCCGACCGCAAAATTCAGTTTTCCGTTTGCCTTCTTAAAGCGCTCGCTCTCCAATAAATCTCTTAAATAAACCGTATTGTTCTCTCGGTTCGGAACCTCGATACCGACCGCCGACTTGCCGGGGATGGGTGCCTCGATTCGGATGTCCGCGGCCGCCAGGCTCAGTTTGATATCGTCGGCAAGCGCCACAATTCTGCCCACCTTGACGCCCTGTGCGGGCAAAAGTTCGTAGCGCGTCACGGCCGGGCCGCAGCTGAAATTTGTGACCTTTACGTCCACGCCGAAATTGTGCAGCGTCTCTTCGAGTTTTAACGCCGTGCTGCGGTACTCAAAGTCGCCTTCCTGCCGCTTTTCCTTGCCCTTTTCGAGCAGCTCGAGCGGCGGCGTCTTGTACTGCTTCGGTGTGTGTTCGCGCTTTGCCGCCGCAGGCTTCATTGCCTGCGGCTTCGGCTCTCGCCTCTCATGCTGCGGTATCACCGTTTCTTCGCGGCGGAAGCTAAGCGCGGGCCTTGCATCCGCTTCCGCAATCTCGATGGAGTGCGGCACTTCTTCCTCCGTGTTCCACTCCGCGCTCTCGCTCTTCTCGATTTGTGCGAGCTTTTCTTCCCACTGTTCCGGTTCTTCCTGCGAAAGCTCCGTATCCGCTTCCGTTTCCTCGTAATACGCAAAGGTATTTTCGTTTACCGGCTCCGCTTCCGCGTACGTTTCCGCAGAGTCCCTAGGCGACTCTGTCGGCGGCTCTGTGACCGTTGCGACCGGAGCCGTAGGCACCGTATCATCGCGCTTTAATATTTCGTCCGCCCGTCGAAGGGCTGCAAGCAGCATCGGGTCTCCGTCCGCATAGTGATCCGGATCCGGAACCTCTACCGGCTCCTCTTCCTCCTCTGCTTCCGGCTCCGAAAAGCGAAGCACGGGCGGCAGCTCTTCCGGTGCGGACTCACGCCGCGCATGAGAGCGTGACTCCCAGTCGCTCAGAAGTTCTGTTCTGATTACCTCGCGC
>CAJPKN010000137.1 GCA_905370385.1 Stomatobaculum longum
TCTCATAGCGGCAAAGCAGCCAGAGGGCAAGCAGAGACAGGGCGCTTATCATTGCGCCGAGCTTCAGCCCCTCCGGGAAGTACCGGAAATGAATGTAATGCTTTCCGCTCGGAACGCGGAACGCAAGAAAGGCATCCATGGCCTTCTCGGTCTTGACCGGCTTTCTGTCCACATACACTTTCCAGCCCTTGTCATAGGGGATGCTCGTAAAGAGCAGGGACGGCCCGTCCGCCTCGACCTCTGCGTTGATTGTGTTGTCCGTATAACTGTCTATCTGCATTCCGTGCTTCAGCATGGCCTGCCGGAGTTCTTTCAGTGCGTCGAAATCAAAGCGGTACACGACGACCGAGGGCTCGGGCTTATCGTCGGAAATCTCCGTAAAGTTGATGGTCTCTCCGGCCGTTCTGTGACCGAGCTCCATCATATAGCGCCGCTTTAAGTTGTCGTAGGTCTTATCGCGGTCCTCGAAGGAGACCTTGATTTTATTCGCCTTCGCGTTGGTCGCAAACGCAAAGTATAGACCGTCCTCGTCCAAAGTAAGGCTCTCTTGATTTCCGTTCTTTTGCGTCTCCACCGGAATCAGCACCGGATCCGAGTCAAAGAGGCGGCAGAGATCGTTCTGCACATCTGCCGGATTCTCGTAAGTTCTGCTCCAACTCTCCGTAAAATTGCCTTCTTCGACAAAGCCGAGCGGCATGGCATCACGATTCTCAAGCAACACCGTTGCGCCGGATCGCAGCACTTCTTCCTGCTCCGGATCCGTTTTCTCATCCGATACAAAGGAATAGCGCACATCCAGGAGCGCATCCACCAGCGGGGTGGAGCCCGTGATGGAATATGCGTTCACCGAGGCCTCACAGCCGACCGAGCGGAGAAAATCGGTCAGAGATTTATCCGCGGTCGAACTGAAGAGCGAGACCGAGTGGAAGTTTAAGAATGCGCCGTCATCCTTGCTCTTCCGCTCAAATTTTTTGAAGCGCACAAAGGGCACCTTCGGCACCGCCCGCTTTAAGGTCTGAATATCCGCATTGTCCGCGGTGTACTCCGTGCGGCTCGTCGTCGGTATACTGGTGTACCCGAGGTTCAGGCTTGCTTCCAGAGTCACCAATAGGAGCAGTATCCAGAAGTAGTGCTCCCTTGCAAAGCGTCCGGATGCATAGGAGCGGAACAAAAGCGCATAGATTGCCGCGAGCAGAAAAGCAAGGTAAAAGACCCAGTAGCGGAAATGCTCTTCCGTCACAAGTTTCTCCGCCAAAAGGACAAAGAGAACCACCGCAGCAAAACTCAAAAAGAGCTCGCGGGGCGCAAAGCGCGGAAAGCGTTCAAGGGCCTGAAACGAAAGATAAAGCACCAGGAAGCAAAAGATAAAGCTCTGCCGCGCGGGAAGCGAATTCGGATAATGAAAACCGTGCCAGATGTAGTTCAGCACATTGACCGAGAAGCTCGCAAAGAAAAAGAGCAAAAAGAAAGCGTAACCCACACGTTGCTTAATCGGCACCTCTCGGTTCGAGAAGTACAAAAGAAGCAGTTGCAAGGTAAACATGCCACAGTAAATATTCGGCCAGTGATCAAGGCCTATCTCGCACTCCACAAAGGGCAGTTGCCGCGCCATCATATCAAAAATCGAAAAATAGCTCTCAAAGGTCTTCGGGAAGTTCATCTCTCCGGAAGCCGTAAGTCGCAGCGCAAAGATTTCCGGCATGAGAACCACCGCCGCAAGCCCCGCCGCAATGAGAGAGGCCAGTGCAAAGCGCCCCGCTGCTTTGAGTACATCCTCCCAACTCAGTTCCGCCGTAATCGCCTGAAAGATTGCATAAAAAATCAGAAAAAGGCAGATCATAATGGATATATAGTAGTTAGAAAGTATACTGAGTCCGAGACAGACGATGTACTTGAGAGAACGCTCGCCGCGCACCAGCTCTTCCGCACCGAGCAAAATCAGCGGGAAGAGGACAATGCAGTCAAGCCACATGACATTCCAGGAATAGGCTGCCATGTAGGCGGAGAAGGCATAAAGTATGCCGAAAATCGGCGCAAAGAGTCCGTCTCTCTTACTGTGCCGCAGCAGATAGTAGGTCATTGTGACCGAAGAGAGCGCCGTCTTTACGACAATCAAAAGCGTCACATACTCAATCACAAAGCGCTTCGGAAAAAGCAGGACAAACCAGTTCAAGGGGCTTGCGAGGTAGTAAGCGTAAATCGCGGTAAAGTTGACCCCGAGTCCTATGTTCCAGCTGTAGAACAAACTGCCGCCGTGCTGAAGCTTATACTGAAACTCCGAAAAGAAGGGCGCATACTGGTGGTAGAGGTCGGTGCGAAGAAAGCTCTCCTCCCCGAAGGGATAAATGCCGCGCTGCAAAAACAAAAGCAGCATGGCAAACACAGGCACAAAAAAGGAAAGGAGTAGAATCCTCCTACGAGAACGTCTCTGTGTTATCGTCATCGGCTGTCTTACTCCTTCCCCAAATGTTACGGATTTTTCCCGGGCTGTGCCCCCGCGGACGCAAGTATGCTTCCGTCTTCCAAAATCATATAGCCGTAATAGCCCTCGGTCTTTTCGAGCAGGGCCATACCCTCTTCTCTTCCGAGCGAAAATACCGCAGTCGAAAGCGCGTCACATTCCGCGGAGCTCGGGCCCACAATGGTCACGGAGACCAGACCGTTCTGATACGGATAGCCGGTGCGCGGATTGAGAATATGATGATAGTGTACGCCGTCAAGGTCGAAAAAGCGCTCGTAAACACCGGAAGAAACGACGGAGAGTCCGTCAATATCCAAAATCTTGACGACCTCGTTCGAGTGCTCCTCAGGCTTCCGAATCGCAATATGGAAGGGCTTTCCCTTCGCTTTTTCCCCGATGCAAAGCACATTGCCCCCGAGATTGATAATGGCCCTCTTCACACCCTTCTCGACCAGAAAGTCCTTCAGGCGATCCGCGATATAGCCCTTTGCCGTGGAACCGGAGTCAATCTGTGTGACATCGTCCCCAAAGTCGATGACATCGCCGTCAATCCGAACATGACGGTAGTCCACCTTTGAAACCGCTGTTTCAATATCCGCTTCCGCGGGAACTTTTGCCTCACCGCCGGAAAAATTCCAGAGGGAGCTCAGCGGGAGCACCGTGACATCGAAAGCGCCGTCGGAAAGCTCGCTGTAACGCAGTCCCAGTTTCACCATATCAAGCATGGCGGGACTCGCCTTCCAAGTCGTGACACCGCTCCCGCGATGATTCATACGGTAGAGCTCACTCTCCGACTTGGTCGGTGAAAAAATCTCCTCGTATTGCTCCAGCAATTGAAAGGCCTCGTCGAGCACAGCCTCGTCCTGCTTGTCGTAGAGCGAAACCGCAATCACGGTATCAAAGAGAAAGCCGCTGCGCTCCAGCGGCTTTTTACTCTCTTTTGTCCCGTGAAGGTGCCAAAGAATTCCGAGGAACAGCGCCAGTACAAGGGCCAGCGCCGCAAGGGATTTCTTTTTCACATATCCCCCTGTCAATTGGTCTGGTTATTGTTTCTGAGAATCACGTCGTGGCTTCCGCCCTCGACAATCGAAGTCGAAGAGACCACGGTAAGTCTTGCTTTCTCCTGCAATTCGGCAATCGAGAGTGCGCCGCAGTTGCACATGGTGGAACGCACCTTATAGAGCGTGGTCTGCACACCCTCCGCAAGCGTACCCGCATAGGGCACATAGCTGTCGACGCCTTCCTCGAAGGTGAGCTTCTGCGCGCCGCCGAGGTCATAGCGCTGCCAGTTCCGCGCGCGGTTGGAACCCTCGCCCCAGTACTCCTTGACATAATTGCCGTTGATGCGGAGCTTAGCCGTGGGACTCTCATCAAAGCGGGCAAAGTAACGGCCCAGCATCACGAAGTCTGCACCCATCGCAAGCCCGCGAGTGATATGGCAGTAGTGGACA
>CAJPKN010000138.1 GCA_905370385.1 Stomatobaculum longum
CCTATGTGGTGCCGGGCGCAATGAATGCGGCGGAATTAAAGGGTGACGGTTTTATTCCCTGCTTCCTCGGAGAGGGTGACCACTGGAGTTTTGTGCGCCTTGACGAGACCGGAAAAGCGGTTGAGGTGCGAGAAAAGAAGAGAATCTCGGAGAACTGCACCTTGGGCGCCTATTACTTCAAGAGCTGCGCTCTCTATGAGAGACTGTATGACGAGTTCTACGCGAATGAGGGCAACCTTGAAAAGGGTGAAAAATACATTGCGCCCATGTATAACTATCTGATTCAGAAGGGCGGAGAAGTCTATATCTCGGTTGTGCCGACAGAGGCAGTACACGTGCTCGGAACGCCGGAAGAAGTGAAGGCTTTTGAGCAGGCAGCTTTGGACTGAACAGAGTAAATGAAGCAGAGTAGGGGATGAGGATGAAATACACAGAGGATATGAAGCAGTTTTATGCGGGGAAGCGCGTATTTTTGACCGGCCACACCGGTTTTAAGGGAAGCTGGCTCTCGGTTATGCTCCGCCTGCTCGGCGCGGAAGTCTACGGCTATTCGCTTGCGCCGGAGCGTGAGCCCTCGCTCTTTACTCTGCTGGAGCTTGACAAGAAGATGCACTCCACCATTGCGGACATCCGAGATTTTGACCGTCTCAAGGAGGCCGTGCGGGAGGCAAAGCCGGACTGCGTGTTGCACCTTGCGGCACAGCCCCTGGTCAGAGAGTCCTATCGCTATCCGCGTGAAACCTATGAGACCAATGTGATGGGCACCGTGAACCTCCTCGAGGCAGTGCGGGAGCTCGGCGGTGTGGAGAGCTTCCTCAACGTGACGACCGATAAGGTATATGAGAACCCGGAGCAGGCAGACCACGGCTTTACCGAGGATGAGAAGCTGGACGGTTACGATCCCTACTCGAACTCGAAGAGCTGCTCGGAGCTGGTGACCCACTCCTACCAAAAGTCCTTTTTCTCGGAGCCCGGTGCAATGCGCATTTCCACCGCGCGCGCGGGCAACGTGATCGGCGGCGGTGATTTCGCGAAGGACAGAATTATCCCGGACTGTGTGCGGGCAACGGTACAGGGCAAGGCAGTGGAGCTTCGAAATCCCTATTCGACCCGTCCTTACCAGCATGTGCTGGAGCCGCTCTACGCCTATCTCATGATTGTGATGCAGCAGGCAAAGGAAGCAAAGTATGCAGGCTATTACAATGTGGGACCGGATGACTGCGACTGCGTGAGCACCGGCGAGCTTGCAGACCTCTTTGTGAAACATTGGGGCGAACCGGCTTCTTGGAAGAACGTGGCCGAAGCCAATGCGCCGCACGAGGCCGGTTTCCTGAAACTTGACTGTGCAAAGCTGAAGAAGAGTTTTGGCTGGGCGCCGATCTGGCATGTGGATCGGGCGGTCGGCGAGACCGTGCGCTGGTATCAGGCCTGGGCTGATGGCAAGGATTTGACTGCGGTGACGGAAGAGCAGATTCGATTGTTTCTTGCGGTAAAGTAAGTTTGTAGAGGGATGGACGTTGGCCATCCCTCTATGACATGATGGGATAGAATGTTGATTTGTCAAGGGGATTAGACCATGTCAGTACAAAAGAAGGAATTACTGAGCCTCGAACTCATATAACGGATATCTGACTCCGTTTGAAAAGAGAGCGGAGTGTACTATTAAGCAGTGGTATAACAAAAAACTTTGACCACTACAATGATGAGGTTGTTTGAGGTCACAACTTGTGACTTCAAAGTTTGAAAAGAGAGTGGAGTGTACCATTAAGCAGTGGTGTTACAAAAAACGTTGACCACTACAATTGTGCCCTGATTTTCTCTGTAGTTTGTTGACGACAAAGATATTGCAGAAGATTCCGCTTCTGAGAAATCCGGTACGCTGAGAAGTTCCGTATTTTTGGCGTTGACAAGATTTGATGTGTATCGGAAAACAGCGTTTTGATTCGCATTGCCTGTCCCGTGCCCGGCAAAGCGAGATGACCTGAGGTTTTGCTGTTTGGTATTGAATTTGGGAGATGATTATGGAAAACACACGTGAAGACATTTTTGATCGCATGATGGGCTTGCCGGGACTGCGAATTTTAAAGCCCTGGTACAGTAAACACAAGGAAGTACTCCTGTATCTCTTTTTCGGAGGCCTGGCAGTCTTTTTGAATCTGGCGCTCTTTGTTCTTTTCACGAAGCGCTTTGGTTGGGGAGCGCTCTTTGCCAACGTTGTGGACTGGGTTATCTGCGTGTTGTTCCAGTTTATTACGAACAAGACTTGGGTCTTCGATGCTACGACTGATTCGGCCAAGGGCTTCTGGGCACAGCTGGCCGGTTTCTTCAGTGGACGCCTGCTGACCCTTGGTGTGGAAGAATTGATGTTGTTTGTGTTCATCGACCGTCTGCACTGGAGCAGCCTTTTGGTGAAGCTGATTGCACAGATTGTGGTCATTGTTTCGAATTACGTGATTAGCAAGTTCTTCGTATTCAAGCAAAAATGAGATGCGGATAGCGTGTTTGCATATATTATATGTGTCAAAGACTGATGTTCGCTTTGTATGGGCATAAGCAATCCTTCGGAAAGAGGCACGGTAAAGCATGAAAAAATACCTTGATTTATTGCGGGTTAAGCACTATCTCAAGAATATACTGGTATTCACACCGATCTTCTTCAATCAGACTTTGTTTACCGAAAAGTTTGCGATAACGTTGATCGGCTTTTTTTCGTTGTGCCTGATATCCTCGACGGTTTATATTTTAAATGATATACAGGATGCACCCAAGGATCGTCTACACCCTACAAAACGCTTCCGTCCGATTGCCGACGGAAGCATCCATATCTTACAAGCCAGGGTAATCGGTGGCGTTTGCCTGTTCCTGTCTTTGACCTTATCGTATCTTGCGGGAGGTGTATCCGGGCTGCTTTTGATTTTGATGTATTTTGTGCTAAATGTCTCATACAGTTTCGGGCTCAAGAACCAGCCCTTGATTGATGTCATTATTTTGGCCTCCGGATTTATCATCCGCGTGATTTACGGCGCTGTCTTGAGCCAAATTCCAATCTCGGGTTGGCTCTACCTCACCATATGGACAGGCGCTTTCTATATGGGACTGGGAAAACGCAGAAATGAAATCGCAAGACAGGGAAGTATGAAAGATACGCGGCCGGTGCTGCGGTATTATTCGTACAGCTTTCTCGACAAAAATATGTACGTCTGTATTGCGCTATCCGTTGTTTTTTATGCGATGTGGGCGGTAGAGCATGAGAGTGTTTTATTTATCTGGTCTGTGCCTTTTTTGATGATTCTCCTCATGAAGTACAGCCTGGATATTGAGGGGGATTCGGACGGAGACCCGATTGAAGTTATCACGCACGATAAAGTTCTGATTTTTCTCATCATTGCGTTCGTTGCGTATCTCGGCTATATCATTTATGTATAAAGAGGGCAAGAACATTGCAAATTCACCTAGGCAACTGCTGCGGGAGATACACATGAGAGAAAAAGGAATCCTACGTACTTCTATTGTCATTGTCGTTTTGGCATTGTTGAGTCTCTACCTTGCCAATTTCTTCGCATCGCTTTATGTTCCTTCGAGGCAACTGTTTTTGGACACGGATCGCCTGAACGAGGGGAAAGTCATGGCATTTGTCTATGACGAGGCACCGGTTGAATTACTGCCTGCCGGAGAGAATGAGTACACGGGCGAAATCCGGAGCGGCGGGGAGCGCAAGCAGCTTACCGTGACAATCCAAGAAGGTTTGCCGCTTTCCTGTGCGGTGGATGGGGAAGAGAAACAGATACAGGCGGTGAGCCGCTATACAAGTTCCATGTACTATGTCGGGACGTATTGCATTTCGCT
>CAJPKN010000139.1 GCA_905370385.1 Stomatobaculum longum
CGGTCAAGCTGATTCTCGCCGGCATGATTGTAAATGCGCTGCTCACCGCGTTTTCCAATTTTATCATTGCGGTCGCCGGCAATTCCGACGGCATCATGTCGATTAAGTTCTGGACCATGGGATCTCTGACCCGCGCCGGCTGGAAGAATATCGGGCTCATTGCGGTGATTGTTCTGCTGGCCGCGCTCTTTTTCATGAGTCAGGCGAGAACCTTGGACGGGCTGTTACTCGGCGAAGAGGCAGCTGTCACAATCGGCATCGATACCTTTCGCTGCCGTCTCGTGTACCTTCTGGTGCTCTCGCTGCTCACGGGCGCTCTGATTTCGGCCAGCGGCACGATAGGCTTTGTGGGGCTCATCATCCCGCATCTCGCGCGGGCTCTGGTCGGCACGGCACATCGAAGACTCTTGCCGGTCGCGGCGCTCTCCGGGGGGCTCTTCATGCTCTGGGTCGATGCGCTTGCGCGGAGTTTACTGCCGAACACGGAGCTGCCGGTCGGCATATTCACGGCTTTAATCGGTGCCCCCTTCTTTGTCTATGTGATGGTGCGGAAACGTTACGGATTCGGAGGCAAATAAATGAGACTGGAAGCAGAAAACATCTCGGTCTCGATCGCCGGAAAATCCATTGTGAAAAACGTGACGCTCGATGTGCCGGAGCACAAGTTCTCGGCTCTCCTCGGTGCAAACGGGAGCGGCAAGACCACCTTGCTTCGCGCGATTTACAAGACCCAGAAGACGGACAGCGGCACAGTGCGGCTTGACGGCGAGGACATTGCCCGCTTTTCGGGCAAGAAAATTGCGCGCCGCATGGCGGTCATGGGGCAGTTCAATCAGATTAATTTTGACTATACGGTCATGGACATTGCGCTGATGGGGCGCTATCCGTTTCACACGCTGCTCGAGCGGGAAAAGGACAGGGATTATGAGGCGGCGCTCGAGGCGCTTTCGAAGGTCGGCATGAAAGACTACCGCGACCGGAACTTTCAGTCGCTCTCGGGCGGCGAGAAGCAGCGCGTCGTCTTGGCGCGCGCACTCACGCAAAACCCGAAAGTCCTGATTCTGGATGAGCCGACGAACCACTTGGACATTCGCTACCGGCTTGAAATTCTGTCCATCATCAAAGACCTCGGCATCACGGTGCTTGCGGCGCTGCACGACCTCGGGCTGGCCGCGCAGTACTGCGACTATCTGTATCTCATGCGGCAGGGCGAAATCGTGGAGAGCGGCGTGCCGGAAGAGGTAATGACACCCGAAACCATACGGAGAATTTTTGAAGTCGAGGCAGCGGTGTACCCGAGTCCCATTGACGGAAAGCTCATGATTCAGTATCTCTGACAACGGCGTTTGGCAACAGAAGTTTTAGCGGAGATTCCGCAGAAAGAGAAGATTATGAAGAAAAAGACCACGCTTTTACCGCTCGCGGCAGTCGCGGCGGCATTGATGGTTACCGCTTGCGGACAAAAGGCAGCGAGCTCCGAGACGAGCGCCGCAAACGCTTCGGAGACGCAGACCAAGGCAGGTACCGAGAGCGGTGCTTCGGCAGAGAGCAGCACCGAGGCGAAAAACAGTGCGGCTGCAAAGACTGTATACCCCTTGGCGCTTACGATTTACGATGCCGAGGGCAAGGAAGTCGAGATGAGCTATTCCCATGCGCCGGAACACGTGCTCTCGACCCAGCTCTCGATGACCGAGCTTCTGATTAAGCTCGGATTAAAAGATAAGATTGTCGCGGTCTTTGACAATGACAATGCGCTGAAGGGCGACATTGCGACCGAGATTGCCTCCTTAAAGAGTCTCGGCGACAAGAAGTCGGTCTCGAAGGAGAGCATACTTGCGCTCGAGCCGGATTTGATTCTCGGCAAGGGTCCCCTTATGTTCACCGACACGGCAATCGGCACGGTGCAGTCCTATCAGGAACTCGGCATTCCGGTCTACACCGAACTCGCAAGCGCTTCGATCGAGCAGTCGCTCGAGAACATTCCGGAGGATGTTCGCAACATCGGCAAAATCTTTGATGTGCAGGAGAAGGCGAATGCGTATGCGGACGAACTTGACAAGCGAATCGACGCGTTGCTCACCAAGGTCAGCAACCAGAAGGGAGAACCGAAGAAGGTGCTCTTTATGGCGGGCTATACGGACGGCACCTTTGCCGGCTTCAACTCGAAGATGAGCAGCTGTATGTTAAAGACCCTGAACGCGGAAAATGTGCTCGAGAAGGGCGGCAACGGCCTCACGCTCGAAAATCTGATTTCGATGAATCCGGATGTGATTGTCTATGTGCGCTCGGATCGCTTTGCGGCTGCGGATGTGAATGCGGTCGCTTCGCTCAGCGAAAATCAGGTGGTGCAGGATGTGCCCGCAATCAAGAACAAGAAGATAATCGAGATGGACTATGACGATGTGATGGACTACGGCGCGCGCGTCATTGACTCCGCCGAGAAGCTCTATGACTTCATGTATGAGAAATAAGCGATTTACCCGAGGAAGGCGGATGGGCGGAAGGCTCATCCGCCTTTTTTCGGAAGCATACGAGAATAAAGCAGAACGAAGAAAGACAGGCTTCAGAAAGCCGGGAGTCAGAGAGACAGAAATTAAGAGAGACAGAAATCAGAGAGGAAGCAGCGCATGCAAGAATTCGGAGCAAGCGAAAAATTTCGCGCCTGTATCGGTATTTTCGGCGCGAGAAATGCGGGTAAGTCAAGTCTTTTTAACGCGCTTTCCGCGCAGAAAGCAGCACTGGTCTCGGACACACCGGGAACGACCACGGACCCGGTCAAAAAGACCATGGAGATTTTGCCGCTCGGGCCTATCACCCTAATCGACACCCCGGGCATCGATGACGAAGGGGAACTCGGCAGAGAACGTGTGCGGCGCGCCGAGGAGATGCAAAAGCGCTGTGACGCGGCAGTGCTCTGTCTCGCGGGGAAAAAAGAGGCGGGAGCGGCGGAGGAGCGACTCTTTCGTGCGCTCGCGGCACAGGGAATTCCGCTTTTGGCGGTCATCACCAAGGCGGAAGCGCTCACGGAGACCGAGCGCAGGGAGGCAGAGGCTTACTTCAGAGGGCTTCTTACACGCTGCGGGGCCAAGGTCAAGGATATTTATCTTTGTTCCGCCGTGAGCGGAGAAGGCATAGAGGAAGTTAAGACTGCCATCGGCATGCTTCCGCGTAAGGCGGAAAAGAAGGCGCTGCTCATGGATCTCGTTGCGCCCGGTGATACAGTCGTCCTTGTCTGTCCGCAGGATGAATCCGCGCCGCGCGGTCGCCTTATTTTGCCGCAGCAGATGGCGGTGCGAGAGCTTTTGGACGGCGGAGCCTTTCCCTTTCTCTGTCAGCCGGAGGGACTGCCTGCCCTGCTCTCGGCCCTTCGTGAGCCCCCGGCTCTCATCATCACGGACTCGCAGGCGTTTGCCGAAGTTGCCGCCTGCATTCCCGCGGAGCAGCCGCTCAGTTCCTTCAGTATGTTGCTGGCCAGACAGAGCGGCGTGCTCGAAACGGCATTAAGCGGTGCGGCGGCAATCGCGCAGCTTCGTGAAGGCGACGCTGTCTTGATATCGGAGGGCTGTACCCATAAGAGACAATGTAAGGACATCGGCACGGTGAAGCTCCCGAAGCTACTCGAAAAGGCCTCGGGGAAAAAACTCCGCTTTTACTTCAGCTCCGGCCACGAGTTCCCGGAGGACTTGCGCGAAAAAGAGATACGGCTGGTGGTGCACTGCGGTGCCTGTATGCTTGGGGATACGGAGCTTTTGTCGCGCTTTCAAGAGAGCCGCAACGCGGAAATACCGATTACCAATTACGGTGT
>CAJPKN010000140.1 GCA_905370385.1 Stomatobaculum longum
CATTGATTGCTTCGAGACTTGTCTTTTCCGCTTCCAGATTTGATATTTCCGCTTCCAGTTCCGCGTTTTTCCGTTCCGACTCGGCAAGAGCCGCCTCTGTCTTTTGCTTCTCTTCGACAGACACTGTTTCCGCCGTGTCTGCTTTGCCATCCTTCTTAAGGCTTTCCATACGGAGGCGCTGCTCTACCAATTCCCGCTTCAGCGAATAAACCTCGGCTGCATGAGCCGCAGCTTCTTCCTTCAACTCGGCACTCTCCGCCCGCGCCTGCAGGCAGTCGTCCGCAAGGTTCAGCCAGAGTATCTGTGCTCTCCGCTCGCTGTTCTGGCGTGCGTAGGCGCGATTCTGACGCAGCTCCGCAATCTTGTTATCGATATAAGCCGCGACCTGGCGAAGATAGGCACTGTCGCCGCCGGAAAGCGGAATTACCTTACCGTCGATAATGACTTCTGTACTTCCCTGTCGATTCTGTTCGTCACGCATCTGCTTGCCCCTCATCTTCCTTTTTTCGATTCAAATGCTTGTATGCGTATTCCGTCGCGACCCTGCCGCGCGGTGTGCGAATGATAAAGCCCTGCATGAGAAGGTAGGGCTCATAAACCTCTTCCAGCGTGCCGGCATCTTCTCCGAGCGCCGCCGCCAGTGTATCCAGCCCCACCGGTCCGCCGTGAAACATATCTATGATGAGATTCAGTATGGTGCGGTCACCCGCATCCAAACCACAGGTATCCACATCCAGAAGGTTCAGCGCATCGCGCGCTACCTCTTCTGTAATTTCTCCGCCGTATTTCACCTCCGCAAAATCACGCACCCGACGTAACAATCGATTTGCAAGTCTCGGCGTTCCGCGGGAACGGCGCGCGAGTTCGGAAGCACCCGCCGCATTGATGGTCACGCCGAGAACTTTAGCAGAGCGGAGAACAATCTCTTGCAGCTCATCTTGTTCGTAAAACTCGAGGCGCTGAACCACACCGAAGCGATCGCGAAGCGGTGCGGAGAGAAGCCCTGCCCGCGTCGTTGCACCGACCAAGGTAAAATGCGGCAGCGAAAGCCGTATACTTTTTGCATTGCTCTCTTTTCCAAGCACAATGTCTATTGCAAAGTCTTCCATTGCAGGATAAAGCACCTCTTCAACTTGACGGTTCAGCCGATGAATTTCGTCGACAAAGAGCACATCACCCTCCTGCAAATGATTCAGGATTGCCGCCATATCACCCGGCTTTTCAATGGCCGGGCCTGAGGTGATTTTTAAATTAGAACCCATCTCATTGGCAATGATGCCGGAAAGGGTTGTCTTTCCGAGTCCGGGCGGCCCGTAAAAGAGCACGTGATCGAGACTCTCCCCCCGCTGCCGCGCGGCTTCGATATAGACCTGCAGCATGGATTTTAATTTCTTTTGTCCGATATATTCTTGTAATCGCTGCGGACGCAGCGATTGTTCAAACCTGAGCTCTTCGCTTGCAAGCTCCGTCGTTATAATTCTACGCTCCATATTTTCCTCTCAAGCTCAGAACTGCCGGAGCGCCTCGCGAAGGAGTGTCTCGCTGTCCTTATCTTCCGCGCCCGGTATCGCACGGACGGCACGCGCTGCCTCGCTCACACTGTAGCCGAGCTGCACCAGAGCGTCCATGGCATCGGCCATCGCGCGATTCTCGGAAGGAGCCGCTGCAACACCGCCTGTCGTAAGTTCTTGTACGACTTCCTTATTTTTCAGTTCCAAGATAATTCGCTCCGCGGTCCGTATTCCCACACCGGGTGCCTTTGCGATTGCCTTGGCATCACCGCTTAAAACAGCGAGCTTCAGCGCTTCGGGCTCCAGTGCCGAGAGTACGGCAAGCGCTCCCTTCGGACCGATTCCGCTCACGGCAATCAGCGCGCGAAAAAGGCGGAGATCCGCCTCTCTGTCAAAACCATAGAGTGCAACCGCATCTTCGCTCAATTTGAAATGCGTATACAAAATAAGCTCTTTTCCCGGGGCCGGAAGCCGATCTATGACCGCGCGGGATGTCTTTACTTCTATACCGAAGGATCCCGCCTCCACAATCACTTCGCTCTCGCCGACCGCAGTGAGCGTCCCTTTTATATAGGAAATCATAGTTTGCTCCTGCCTTCCGAAACTTTCCCTGTTGTCTAGTTTAGCACAGCCTTTTCAATCTAACAAGGAAGGCGTATACTGGAGTATCAAATTGCGAGAGGAGCTTCTTCATGCTTTGCTTTGAAACAAAACTGTCGCGCGAACCCTATCTCAGCGCGCTCGAGGCAATTCCCGACGGGACAGAACTCTCTTCCCTGCTCTTTTTTGACATTGAAACCACCGGTCTCAGCCCTAGTTCCGCACAGATTTATTTAATCGGAGCACTCTGCTTTCCGAAAAAAGGCCCCGCTGTTCTTCGGCAGTGGTTCGCCGCTTCGCTTTCCGAAGAACAAGAACTGCTACGCAGTTTTTTTGCCTTTGCCGCCCCCTTCCGCACTCTGGTACATTTTAACGGACAGCGCTTTGACCTCCCCTTTCTCAGCGCATGCAGCGCACAGTACCACCTGACTTATCCGCTCGACCGGAAGGATAGCCTGGATCTTTATGCGAGCGTGGCGCCGTTTCGCCCGCTTTTCGCCACACAAAAACTCACGCAACGCGCACTGGAGCAGCGCTTGCAGCTTACCCGAAAGGATCCCTTCGACGGCGGAGAACTGATTGCACAGTATTTGTCCTGGCTTACGACAAGAGATGAAGACTTACTGCAAAACATGCTCGGACATAATGCTGCGGATGTCAGCATGCTGCCGCAGCTCTTACCCTTGCTTCACATTCCGTCCTTTTTCCGCGGTCGCTTTGAAAATACACGTATCTTTGAGGAGAAGGAAGACTTCTGCATCACCGCCGAAAGTGCTGTTTCGCTCCCGTTTTCACTATCTCGCGAAACCGAGACTATGGAACTTGCCGCAGCGGAAACACACATCCGCCTTCGGCTCCCGCGCTTTTCCGGAACCCTCTATCACTATCTCAAGGATTACCGCAATTACTATATTCTGAAAGAAGACGGCAGTCTGCTCCACAAAACTTTAGCTGCTTTTGTCGATGCCGACGCTCGGGAGAAGGCCACCAAAGAAAGCGCACGTCTTCCCCTCACCGGGGACTTTGCGGCGGTTCCCAAGCGTATGAATCCGGAGGCGCGCTGCTTTCAAACCGGACCGAATGCCACCCCGCTTTATCTGCCGCTCTCCGTCCTACGCGAGAACAACGCCCTCTGTGATGCCTATCTCACCTCGACGCTCACCGCCCTTAAACTTCGCGGCTGATTTTCTTGCTACCCCTTCGTTTCTCAGCGTGTATACGACAAAGAAGAGACATCGGAACACTAAAACAAAAAAAGAACCGAAGTCGCAACTGCGATCTTCGGTTCTTCTCTGTTTGATCTCATGAATAGTCGTTTCCCGAGGGAACCGGTTTACTCAATCACCAAGACGTTGGTAGCCTGCGGTCCCTTAGCGCCGTCGACAATCTCGTACTCGACCTTTGCGCCCTCCTCGAGAGTCTTGAAACCATCCATCTTCAGGCCGGAATAGTGCACGAAAACATCATTGCCGCCCTCGTCCGAGATGAATCCGTAACCCTTCTGGTTGTTAAACCACTTGACTGTACCCTTGCTCATAACCGGTGTTCCTCCGAAAAAAAATAATCTGTGGCTTGCAGACTTCTGCAACCCTCGGTACAAT
>CAJPKN010000141.1 GCA_905370385.1 Stomatobaculum longum
TGTCTTGCTATTGGCGCAGAACATGATAGACTGAAGCTATGAAAACAGTCAAAGTAGTCGCAGCTGTCATCTGTGATTCGCTGCGGGAAAAACAGAGCATATTTGCGACAGCCAGAGGATACGGGGAATTCAAGGGACAGTGGGAATTCCCGGGTGGAAAGGTGGAGCCCGGAGAGAGTGCGGAGCAGGCGCTTCTGCGGGAAATCAGAGAAGAACTCGATGTGAATATTGTGCTCGGCGACTTGATCGAGACCGTCGAGTACGACTACCCGGCGTTTCATCTCTCCATGGATTGCTTCTGGTGCGAGCTTTCGGGCGGCGCGCCGAAGCTACTGGAAGCCGAGGAGGGCCGATGGCTCACAAAAGCCGAGTTGTATACAGTGCCTTGGCTCCCCGCGGACATCTCCCTCATTCGGAATATCGAGTCAAAGATGGGAGAGCCGGATCTCTTGCGGACGCAGGCACTTCGACTGTTGCGGCACCTCTGCGAGGAGCACATCCTCCCCGAGACCGTGTTTCATACACCCGCGCCGGAAACAGAGGACTTCTCAGCGCTGGTATCCCGCTTGCGTGCTGCGCTCTCGGAGCGCTACCCGTCCACCAAGTTAAAGCGCATCATGAAGAGCGTGCATTACGCAAACGGCTTTTCCGATACGGACTTACGCGAGGCAGCCTTTACGCTGGATGAGGCGGAACAGTACCTGGTTCGGAACGGCTTCCTCGACCATGACCGCGGCGTTGCCTATTTTAACGAGAGAATCACGGCACCTGATTTTACCGTTTCGGCGCAGTCCTTACTCGGCGTCATGATAGAGAGTTTGCTGCTCGCGAAGGCGGGGAAAGGTTAAGGCTTCAAGTTCGAACCCAAGGTTCGGATTTTCATCGACACAATTCACATTTATCTCGAAAGGAGCATCTATGACGACACAGGAAAAACTGAAACAGTACCGCGATTGGATTTTCAAATGCTCTGCCTACAGCATGGCGCTCAATATCATCGATATTGACAAGCAGACGGTCGCGCCGAGCGCAGGTGCGGCTTACCGCGATGAGAGATCCTCGTATCTCGCGGGCGAGCTCTTTAGCCTTGAGACAGACCCGGAGATCATTGCGCTCTTAAAGGAGTTAAAGGACGACCCGGAGGTAGATGCCGAGACAAAGCGCGCCGTGCAGCTCTACTATAAGGGCGTCATGGACACCATGTGCATTCCGAAGGAAGAGTATGTGGCATACCGGAAGCTCTGCAACGAGTCTTTTGATGCCTGGATTCTCGCAAAGTCCAAGGCGGATTACTCGATTTTCGAGCCCTATTTAAAGCAGGTGATCGAGAGTCAGAAGAAGCTCTACGGCTACCGCGACAGCAAGCTCTCGGTCTACAATCAGATGCTGGATGACTTTGAGCCCGGCATGACGGAAGAGAAGTACGATGCCTTCTTTGCGGCGCTGAAAGAGCGTCTGGTCCCGTTAATCCGCAAGGTGACGGCGGCAAAGCAGATCCGCGAGGACTTCCTGCACCTCGAGTACCCGGTCGAAGAGCAGAAGAAGTTTATGAATGAGCTTCTCACCTACCTGCACTTTGATCCCTCCTGGGGCTACCAGAACGAGTCCGAGCATCCCTTTACCTCCTGGACTTGCGAGAACGACTGCCGCACCACAACTAAGTATGTTCCGAACGGCGTGGTCTCGGCGATTTTCTCGACCGTGCACGAGGTGGGACACGCGTACTATGAGCACGATGTGGATCCGAAGTACGACGGCATGATACTCTCGGAGGGCATTTCTTCCGGCATGCACGAGTCCCAGTCCCGTCTCTGCGAGAACTATCTGGCGCGCACCGAGGCTTTCTGGCGCTATCACTACCCGAAGCTCAAGGCGCAGTTCCCGAAGCAGCTCGGCGATGTGAGCCTTGCGGACTTCTTGAAAGCGGTCAATGCTTCCAAGCCCTCCTTTATTCGCACCGAGGCGGATGAGCTCACCTATCCGCTGCATGTCCTGATTCGCTATGAGATCGAGAAGGGGCTCTTTAACGGCACCATCTCGACCGAGGGCCTCGACAAGACCTGGAACGCGAAGTACAAGGAGTATCTCGGTGTCGATGTGCCGAATGCGAAAGTCGGCATCCTGCAGGACGTGCACTGGTCCGGCGGCAGTTTCGGCTACTTCCCGACCTATGCGCTCGGCACGGCGTTTGCGGCGCAGTTCGTGCACACCATGCGGAAGGAACTGGATGTGGACAAGCTGCTTGAGAACAATCAGTACGACGTGGTCATGGGCTGGTTAAAGGAGCACATCCACAAGTACGGCTGCCGCTATGACGCGCCCGAACTCATGAAGCTGGTCACGGGCGAGGACTTTGATGTGAATTACTTCCTCGACTACATCGAAGAGAAGTATACAAAGCTGTATCAGCTGTAAATGTTCCGACTTGATGTTTGGGGCGGTGTCCGGTGGGATGCCGCCCCACTGCTTTGCGGTATAAGAGGTACAGTCGCACGGGCGACAATTGTGTGTTGTTTGATTGTGATGAAAGGAACTTAGGTTTGCTGAATGGTATCATTGTAGCGATGGGCGGAGCGATCGGCGCAGTGCTCCGTTATCTGATCGGTCTTTTGCCGCTGAATCCGCAGAACGGGTTCCCGCTAAAGACCTTTTGTATCAATGTAATCGGCGCCTTTGCAATCGGTCTGGTTGCGGCGCTGAGTGCAAGAGCAAGTCTCAATCCGCGCTTCACGCTGTTCCTAAAGGTGGGGATTTGCGGCGGTTTTACGACTTTCTCCTCGTTTGCGCTGGAGACAGAGACCTTGCTCGGAAAAGGAAATCAGACCATAGCCTTGCTCTATGTGCTGTCGAGTCTGGTCTGCGGTGTTCTGGCAGTGGCTGCGGCCGAAAGTCTGGTTTAAAAGCGGTCACAAAAGGTTCACATAATATTAGCACTCGCCTATTGACAGTGCTAACAAAAGAGGTATAATGGGCACTGTAAAGAGGAACAGAGAGTAAGCGATTAAGAGTGAACCCTCTTTCCCCGAAATGACATCTGGCCGTACGGTCGGAGGAAATGTAAGGAGGAAAAGAGTATGTTAGTACCGAGCCTGTTTGGCGAGAATTTGTTTGATGATTGGTTTGATTTCCCGGCATTGAAAGGAGCGGACCGGACGGAGCGGAAGTTGTACGGTCGTCACGCGAGAATGTTGATGAAGACCGATGTGCATGAGAAAGAGGACAGCTATGAGCTGGACATTGATCTGCCGGGCTTCAAGAAAGAAGAGCTCACGGTGGAGTTGAACAACGGTTATCTCACGGTCAGTGCCGCAAAGGGGCTGGACGAAGAGAAGAAGGATCAGGATGGAAAGCTGATTCGGCAGGAACGCTATTCGGGTTCCATGCAGAGAAGCTTCTATGTGGGCGCACATGTGAAAGAAGAGGATGTGAAGGCGAAGTTTGAGCAGGGTGTCCTGAAACTCAGCATTCCGAAGAAGACAGAGGCAAATTTGCCGGAGAAGAAGACCATTCTGATTGAAGAATGATTGCGTGAAAACAAATGCGAGTTCAGGTGGAGTGGATGCCACTGAAAAAGAAAAAGCTGCCGCAGTATTGCGGCAGCTTTTTTTTGTTGAAGCTTTTGGCTTTAGCCTGCTGAGCATGGTTCGCTTGCAAAGCAAGTGAACCGTTGCGAAGCAAAAACCCACCCGCTATGCG
>CAJPKN010000142.1 GCA_905370385.1 Stomatobaculum longum
CCGCGCCGCCGCGAACGCCCTTCACCTCGACAATGTAGATGCCGCTCACAATGACCTTGCATTCCTGCTTCAGCGGAAGCTGTTGGAACGCGGTCTCATCCGCCATCATGGTGATGATCTTCGGTCCGACTTTGGCCTTTACGACCGGAACCTTCATCCAGCGGAGATAGAAGGGGGTCTGTTCCCAGACCAGTTTCGGGAATCCCGCCTCTTTCAACCGGACCTTCTTTTTGTCGATCGGCAGCATCGTGACGAGCTGTTTTGCCGCATCGAAGGCCGGCTGCGAAGCCGCCTGTTTTTCCTGTAAGCGCCTGCCGACAAAGTACATCACGACAAGGGCGACTGCCGCGATCGATAGGAGCACGAGCAGTACCGTGATTACGGTATTTATCATTGTCTGGAATCCCCCCGTTAGTTATGGATTTGCGTCTTCCCCGAAAATACAGGGACGCTATGAAATTATAACAGAGTCAATATAAATGCGCAAGACATCGCTTGACAGCCGATAGGGGAAATGTTAAAATGAAGATTGCACTATTGTGGACTCATAGGCCTATGGGGCGAAGTATGCCCTTTAGGCCTTAATCCGCCGGGTAACCAAAGGTCTTTCAAAAAACAGGGGTGAAACGTAATATGGAAAAAAGCAATATGCGTCCGATTAAAGCCGGAAAAGGCATTCGCATGAGCTTCTCCCGTCAAAAGGAAGTTTTGCAGATGCCGAACCTCATAGAGATCCAGAAGGATTCGTACGACTGGTTCCTGGGTGAGGGATTGCGGGAAGTGTTCCGCGATATTTTCCCCATTGAGGATTTTGCCGGACACCTCAGTCTGGATTTTGTGGATTTCCAGCTCTACCGCGATGAGGCAAAGTACAGCATTGCGGAGTGCAAGGAGAGGGATGCCACCTATGCAGCCCCGATGAAGGTCAAGGTGCGGCTGTATAATAAGGATAAGGATGAGCACAAGGAGCACGAGGTGTTCATGGGCGATTTGCCGCTCATGACGGACACCGGTTCCTTCGTGATCAACGGCGCGGAGCGCGTCATCGTAAGCCAGCTGGTTCGTTCCCCCGGCATTTATTATACCATTGAGCACGATAAGGTCGGAAAGGAATGCTACTTCTGCCAGGTGATCCCGAACCGCGGCGCTTGGCTCGAGTACGAGACCGATTCGAACGACGTGTTTAACGTGCGTGTCGACAGAACGAGAAAGGTGCCGGTCACGGTGCTGCTCCGTGCGCTCGGCCTCGGCACGAACGCGGAAATCAAGGAGATGTTCGGCGATGAGCCGAAGCTTGAGGCGAGCTTCCTGAAGGATTCGACCGACAACTATTCGGACGGTCTCTTGGAACTCTACCGCAAGATTCGACCGGGCGAGCCGCTTTCGGTGGAATCCGCGCGCGGTCTCCTGGACTCGATGTTCTTTGACGCACGTCGCTACGATCTTGCGCGCGTGGGCCGCTATAAGTTTAATAAGAAGCTCCACTTAAAGAACCGCGTGGTCGGCAAGGAGCTCCTGGAAGCCGCGGTGGACCCGAACACCGGTGAGATTCTCGCGGAGAGCGGCACGGTGATCACGAGAGAGCTCGCGACCGAGATTCAGGATGCAGGCATTCCCTTTGTCATCGTAAGAGGAACGAGTTCGGAGGACCGCCGTTTAAAGGTGCTCTCGAATCTCATGGTCGACATCCGCAACTACGTCGACATGGAGAATCCGACCGAGTACGGCATTGTGGAGCCGGTCTACTATCCGGCGCTCATGAAGGTCATACGGGAGGCAGAGGCAAACGGAGCCGATGTCAAGAAGTATGTGCAGCGAAAAGCGGATGAGCTGATTCCGAAGCACATCACGCGGGAAGATATTTTTGCCTCCATCAACTACAACATGCAGATTGAAGAGGGCATCGGCACGACGGACGATATCGACCACCTCGGCAACCGCCGTATCCGCGCGGTCGGCGAGCTCCTGCAGAACCAGTACCGCATCGGTCTGTCCCGTATGGAGCGCGTGGTCAGAGAGCGCATGACCACCCAGGACATCAGCGAGATTACGCCGCAGTCCCTGATTAACATCAAGCCGGTCACGGCGGCGGTCAAAGAGTTCTTCGGTTCTTCCCAGCTCTCGCAGTTCATGGACCAGAACAACCCGCTCTCGGAGCTCACGCACAAGAGAAGACTCTCGGCCCTCGGTCCGGGCGGTCTCTCGAGAGATCGTGCGGGCTTCGAGGTCCGAGACGTCCACTACACGCACTACGGCAGAATGTGCCCGATCGAGACCCCCGAGGGTCCGAACATCGGTCTCATCAACTCGCTCGCAAGCTATGCGCGCATTAACCCCTACGGCTTTATCGAGGCGCCCTACCGCGTGGTCGATAAGTCCGAGGATCCGAAGAATCCGCGCGTCACGGACGATGTCGTGTATCTCACCGCGGATGAAGAGGATGAGTTCTTTGTGGCCCAGGCAAACGAGCCGCTCGACGAAGAGGGACACTTCATCCACAACAATGTCTCCGGCCGTTATATGGATGAGACTTCGGCTTTCCAGAAGCGTCTCATCGACCTCATGGATGTCTCGCCGAAGATGGTCTTCTCGGTCGCGACGAGCATGGTCCCCTTTCTCCAGAACGATGACGCAAACCGCGCGCTGATGGGTTCGAACATGCAGCGTCAGGCGGTGCCGCTCATGCTGACGGATGCCCCGGTCGTGAGCACCGGCATCGAGGCAAAGGCGGCGGTCGACTCCGGCGTCTGCCAGGTCGCGCAGCACGCGGGTACCGTTGTGATGAGTTCGGGCAGCGAAATTACGATACGTCGGGATGACAACGGCGAGATCGAGCACTACAAACTCACGAAGTTCCAGCGCTCGAACCAGTCTAACTCCTATAACCAGAAGCCCATTGTAAACGCGGGCGACCACGTCGAAGCGGGCGAGGTCATTGCGGACGGTCCTTCGACCCACGACGGTGAGATCGGTCTCGGCAAGAACCCGCTGATCGGCTTCATGACCTGGGAAGGTTATAACTACGAGGATGCCGTGCTTCTTTCCGAGCGCCTCGTCCAGAACGACGTCTTCACCTCGATTCACATTGAGGAGTATGAGTGCGCATCGCGCGATACGAAGCTCGGTGCGGAGGAAATTACGCGAGATGTCCCGGGTGTCGGCGACGACGCGCTGAAGGACCTCGACGAGAACGGCATCATCCGCATCGGTGCGGAGGTGCGCGCCGGAGACATTCTGGTCGGCAAGGTGACGCCGAAGGGCGAGACCGAGCTGACGGCGGAGGAGAGACTGCTCCGCGCAATCTTCGGTGAGAAGGCCAGAGAGGTCAGAGATACCTCGCTCAAGGTTCCGCACGGCGCTTACGGCACCGTCGTGGAGGCGCGCGTCTTTACGAGAGAGAACGGCGATGAGCTCTCCCCGGGTGTCAACCAGAACGTCCGCATTTACATCGCACAGAAGAGAAAAATTTCGGTCGGCGACAAGATGGCAGGCCGACACGGCAACAAGGGTGTCGTGTCGCGCGTGCTCCCGGTGGAGGACATGCCCTTCCTGCCGAACGGCCGCCCGCTCGATATCGTGCTGAACCCGCTCGGCGTTCCGTCGCGTATGAACATCGGTCAGGTCAAGGAGATTCACTTCTCGCTTGCGGCT
>CAJPKN010000143.1 GCA_905370385.1 Stomatobaculum longum
GGGAAGAGAGCGATATTCATATCAAAGTGCAGCGTTTCAATTCATGGCTGCTCGGCCTCTTATTCCTGCTGTTCGCGCTGCTGCTGATACTCGCGATAGCGGGCTTGATTATTTGGGCGGCGCCCGTTATCTTTGCGCTGCTGGCATTCCGTTTTGTGTATCAGGCGCTGAGCGAGTTGTTTCGGCGCTAAACCATAAGAGTCACAGCCAGAAGGAGGAGAGAGGAAATGTTCAGTTCAAAGAGCAAGGCAGAACCGGTGATTCCTGTATCGGCCAATAAGATCGATACCATCATCGGCGAGAAGACGCGGGTCGAGGGTACGCTGCACACCCAGGACACAACGAGAATCGACGGCAGAATCAAAGGGGAAGCCATCTCCGACGGTTATTTGATCATCGGTGAGAACGGCTACGTGGAAGGGGATATCCGAAGTGAAAATATGCTGATTGCGGGTACCGTGCAGGGCAACATTTTTGTGCGGGAGCGCCTCGAGGTAACCGAGAACGGCAAGATCATCGGTGATATCACGACCAAGTCTCTGATTATCGCGGAGGGCGCATCCTTCGCCGGCAAGTGCACCATGACCTCGCTGCAGAAGGTCCAGGACAGTGTGCAGAAGGAGGCAGAGAAGCATGTGGAAGCGAACCGAAAAGAGCAAAAGGCCCCGGAAGCAAAGTAAAAAAGAAACGGGGTTTACCCTGCTTCTGCTCTCGAACAGCGAGAAGAAGCCGGTGCAATTTCAACTGCCGCCTCTCTTTTTTAAGGGGCTGCTCACGGTGGTTCTTCTCTTGCTCGGTCTCACCGGTTACGGCCTCATCTCGGCGGCACTTTTAAAGCCGGTTGCGCGCCAGAAAGCGGCGCTGGAGCAGGAAATTGCGCTCTTAAAAGTGGAGCAGGACAAGATACGCTCGGAAAATCAAAATCTGAAGGCCTACACCGAACAACAGGACAAGGAGATGCACAATCTCCAGGAAGTCTCGGACGAAATCAAGAGTAACATCGAAAATTTGCAGGGACGAGACAGCGAAATTCGCGGAAAGCTGGGACTCTCCGAGAACCCGCCGGCCTCTTCGGGCAATGCGAGTCAGCCGGGGCAGACCCCGGTCGGCACGGCGCAGAGCACGGCGGAGTTACAGCCGCTTGCGCTCGGCGATGCAGGCGAGGGCGAAGAGTACAACAAGCTGGATGGGAGCGCGGCTGAGGTCATTTTGCAGCGGGAGAGCAGTGTGCAGCTCTCCGTCATGATGGGCGCGCGGCAGCGCGGCAACACCATGCAGCTCGCGGCGGAGTTACAGCGGGCACAGGCCCTGGTATCTCTTACTTCGGAGAATTACGACGAGTATGAAGGCGTGGTTGCCTCGCAGGAATTCCAGGCACAGCAACGGGCCGAGCGGGCACAACAGCGGCGACAGACCGTAATCGGCTATGCGCTCTCTTTTCTTGGCGGTCGCTACGTCTACGGCGGCGAAAATCCCTATTCGGGAACCGATTGCTCGGGTTTTACGCGCTACATTTTAAGCCATGCGGGCGGTGTGTACATCAACCGCACGGCGGCGGAACAGGCACAGCAGGGCAGAGAGGTCTCGATTGACGAGGCAAAGCCCGGCGATTTGATTTTCTACAGCAACGGAAGTCGTGTGAACCATGTCGCCATGTACATCGGCGACGGCAGAGTGGTGCATGCCTCCAACGAGAGAAACGGCATCATGGTTTCGCGCTGGAATTACCGGACACCGGTACACATCCGAAATATTCTCGGCGAATAAACGAGAACGTAACACTTTTGTAACAATATTGAGAAGAGCTCCGGGCGGGAAACCGCGCGGGGCTCTGTTTTTTTCAACTGAAAGATAGGGAAATCGAAAGAATTGAGGCCAAATGTAAAGAATTTGTAAAAACCTTGACGGGAGAGCGCTGAGAAGCTATACTAGCGACTGTAACAATTCCGTAACAAGTAAGGAATTGTTCCGTAACAAGAACAAAGAGAGCGTATGAGAGAGCGTCCAAGACGACTATGCTTTTCAACGGAGGGACAATCGATGAACCATTTTAAAAAATATCTGGCACTGGCAACCCTTGCTTCCGTGATTTCCGCGGGCAGCGCAGTAACTTCCATGGCAAGCCCGAAGGTCACGAAGAACACCGCGGCTTGGGTCGAAGAGGCAAAGGAACAGGCGGAGGCCGAGCGCGCTGCGGAAGAGGCAAAGGCAGCCGAGGAAGCGGCAGCTGCTGCGGCAGCAGAGGCGGAAGCTGCACAGAAGTCGAGCAAGCGCCAGCAGGTCGTGGACTACGCCCTCTCGTTTGTCGGCGGACGCTATGTCTGGGGCGGCACGGATCCGCATACCGGTGCGGATTGCTCCGGCTTCACGGGTTACATCCTGCGCAACGCGGGCGGCGTTGCAATCAGCCGCAGCTCTGCGGAGCAGGCAGGTGAGGGCAGAACCGTCTCGGCGGAGAACATGCAGCCGGGCGACCTTCTCTTCTATAGCAAGGGCGGCGGTGTGAATCATGTCGCTATGTACATCGGAAACGGACAGGTTGTTCATGCATCTTCCTCAAAGACCGGCATTATCGTTTCGGCATGGAACTACAGAACGCCGGTTCGTATTGCAAGCTTCCTCGATTAATTTGGCAACTTTCGAGAAAAAACTAAAGAAATCCTAAAGATTGGAACGTTGACTTTGGCAATATCGCCGCCTATACTGGATTCATATTTGCAACAGGTTGAAATATTTTCGTAATATTTAGCACTGTTCGGGGGAATCGACAGAGAATAGATTAGGGGGATGTGCTGTGAGAAAGCGTATCGGGGTTTGTGCGGCATTGGCGCTCTGCGTATCCATTGCGGCGAGTGTACCGGCATTCGCTGCAAAGGATGATGCCGTTATGGTGGAGGCGCTCAACAATGAAAGTGCCGAGGTGAACGGGATTGTTCCGGAGCTCCATGTGGAGGATGCGGAGGCGTCTAATAGCAACGGACAGGGCATTGTTGAGTCTGCGGTTGTCGGGGACATGAAGCCGGCAAAGCCGGTCGGAGAGCCCACCGGCGAGGAGAAGACCGAGAGCCTTCAGAATACCAGTGCTGCGGTCATCCGCAAGGGAGCTTCCGAGAAGTCCGAGACGGCGAAGCAGCAGAAGTCCGAAGACAATGCAGGCCCGAACGGCAGAATCCAGGCGAAGCTCAGCGGCAACAGCTCGGATCCCGTAAGTGCACAGACCAAGACCTCCGGCGGCGCAGGAAGAAGCGTCACGGACTGGAGCAAGGTCAGCAAGCTCAGAAAGTCCGTTGTCAGCTATGCGAAGAGCCTTGAGGGCAGCCGCTATGTGTTCGGCGGTGTCGATCCGAAGAGCGGCATTGACTGCTCGGGTCTCATCCTGGTCGTGATGCGCGATAAGGCAGGCCTTGATTTGGATCATTATTCCGCTTCGCAGGCGACCGAGGGTGTTGCGGTCAGCGCAGACCAGATGCGCCCGGGCGATATCATCGCTTACGACGGCCAGCCGCGCGACGGTAAGGTCAACCACATCGCAATCTATGTCGGAGACGGCAAGGCAATTCACGCGAGAGGTAAAAACGAGGGCGTGCAGATTACGGCTTGGGACTATGCAGAGCCGCTTGCAATTCGCAACCTGCTCGGTGACTGAGTA
>CAJPKN010000144.1 GCA_905370385.1 Stomatobaculum longum
ACGGAGATTACGGACTGGGAGACACAGGATAAGAACGTCAAAGTAGTGCTGCCCATCCAGAATCTGGTGCAGCCGGGGACCCAGTACCGACTGGATTTGACCGTTAAGACCGCGGAGGTCGGAGAACTCCACTACTACGCGCGTATTCTGGCGGATGAAGCGGGCCGCGCGGCGGACTTTGTCTCGCTCGCGGAGGATTTCAGCAACCGCAACTTCGACTATGACCGCGCGAAGGAAAATGCGGTTTTCTTGGAGAGCGGTGATGGCGGAGACAATACAACACTCGGCCGTGTGGACTTAAAGTCGAGCTTTAACCAACTGACCTACGGCGGGTTAAAACTCACCGTGACGGGAGAGGCAGATCTGCGCCTCCTCGAATACAACGGCAATTTGGCCATTGTGTCCCGCAGTTTTCTCGCGTCGAGAGACAGCGAGGACGGCACGCAGATGCAGTTTGAAATCAGCGAAAATTTCGTGATGCGAAAGGGACCGGAGCGTATTTACCTCATGGATTACACCCGCACCATGCACGAGATTTTCCTCGGCGATCAGTCGAGTTTTTCGGGTGCCAAGATGTACCTCGGCATCAACGAGGACGGAAACGTGCAGGCAACGGACAGCAAGGGTAAGCGCTGGAAGGCCGTTATTTCCAACGGTGACCTCTGGCTGCTCGACGGTGCCCGCAGTCTCTACACGCGAATTTTTTCGTTTCGGAGCGGTGTGGACAGCGGTGTGCGCGCGGGCTACCGAAAGCACCGTCTGAAAATCCTCTCCCTCTCGGACAAGGGCGACATCGATTTCCTCCTTGCGGGCTATATGAACCGCGGTGAACATGAGGGCGAGGTCGGTATCTCGCTGATGCGCTATGACAGCGCGAAGAGTGCGGTCACCGAGCAGGCCTTTATTCCGACCACCGAGAGCTTCGAAGAGTTACAGGCGGATATGGAAGTGCTTTCCGCGGAGAGCGGCGGCTCCATGTTTTATTTTAAACTCGGCAATGCGGTCTACGGCCTGGATTTGCAGAGCAAAGAGTACATTGTGCTCTGTGCCGATGCGACGCAGAGTAACTTACAGGTCAGCGCTTCGCAGGAAGAACTTGCCTGGCAGGATACGGCGAACGGTTTCGGGGCCGCCGCCATCAACCAGATGCAGGTGGAAAGCCGAAAGCGCACCCCGATTGTCGCGGGCACAGGGCAGTTACTGCGTCCGCTCGGCTACCTGGGGCACGACCTTGCGGTCGGCATCGCCGAGGAGGGAAACAGCTGGGAGTTAAACGGGGTTGTGCGGGAACTGCCGCTCACTGCCATTGAGATCACGGACAGCAATGCGAAGAACCCGGATCCCACGCGCTACATGGAGAGCGGCGTACTGCTCTCGGATGTGCAGGTGACGGGAACGCGTATTCATTTGGAAAAAATCACGAAGACGGGAGAACACAGCTTCCGCGTGAGCGGAAGCGATACCATAGTCTCGAACTCCATGGAGGAGACGGCTCCGCGCGTGCTCACCGAGAACAATACGGAGAAGGAAAAGGTCTATTATACGGCGACACCGCGCGGGTTTCAGGCAAAGCGCGCAAGAGCGGCGGCATCGGACGCGGTGAGCTTTGACAGCGCACCGAGAATGCAGGTCGACAAACAGAGCGATGACAGTGCACGCTATGAGGCCTACGGACAGGGCAGGTATCTGGGGCGTTATCAGAGTGCGGGGCAGGCCATCAACATCGCCTACGAAAACCGCGGCTATGTGCGGAGCGGCGGGCGCATGCTCTACTGCCGGGCCGGCACGGCAAGTGCGCGAAACATCAAAAATCCGGATCAGAGTAAGGATGCGCTGCTCGCGGCAAGACAGGACGGGACGGCGCTCGATCTCTACGGAACAAATTTGCCCGCGGTACTCTACTTTGTCTCGGGCGGCGCACCGCTGCTCGCCTATTCGGACGGCGGCACCCCGCTCATTCTCTACGGCTATGACCGTTCGACCGTTTCGCTGTATCGCATCGATGACGGTACTTACTTTAAGCTCACGATGGAAGAGGCGACTCGTATGTTTGAAAACGGGCGAAGTGACTTTGCTGCGCTCACTTCTTCACGCTGATTTACGAATAAAGAAAGCTGTGATATAGTAGCACTGACCATGTTCCGGCGAAGGAACGCCAAAAGGAGTGAGATGGCACAATATATCATGAAAGGCGGCAATCCGTTGGTCGGTGAGGTCTCGATCAGCGGCGCAAAGAACGCGGCGCTTGGCATACTCGCAGCATCCGTCATGGCCGATGAGGATGTGTTAATTGAAAACTTACCGGACGTTCAGGACATTAATATGATGCTGGATGCGATTCGGGAAATCGGCGCGGATGTGACGCGCCTCGATACACATACGGTGCGAATCAACGGAAAAGGGATACGTGAGCTCTCGGTGGAGTCCGAGAACATGACGCGTATTCGGGCTTCCTACTATTTAATCGGTGCGTTGCTCGGAAAGTACGGACGGGCGGATGTGCCCATGCCGGGCGGTTGCGAAATCGGGCAGAGACCCATAGACCAGCACTTAAAGGGCTTTCGCGCGCTCGGCGCCGAGGTCGAGATTGTCAACGGCAGAATACGCGTTGAGAGCAAAAAACTCCGCGGAGAGCACATCTTTTTTGATGTGGTGTCGGTCGGCGCTACGATCAATGTCATGATGGCGGCGGCACTCTCGGAGGGGAGAACCATACTGGAGAATGCGGCGAAGGAACCGCACATCGTCGATGTCGCGAACTTCCTGAACAGCATGGGAGCCAATATCAAGGGCGCAGGTACGGACGTGATTCGCATTGTCGGCGTCCCGCGTTTTCATGCGGCGACCTATTCCATTATTCCCGATCAGATTGAGGCGGGAACCTTTATGTTCGCGGCAGCGATTACCCGCGGGGATATCATGGTCAAAAACCTGATTCCGAAACACATGGAGGCAATCAGCGCAAAACTCATCGAGATGGGCTGCGAGGTGCTCGAGTTTGACGACGCGATTCGCGTGGTCGGCACGCCGCGTCTTCGTCCCGTCAATGTGAAGACCCTTCCCTATCCGGGCTTTCCGACCGACATGCAGCCGCAGGTCGGCACGGCCATGGCCTTGGCGCGCGGGGTCAGCGTCTTGACCGAGTCTATTTTTGAGAGCCGGTATCGCTATCTGCGCGAATTGAGCGCAATGGGAGCCTGTAGCAAGGTAGAGGGAAACACAGCGATTATCACCGGCGTCGAGAAGTTTACCGGCGCCGAGATTCACGCCTGCGATTTGCGTGCGGGCGCAGCGCTGGTGCTTGCTGGACTTGCCGCAGAGGGAATCACAACGATTTCCGACATACACTTTATTCAGCGCGGCTACGAACACTTCGAAGAGAAGCTTCGCGCCCTCGGCGCCGTCATTGAGCTGGCGAACAACGAGCGCGACCTTCGAAAGTTCATGATGGTCGCCGGCTGAAAGAAAAGCAATTGCTTTTAGAGGAGAGAAAAGAAAAATGGAGAGAAGATTATTCACTTCGGAGTCTGTCACAGAGGGACATCCGGATAAAATCTGCGACCAGATTTCAGACGCGGTTCTGGATGCGCTGCTCGCACAGGATCCGGAGAGCCGCGT
>CAJPKN010000145.1 GCA_905370385.1 Stomatobaculum longum
GTCTGCTCCGCGCGATTGCGGGCTTTTTGCCGCTCACGGCGGGCGAAATCCGCTTCGACGGCGAGCGTATGAACGAACGCCCGGTCGAAGAGAGACAGCTCGGCATGGTGTTTCAGGAGCACCGTCTGTTTCCGGCGCTCACGGTCTACCGAAATTTGGAAATCTGTCTGACGGGTACAAGTGACAATAGCCTTCGTTACACGCGTGAGGAAGCGCGCACGGAGATCGCGGAACTGCTTGCCTCCCTCGGGCTCGCGGGACTGGAAAAGCGTTTTCCGGAGGAACTCTCGGGCGGACAGCAGCGCCGCGTGGCGCTGGCCCGCGCCCTTTTGGTGCGCCCGCGGCTCTTGCTGCTCGATGAGCCCTTCACCGGACTTGACGCGGGACTCAGGCGGGACCTGGTGGATTTGGTAAGAGAAGCCCAGCGCGCGCGCCGTCTCACGACAGTCTTTGTGACCCATGAAGAGGAGGATGCGGCGCGGATTGCCGACAGCACGGCCCGCTTCTACGATGCGGGGGGTATTCAAAGCCTTCGGCAGGAGCGCACACAAAGTTTTTGATTGACAGAAAAAGGACTTTTCCGTTAAAACAGAGAAAACATATCGTGTTAGTTATATCTTTCGAATTGAGAGAGGAGTACGGAATGAAGACACGCATCGGCATTTTGGGCTACGGAAATTTGGGCAGAGGCATTGAGAGCGCAATCAAGCAGAGCGAGGACCTGGAGCTTGTCGCCGTCTTTACGCGGCGTGACCCGGCGAGCGTCAAGATCCACACGGAGAAGGTCCCGGTTGTGGCGCTCTCCGAGGCGCTTAATTGGAAGGATAAGATTGATGTGATGGTGCTCTGCGGCGGCAGCGCGACCGATCTGCCGACACAGACCCCCGAGTACGCAAAGCATTTCAACGTGATCAACAGCTTTGACACGCACGCAAAGATTCCCTCTCATTTTGAAGCGGTGGATGCCGCGGCAAAGGAGGGCGGTAAGCTTGCTCTCATCTCCCTCGGCTGGGATCCGGGTCTCTTCTCCTTAAACCGTATGCTGGCAACCGCGATTTTGCCGCAGGGCAAGAACTATACCTTCTGGGGCAAGGGCGTGAGCCAGGGCCACTCCGATGCGGTGCGCCGCATTGCGGGCGTGTTGGATGCGAGACAGTATACGATTCCCGTGGAGAGCGCCATGACGCGCATCCGTAAGGGTGAGCAGCCCGAGTTCACGGCGCGGGAGATGCATAAGAGAGAGGTCTTTGTCGTTGCCGCGGAAGATGCGGACCGCGCTGCAATCGAGGCGGAAATCAAAAACATGCCGAACTACTTTGCGGATTATGACACCGAAGTGCACTTCATCACCGCAGAGGAGATGCGTGAAAAGCACGCGGAGCTGCCGCACGGCGGTTTTGTGATTCGGAGCGGCGTGAGCGGCTTCCGTGAGGAGCACAAGGAGCTCATTGAGTTCAGCTTAAAGCTCGACTCGAACCCCGAGTTCACCGGTGCGGTGCTCGCGGCCTATGCGCGTGCGGCGCATCGCCTCGCTGCGGAGGGACAGACCGGCTGCAAGACCATCTTCGATGTGGCGCCGAGCTACTTAAGCCCCCTCAGCGCAGAGGAACTCCGCGCGAAGCTCCTGTGAGAAGAGGGCGAGCGGAAGCGAAGCCGTAAGACAGAAAAGCGACGCAGTGTGTCGAAAGAGAGAGGACGGAGCTATCCGTCCTCTCTTTTTGCGGTTTTCTTTTGTTTGATTGTGTGCGATAGCATAGATAAAACGGAATTCGGTAGGAAAGGCTGGGGCACGCAGGGCCGGGACAAAAGAGGAGATTAAAAATATTTTTAAATAACGATTGACAGACATAGAAGGCGTGCTACAATCTAATTAAAAGAAATTTTAAGGAGGTGAGTTGCACTTGGGAGAGAACAGTATCTTTAAGGTGCTCTCAGACCCACAGCGGCGCGACATTCTGGTCATGCTGCGGGACGGGCGCCTGAGCGCCGGGGAGATTGCGGAGCGGCTCGGTGTCAGCCCGCCGGCGCTCTCCTACCACCTGCGGCTCTTAAAGGGCGCAGAGCTGGTGAGCGAATATAAGGAGAAAAATTTTGTCTACTATGAACTGAACACATCCGTCCTGCAGGAATTGATCCTCTGGGTGGAACAGTTCGGAGGGAGGAAATCATGAAAAAAACAGTGTGGTTACTCGCGGTGCTTACTCTGATGGTTACAATCATTCCTCTGCAGACCATGCCTGCTTTGCTTCCAGTGGATTATTCAATCGGCGGAGAGGTGAGACGCTGGGGCAGTAAGTACAGCTATCTGATTTTACCCATGGTCACGCTTTTGATCACGCTGCTCTGGCAGTTTCTTGTGGCACACTTTGAACGCCGGGCCGTCGGCGATGACAAAGAGGCACAGGGTGCGGCGGCGAATGCAAAGGTGCTTGTATTGGTCGGGCTTGTGATGAATCTCTTTTTCTGCCTGTTGCAGGCCGGGCTGCTGTGGTCTGCGGCCTGGACCGCAGAGCATTTCGGAACTGCGGGAGGAGCGCAGGCGGGGGCGAGCATTGCGCAAACGGCGCAGAAAGCGATGTGTGTTCTGACAAGCGTTATGCTGATTGTGCTCGGCAATATCTTGCCGAAGACTCGGAAAAACCGCAATGTGGGCGTGCGCCTGCCGTATAGCCGGTATAACGACATCACCTGGCAGAAGAGCAACCGCTTTGGGGGCACAGCCATGGTGATCGCCGGGCTGCTCGGCATGGTCAGTGCGCTGCTTGCGCCCTCCGCAGAACTTGCACTCGGACTGTTCACGGTATTTCTGCTGCTCGCCGTTATAGCGACCACATGGTATTCAAGGAAAGTGTATTTGGAAGAAAGTGCAGAAAAATAAAATCAAAAAGAGCTTCTCTGTTTGTCTACTATGAACTGAACACATCCGTCCTGCAGGAATTGATCCTCTGGGTGGAACAGTTCGGAGGGAGGAAAGCATGAAACAGCTTACAAGAATGATTGTGGCGCTCTGCCTGTTTGTGACACTTCTTGTCCTTAGGGAGCTGCCCGCAGTGATACCGGCGCACTATGACTTTGCCGGAAACGTGACGCGATACGGCAGTAAGTACGAACTTTTGATTTTGCCGGTGGTCTTGCTTTTGCTTTCCTTCGGCAGCCGCTTTCTACTGCTTCATTTTCATAGAAAGGCGGAACAGGCGGAGAGTGACAAAGAAAGACAGGCGGCCGAAGCGAATGCCAAGGTGCTCGGCATTGTGATTTTCCCGCAGACCCTGATTTTAAGCTGCATACAGGGCGTGTTCCTCTATAACACCGTGCTCGCCCTGCGGGGCGAAAGCTTCCTCGGCACTCTCGCGGGCGATAAGCTCCTGACCATACTCTTCGGGGCGCTGCTCGTGCTGGTCGGCAATGTTTTGCCAAAGTGCAAGCGAAACGGCTTGGTCGGCTTTCGCCTGTCCTGGACCAGATATAACGACATCACCTGGCAGAAGAGCAACCGCTTTGCGGGGCTCATGCTGGTCGCGGCGGGGATACTCGGCATTGTCAGCACTGCGTTTTCGCCGAAGGGCTACGGGATGTTGCTACTTGCTGTCTATACCATGGCGGCAATCGTAATTTC
>CAJPKN010000146.1 GCA_905370385.1 Stomatobaculum longum
ATTCGTGCCGTGCCCTTTGGCGGCTTCTGTGCCATGTGCGGCGAGGATGAGGCAGCGGAGAAATTGAGTCCGGACGACTTCAATGCACATGCTCCTTGGCAGCGCTTTCTCATTTTAATTGCGGGGGCCTGCTTTAACTTTCTGCTTGCGTTTTTGCTCGCGGCCGTCCTGCTCGTGCAGACGGGCGTGGACAAACCCTACATCGGTAAACTGATGCCGGGTATGCCGGCAGAGGCGGCCGGACTGAAGCCCGGGGACCGTATACTCGCGGTCAACGGAAGCAAGGCAACCTTTTTCCGCGATGTATCGCTTCAACTGCAGTTCCATGCCGGAGAGCCGGTTACCTTCCGCTATGAGACAGCGGAAGGGGAGCTGCGGACGGTTACGGTAACACCGCAGTACCTTGAAGAGCAGGGGGGCTATTATACCGGCATCGTGTCTGCGGGAAGCACACCGGTCAAGGATCCGCTTTCGCTGGTTTACTACGCAGCGGGCGAAGTAAACCTCAACATACGCATGGCGATTCAGTCGGTGCGCATGCTTGTGAAGGGGGCGGTCTCCCCGAAAAATCTGACCGGGCCTGTGGGCATCGTGCAGGCAATCAGCGATAACATGGATGCCGCGCGTCCTTACGGGCTTCGCGCGGTATTGCTCTCGCTGTTATCCTTCGGGCTTTTGCTCAGTGCGAACTTGGGGGTTATGAATCTCTTGCCGCTGCCGGCCTTGGACGGCGGAAGAGCGCTGCTCACAGCCGTTGAGGCGGTCATACGCCGACCGCTCAACCGAAAAATCGAAGCTATGGTTCACACGGCGGGTTTTGCCCTCTTGATGGGCCTCATGCTCTATGTGCTCTGGAACGATGTCATGCGCATTGTGCAGCACACGGGCTTCTAAGGAGAAGAGATGAGAGAACGTCATAAGACAAGGACAGTGCGCATCGGAGATGTCGCAATCGGCGGTGACAACCCGATTCGCATCCAGTCCATGTGTAATACCAAGACAGAGAATGTCGAGGCCACAGTCGCGCAGATTCGCGCGCTCGCCGCGGCAGGCTGCGAAATTATACGCGTCGCGGTGCCGAACGAGGCGGCCGCTTTGGCGCTCAAGGACATTCGTCGGCAGATTAAGCTGCCGCTGGTCGCGGACATTCACTTTGATTATCGTCTGGCACTTGCGGCCATGGAAAACGGGGCCGATAAGATACGCATTAACCCGGGCAACATCGGCGAGGATTGGAAGCTGCGCGAAGTTGTGAACGCCGCGAAAGAACGCAATATCCCAATCCGAGTCGGTGTGAACTCCGGTTCGCTCGAAAAGGAAATCCTCAAAAAATACGGCGGAGTCACGGCCGAGGGCATCGTGGAATCCGCACTCGAAAAAGTGGGGCGTATCGAAGAACTCGATTATGAGAACTTGGTTATCAGCATCAAGTCTTCGGACGTTTTGATGTGCATCAAGGCACATGAGCTGCTCGCGGACAAAACGGATTATCCTCTGCACATCGGCATTACCGAGGCGGGGACTCTGCTCCGCGGAACCGTGAAGTCCGCGGTGGGACTCGGCGTAATACTCTACGAAGGCATAGGGGATACGATACGTGTCTCTCTGACCGGAGATCCGCTCGAGGAAATCAAGGCGGCGCGCGAAATCTTAAAGAGCCTCGGCCTTCGGAAGGGCGGGGTGGAAGTTGTGTCCTGTCCGACCTGCGGCCGCACGGAAATTGATTTGATCGGCCTTGCGAATCAGGTGGAAGGCCTTGTGGAGCGCTACAGCGACTTGGATGTTCGTGTCGCGGTTATGGGTTGCGTGGTGAACGGTCCCGGCGAGGCACGGGAGGCGGATTTCGGCGTGGCCGGCGGCAAGGGCGCGGGAGTTTTGATTCGGAAGGGCGAGGTGATACGGACCATGCCCGAAAGCGAACTGCTCCCGGCCTTGGAAGCGGAATTACAGCGTGTCAGGGCAGAACGGCAATGAAGAATTTTTGTGAAGTGTTTCCGCATTTTCAGGCGACAGCGGCAGAACAGGCGCTTGTCGCCTGCTTGCTTGTGGAGCGGGTTTGTGTTTCGGACGACATGTCTCGTCTCACGGTCTATGTGGTGTCTCGCAGCTTTGCGGAGCGCGCTGCCTTCCGGGCACTCGCGGAGGAACTCAAAGAACAGCTCTTCGGGAAGCGAAAGGTGCTGGTTGAAATCCGAGAGCGCTTTCAGCTCGGCGGCGATTTTACGCCCGAGCAGCTGTTCGGTGCCTACCGTGAGAGTCTGCTCGCGGAATTGAAGAGCCGCTCTCTGATTGCAGCCCGTATCTTGGAGCGCGGCACCGTGCGCTTTCCGAGCCCCGAAGTCCTTTGTTGCGAAGTGGAAGATATGCCCTTAAATCGCCGCGTGGTGCCGGACTTAAAGCGCTACTTGGAAGAAGAGGTTTTTCTCGGGCGCTGCGGTATCCCCATGGAATTTCGGGCTGACTATGTTCCTTATGAGAGAAAAGAACTTGCGGAAGTGCCGGCCGAGACGCTTGCAATCCGAAACCGGGAAGAGAGTGAGGAGGAGGGCTTTTTCCTCTCGGGTGAGGAAGGCCCCGACACGCAGGGAGAGAACGCAGAAACGGCTTTTACCGCGGTGAGCGAAAAGCAAACGCCGAGCGAAGAGAAGGCAAAGGCAGAAAAGCAGAAGCCTGACAAGACAATAAAGCAGACGAAACATGGCGACCAAAAGGGGAACTATCGCGGGGAGAAACGGGAGTTCACGCGCAAGTTGCGCCGCTCCGACAATCCCGATGTACTCTACGGCAGAGATTTTGAGGACAACTTTATTCCGATTTCCGAGATTACGGAGGTCGTGGGTGAGGTTACGATACGCGGCAAAGTATTTGAACTCGATGTGCGCTATATCGAGAAGAGCGGGAGTACACTCTTCATTTTCTCCGTGACCGACTTTACGGACTCCATTACGGCGAAGCTCTTTGTGCGCGGGGAGGGCGAAGAGCTGGACCGCCTGAAGAGCGAAATTAAGGTGGGGAGCTTTTTAAAGCTGCGCGGTGCAACCACCATAGACAATCGCGACGGCGAATTGATTTTGGGCTCGGTGAACGGCATGAAGAAGTCCGAGTCCTTTGAGGAGAGCAAGCGAGAAGATCACGCGCGGGAAAAGCGGGTGGAGCTCCACTGCCACACAAAGATGAGCGATTTGGACGCGGTAAACAGCGCAAAGGACATCATCAAACAGGTCAAAAACTGGGGCATGGAGGCGGTTGCGATTACCGATCACGGCAATCTGCAGGCCTTTCCGGAGGCTTGGCATGCCGTTTCCGGAGATTTACAGAAGAACCCGAAGATAATCTACGGAGTAGAGGGCTATTTGGTCGATGACTTAAAAGAACTCGTGGTAGCGCCTGGCGAGCGCACGCTCGATGACAGCTTCGTGGTCTTTGATATTGAGACCACCGGTTTCTCGCCGCGAAAGAACCGCATCATAGAAATCGGCGCGGTGAAGGTGGAGAACGGAAAAATCGTGGACCGCTTCTCGCAATTTGTGAATCCGGAACTGCCGATTCCCTACCGCATCGAGCAGTTGACCGGAATCAATGAC
>CAJPKN010000147.1 GCA_905370385.1 Stomatobaculum longum
GAAGGTTTCCGCCTCTGTCACCTCAATCATGGAGAATACAGTCTCGACCAGGGATTTCCGCGTCTCATCATCCAAGGTTTCAAGCCAAGTTCCGAGTGATACCTTGACGAAGTCACTGAAGGCGTCCAACTCCGCGCCGACAAATTTATCCTTCGTCACTTCCCAGGTCGTAAGATCGTGCTGAAAGATGCCTGCCGCTGTGCTCTTTACGACAGTATGCGCCGCCTCGTTGGAAAGTAACTGCCCTATGATAGAGGTCTGCGGGAGAACGTTCGTTACCTTTGGCAGCAGCTCTCGGTACGCCGCGGTGCGCACAATCTCTTCCCGAAAGCCGGGGCCGTCGTTATTATAGACTTTGACAATACGTTCTTTGACCGCCTCCTCGCAAAATGCGGCAGCATACATCGCAAAGTTGCCGCCCTTGGAATGTCCGCCGAGGATGAGCTTACCCTCGACACATGCGGCGACTTCGTTCAGATAGGAAACCGCCTCCTTGGCGCCCTCGGTTTCCGCGGTGAAGCTCATCAAAAAGTCCTCTTTCCAGCCCGTGATACTCGAATCCGTGCCGCGAAACGAGACATACTTGGTCCCATCCGGAAGCAGAAACACGAGTGCCGCAAACTGCTGCACCTTTTCCTTGTCAAAAACCTCTCTGAAGTGCGCAACTTTTGTCCCCCGAAAGCGCGCCCCACGTACCATTTCTTCGAGTAACAGCGGCGCTCTCTCGATAAAGTGCTTGCTCTCCCGCACTTCCGACAAATCGTGCTTTTCGCAAAAGCGTTTGAAGCAGGTTTCGATGCTCACATGACGCTTCGGTTCATGCAAGAGTTCGCCAAAGTCCGCATAGGCAAGATAAGACAAAAGCACATTGTCGATTTCATTAAACGGCGCTGCCCTTAGGCTCACGTCGTTTCTCCACTTTAAGTAATCCATGAGTTCCATCTGATTTCACCTCTATTCTCATCCATGATACGAAAGAGCCGATAGAATTTCATCCGCAGTTCCTTCCGTTTCATTGGGACAGCACCCTTCTGCCACCGATGGCAGTGAGGCTTTTTCTTGTACGCTCAGATATGAATTCGGAACGCTCCGAACTCAAATACGCCCTTTCCCTGTTTCAATTTTCCCTGCTTCTCCAGGAGAGAAAAGGCTGTCTCGATCTCCTCAATCAGAGAAACCGGAAGTGCCAAGTCATGATGCCCCGGAAAGATTCTGCGGATCTCGTAGTCGCGCAGGCGTTTGACCGAGCGGTAGAAGAGCTGAGGATCCGTGGAGGGATAAAAGGCGTCCAGACACCCCTTATAAATCAAATCGCCGGAATACAGGTATTTTCTCTCCGGTTCATAAAAACAGCAGTGCCCGGGAGAATGCCCCGGCGTATGTATGACCTCAACCGTCCGCCCGCCCAAATCAAAGCGGTCTCCGTCATGCAGGATTAGCTGAGGCTCTCCTTGAAAGATCCGATAGGACTCCGGGTCAAAGGATGCCGGAAATAAGCAGGGCTCGGAACAGAGCTGCGCTTTCACCCGATCCGTTGACAAAGGGAAGCGATCCGCTATCCAATCCTTCTCTGCTTCATGCACCGCAAAGCGCGCAAACAGTCGGTGCGCTCCGATGTGATCCCAGTGAACATGCGTGGTGAGCACAGTGAGCGGCAGCCTTGTCAGGCTGTCCACGATAGCTCTGAGATCGGAAATACCAAGTCCCGTGTCAATCAGCACAGCCTCCGTCTCCCCACAGAGCAGATAGCAGTGCGGCTCTTCCGGATGCCGGTATTCACTGATGACAAAGGTCTGCGGGTCGATGCACGCAACGTGAAACCAGGAGTCCCGATCTAGCTGATAGACCTCACAGCCGTCTCGCTGCCCCAGATATGAGAATCCGAACTTTTCCGCGATATGCTTCGTCACGGCTTGTGCCGGGCTACACGCGAGCACGGCCGACTTTCCTTCCGCATAGGCCTTTTCAACCAGTTGTTTTGTCAGCGCGTCCGCGTATCCCCTGCCCCAAAAAGCTCTTCTCAGTACCCATCCGATTTCTTTGCTCTCTTCATCGTAGTCATGGTAAATTACATAGCCGACAAAATCACGATTCGCAGTTTCAACGGCATAAATGAGCGGCGACCGAGACAAGCCCGCGGAATGCAAGAAGGCATCCGTCTGCGGAAACGAATAGGGAGGCTCTATATAGCGCATCACTTCTTCGTCCGAAAGCAGCTCGTATAAGGCTTGCAGATCATCTATCTTGAAGCGTCGAATTCTTAGCGTGTCCATGGTTCCCTCCGAACGACTGTATCAGCCTGTAAAAACACCTCACTCATTCGTCAGGTCAAATGCATAAGATAGCAACGGTAATTTCCGACACAGTGAAATCCGCATTCTTTCGCGGCCTCCTCATATGCTTCATCACAAAAGAAAGTCATCACGTTTCCGCCCTTGCACTTCGCATCCAGTAGAGCCGCGCTCAGCAATTTTTTCAGCAATTGCGGATCGTATTCACGCCGATTCATATCCACACCGAAAATCTCATACCACGCATCCCCCGCAGCGGTATAGTAAACGGCGCCGCGCGGTTCCCCGTCTTTTTCTTCCAGGAAAATACTCCAATTCTCAAGCTTTTCATAGATACGCGCCGAATTCCAATACATGTTTTCTTCAAACTGACTGTGCAACAGCCGAAAACGCGTGTAATTCTCTTTCCCGATTTTCAGAACTTCCCGGTTGTCAACTGCGGGTGCGAGGTGCTCAAGATAGGCGGTGTTGTTGTAGTCATCCTCGATACAAGTAAAACCTTGGCGCTCAAGATAATTAATCGCAGACTGATTCTCGGCGGGAAAGCCGAGAAATAAATCATAGCCTCTGAACTTGTCTTTGGCGTAGGCCAGAAACTCGGAAAGCATCTCTTCGGTCTCCGTATTCGTTAAAAACATTGAGGTCGAGAGATAACGGTCCTTAGGAAGCCAATACATGAGAATGAAACCCTGAACCCTTCCTTCCGATTCAAAGAGCAACATCTGCTCCTCTTCGCACGCAAACGCCTTTCTAGCCCGTTCCAGAAACATGTCCTTCGTCTTAATGCCATCGCAGTAGGTCGGATATCCGGACTTTGTTAAGTCGCTTGCCAGTTCATATGCAAAATCGGCATACCGCTCAAATTCGGTTTCGGAACATCTTCTTAGCAAAAGAACCCCCGTTTCAGTCACGTTTTGACTTCAATATCGAAATTGAAATCCGTCGTTTACGGTTCTTAATCATAACGTTAGGAATGTCGCTACACTTCAATCATATAGCTTCCTGTCGTAAAAGTCGATACCACTGCCCTTGTCATAAGAGCGACAAAAAGCCTCCCGCCATACTCTCTTTCAAGAGACGGCGAGAGGCCTTTTGTTTCAACGCTTCTGTATGCTCACGACTTTTTCCAGCAGCGCCACGCACTCCAGATGGCTCGATTCTCTTATGAACAACCTATTCAACACCTACTGTACAAGGGAATGGTGGAACACCAATTTTCACCTTAAAATGGGTATATCGAACCGATACGAGTGTTGAGTTGTCCTATTGCTGT
>CAJPKN010000148.1 GCA_905370385.1 Stomatobaculum longum
CTGCTCCTTTGAAAACAGCTGATTTGAAAGCGAGCGCTTCATGACAGGCCTCCGTGTAAGAAAAAGAGACTGCCGAGGGCGGGGAGCAGCAAAAAGGGAAGCAAAGGCAGGCGCTGCGTCCCGACGCTTCTAAGCTTGCCGTAGCGAAGGCAGAGCAGACAGAGAGAAAAGAGCGCTGCGGCTGGGAAGCCGAGTGTCAGCACGAACAGAAGCCGCCGGAAACCGGCCCCCAGGCCGAAGGCGAGCAGGAAAAAGGCGTCTCCGAGTCCCAGTGCCTCGCGAGTCAGAAGGGAAAAGCCGAGAAGGGGCAGGGAGAGGAGGAGAGAAGCGGGAATGTCGCTGCTGAGTGCCCGTGCTCCGCCGACAAAGAGTTGCAGATAAAAGAGCAGTTCCGCGATGAAAAGTGCGACGAAAAAGAATCGCGGAATGCTCTGTTGTTGTAAATCTTCGCGGGCGCAGGCAAGCGAAAAGAGAATGAGCGAAACGCGCCCAAAGGCAGAGTTTGCAAACATGACGGCTCCTTTTCAGCGGTAACAATAAGAACAGGGACCGAGCGACCGGACTTCGCTCAGGCGCACGGCGCGGACATAGGCGCGGATTGCGCGGCAGGCGGGATCTCTGTGATAGGCGCTGCCGCTCGGCATGATATAGACAGTCCCCGCAGTCACGGCGCGTGCGCAGACCGGGCACGCATGGTAGCGCCCGCCGCCTGCATTGCGCGCGTTTTTTGCCGCCTCGACGGAGAGTGCACTGAGCGCATTCGAGAGATAGTGGCAGTGCGCGTTCTTATGGTAGCGCGTGGAATTTTTCCCGATATAAACCAGTTCATCCGCCGCGGTCTCCGACAGGCGATTTTCGGGGTCGGTTTCGCCGATCCAGGCCCGCCGCGTCGCCGTACAACTGCAGCTTAAGGGCGGCAGGCGGAAGAGGGGAACGGGGATTTGATAGCGGTAGTCCAAGACAACGGAGACGGTTTCCCCGTCCGAAAGAAAGGAGGAGCGCTCGGCGCTGAGTCCACTGACATTCGGATCGCGGACAAGCTCGCGTGCGGTCTTTAGCGCCTGCTCGCCGAGAGAGGCTGTATACTGCGCGCTTGCTTCGTCCTGTAAAGCAGCCAGTGCGGCGGCATGCGCAGAGACTTCTTCGGCGGCGCGCTGTACCTGTCGCTCCGCAGTCATCATGCGAAAGGGGAGGGCAAGCAAGAGCAGGACAAATAAAAAGAGGGGAAGAACGAGCGCAGCCTCTACGGTGAGGGAGGCCCTCAGCCGGGAACGGCGCCTCGGCGCTGCGCTCCTGCGGGAAAAGAGAGAGTCGGTCCGTCGGGAATGTGCCTGGAGAGCTGTTTTCCGCTTTTGTTTGACAGTGGTTTTCATGACCGTCTCCTCTTTGCGCAGAAACGCAAGGTCGAAACGCCGTGCCGCAGCGAGATTTCGGGAAAGAAAGCAACGAAAGAAGGTAACAAATCCAAGAAGTGCGGCGAATCCAAGAAGTGCAGTGAATCGAAGAAATGCAGTGAATCAAAGAAATGCAGCGAATCGAAGAAATGCAGTGAATTTAAGAAATGCGGTGAATCCAAGAAACACGGCGAATCAGTAGGCGCGAAAACTCCGCACCGAAATTTGGAAGCGGCTCTCCGCTGTCGCAGGGCGAGCGGATGAGAAGAGTGCCGTGAAGAAGTGGGAGGCGTTGCAGCGCAGCTCCGCGCGGAGCGCGAAGAGGCATTGGTCCAGGCGAAAGGCGCTGTCCGCTGTGGAGAGCGAAGCCTCGATGAGATCCATCATGCGATAGTTCCGAAGCGAGCGCCCGGTCTCCGAATAATAGAAAAGCAGAGCACTCCGATAGTCGAGCCCTTCGGGACTTTCTCCGCTCTGTGTTGCCGTCGGAAGGGAAATTCCTCCTTGCAAGGCTTGTGCTGCAGTCAGGCGGGGGCGCGGCAACGCGGTGAAGAGAGGCGCTTTTTCTCCGGAAAGGAGCAGCGAGAGATCTGTCAGACTGTCGAGTGCGGCCATCGCAAAGAGGATGAGAGCGCAGAGCAGGGCGCGGAGACGAGGGCTCGCGGTAGCGGTACAGAGGCTGTCCGCAGCCGCGGCGGCTGCCTGCAGGGAAGCGCTGTCATCTAAGAGGGCGAGTAGGCGCAGGCTTTGCTGGTCGGAAAAGAGACGGGTACAGACGGCAGAAAAATTTTCGCGGTCTGAGCTTAGGCCGCCGACCAGATATTCCAGCTGTAACGAGAGACCCGAGCGCGGCGGCGTTGTTTCGACAGAGAGAAAGCAGGGGAAAAAGGCTGCCGCATAGGCCGCGAGCGCGCAGAGTTCTTGCTCGCTGCGCGCCGTTCCCGGCTCAAGTTCCGGGAGTGTTGCGGAAAACGAAGTGCCGAGTGTAAGTTGCCCCGCGGGGAGCGTTGAGGCTGCCGGGAGACAGAGCGCCTCGCGGCTCTCGGGCGATAGGCGAAGAAGCTCCGACAGGGCAAGGACCTCGGCATCCCGTATGAGACCTGAGGGGACGGAGAGGGACGGTAGAGCGAGTTCTGCCTCAAATTGAGCGGCAAGTTCCTGCCAGAGGGCCGCGGCATCGATGCCCTCGCCATCCTCATCGTCATCCTCGGCTTCGGCCTCCGCAATGCGCTCGGCGAGCGCGGCGGCCTCCGAATCAAAGGCAGAGAGCGTTTGGCTGAGTGCGGGCGCCGCAGAGACAAGGACCGTGAGTTCAGGTCTTTCCGCGCGGTAGCTCTCGCCGCTTTCCGAAAGCACATCCCGAATCGGAGAAAGTTCGTCTGCGGTCTCGGCTTCCGTCTCCCTGAGAGATGCTTCGGCGCTCTCAAAGCGGAGGCCGGCTTCCAAACAACGTTCCGCCGAACGTTCGCTTGTTTCGATGGCGGCTTGCAGGGCAGCGCTGTGTGCGCCGAAGTCCGCCAAGTCTCCGCTCGACAGAGCGGAAGCGGCGGCTTCTTTTTCGGCCGCGGCCAGAAGCAGTGCCTGTTCCGTTTGAAAATAGGAGGCCTCGCACTCGGCTGCCTCGGCGCATAGTCGGGAGAGTGCCGGCATGACGGGGGCATTTCGCTCGGCGCGCCGCAGTTCCGCTGTGTGAAGCAGAAGCATTTCCGGCGTTAAGGGGAAGTCTGTTTCGGGCTTCTCCTTCATGTAGGCGAGCAGCTCCTCTTCGAGCCAGACCCCGCCGCCGTCGCCGAGGAAGGTCTTTTCCGGCAGGCCTATCTCCGCGTCGAAAAAGGCGTAGCGCCCCGCGTTTTCCCGGTACGTGTTTACGGTTTCCGAGAGCAGGGCGGTGCAGCGCGCGTCTCCCGGATAGCGGTAGGCGAGAATACGGTACTGTTCCCAGAGCGAGCCATCGTAGCGGGAAAAGAGGGAGTCGGTGGCGGCATCCAGGGCGAGTGCGGCATAGCAGCGGACCCCGGCTGTTCGCGCGCTCTCCAAGAGCGCACAGATGAGAGCGCAGCAGGAAGTCAGAATCAGCGCGAGAAACAGGGTGACCGAGCCGCGGAGCCGCATCAGTAGACCTGACCGGCCTGGTTGTTGATTTCGCTGAAGGCGCGGTTTAA
>CAJPKN010000149.1 GCA_905370385.1 Stomatobaculum longum
CAATCCGCCATCAGCCACGCGCTGATCAACGGCTCCTATATCCCGGTCTTCTGCGGCTGCGGCGGGGCCGCAGACAGCAGATCTCGTGCGGAAAATCCGTGCGGACTTCCCCGAGGTTCCGATTATCGCAAGCAGCGGCAACAGCGAAGAGAGCATACAGGCGACCATAGCGGCCGGTGCAAACGCCATCACCTATACGCCGCCTTCCACCGCCGAACTCTTCAAACATATGATGGCAAAGTACCGAGAAAGTTAATCGATTTTTACTGTGCTTCGAAACTTGACAAGCTTTCATCACTATTCTATACTGGGACAGTAGTCTTCAGGGCAGGGTGAAATTCCCTACCGGCGGTATAGCCCGCGAGCCGAAAGGCAGATTCGGTCAGATTCCGGAGCCGACAGTACAGTCTGGATGGAAGAAGCTGCGCGCTGGGTCGGATTGTTCCCCATTCCGCTCATAAGCACCCTCCATAGTCAAAAAAACCCTTGGAATTCTAATTCCGAGGGTTTTTTTCAACTTGCCCGCCCCCGGAGTCTATCCGGGGATTTTTTTGTTTGAGAGGAGGTTCTATGCACGAAGAAATGATGCGCCGTGCCGTTTTACTCGCCGCGCGAGGTCGCGGACACACGGCACCGAACCCTCTGGTGGGCGCCGTCCTTGTGAGGGACGGTGAAATTTTAGGCGAAGGCTGGCATGCGGTCTACGGCGGTCTTCACGCGGAGCGTGCCGCGCTCGAAGACTGTAAGCGCCGCGGGCACTCTCCCAAAGGCGCGGTTCTCTACGTGACGCTGGAACCCTGCTGCCACCACGGAAAACAACCGCCCTGCACCGAGGCTGTCATGGATGCGGGTATCCGCGCGGTCTTTGTGGGCAGCGCGGACCCGAACCCGCTGGTGGCGGGCAAGGGGGTGGCAGCGCTCCGCGCGGCGGGCATACAGGTCACGGAGGGCTTGCTCGCGGACGAATGCGACGCCCTGAACGCCTCCTTTTTTCGCCACATGAAGACCGGCCTTCCCCTGGTCACCGTAAAGTACGCGATGACTCTGGACGGCAAGACCGCCTGCGCTTCCGGCGCCTCCCGTTGGATTACCGGCGAGGCCGCGCGCGAGGAGGTCCACCGAAGTCGGGCTGCGGCCGGCGCTGTCATGGTCGGCATCAACACCGTGCTGAAGGATAATCCTCTCCTCACCTGCAGAATTCCTGGCGGCAGAAATCCGCTCCGCGTTGTCTGCGACTCCGCGCTCCGAACTCCGCTCTCCTCTGCCCTCGTAAAAAGCGCGGCAAAGGTTCCGACTCTGCTCGCCTGCTGCGTTTCGGAGAGTGAGCGCCATGCGCCCTATCTTCGCGCCGGCTGCGAAATCCTTTGCTTCTCCGGCGAGCGGGTTCCGCTCGCAAAGCTGCTCCGCTGCCTCGGCGAACGCGGCATCAACGAGGTCTTTGTCGAGGGCGGCGCCGAACTCGCCTGGTCCCTCGTTTCGGAGGGACTTGCCCAGCGCGTGCAGGCCTATATCGCACCGAAACTTTTCGGCGGCCGCACGGCTCCCTCAGCCCTCGGCGGCTGCGGCGTGCCCGTTCCGGACGAGGCCTTACGGCTGAAAAATCTCCGCATACGGCAACTGGGGACCGACTTTCTATTCGAGGGGGAACTCTGATTATGTTTACCGGACTCATTGAAGAACAGGGACGGGTACTGACACCGCCCCGCAACGGAAAACTGAGCCTTGCCGCGGACAAGGTAACGGAAGGCCTTGCCCTCGGCGACAGCATTGCTGTAAACGGCGTCTGCTTGACCGTGAGCTCTTTTTCCGGGCAAAACTTTACCGCCGATGTCATGTCGGAAACCCTGCATCGCTCGAATCTCGGGGAACTGCGAACAGGCAGCCTTGTCAATCTGGAGCGCGCCCTTCCGGCAACGGGTCGCTTCGGCGGCCACTTTGTGAGCGGACACATTGACGGTGTCGGCACTCTGCTCTCCGTGCGTCCCGACGGCAATGCGCTCCGCTTTTCGATACGCGCGGCATCCGAACTCCTTGGCGGCATCGTCACGAAGGGATCCGTGGCGGTCGACGGCATCAGCCTCACCGTGGTCGAGGTGACAGAAAGCCTATTTTCGGTCTCCGTGATTCCGCACACGGCTGCCGTCACTACGCTCTCGGCGAGACGCCCCGGCGATCACATCAATCTGGAGACGGACATGATAGGCAAGTACGTCCTGCGGGCGCTCTCCCTGTCACAGTCTCAGAACAACAATTCCGTCAACGAGAGCCTGCTTCGCGCCCTCGCTTACTGAACGGCACAGTTTATAAAAAGAAGGGAGTTATCATGGCTTTTTCTACGATTGAACAGGCGCTCGAAGCGTTGCGGCGCGGCAAAGCAATACTCTGTGTGGACGACCCGGAACGGGAAAACGAGGGCGATTTAATCTGTGCGGCGGAATTTGCGAGCACAGAACTCGTGAATCAAATGGCAAGCCTCGGGCGGGGTCTGATCTGCCTCCCCATAGACGCAAGCTATGCGAAAAAGCTCGCGCTTCCACCCATGTCTTCCGTAAACAGCGATAACCACGAGACCGCCTTTCTGGTCTCCGTCGATCACATGGAGACCACCACAGGCATCAGCGCCACAGAGCGCGCCCTGACCGCCCGAAAGCTGGTCTCCGAGGATGCCGTTCCCTCCGATTTTCGCCGCCCCGGTCATCTCTTTCCGCTCCTTGCCCGCCCGCACGGCGTGCTCGAGCGCCGTGGCCACACCGAGGCGACCGTTGACCTCTGCCGCCTCGCGGGTCTTAAGCCCGCCGGTCTCTGCTGCGAGATTATGCGCGAAGACGGGGAGATGATGCGCACCAAAGAACTGCTCTCCCTCGCCGAGCGCGAAGGCCTTTGCATCATCAGCATCGAGGACTTGGTGCGCTACCGCGAGCGCTACGACTATGCGCTCGAAGAAGCGGCGAGCGCCGCGCTCCCGAGTGCCTTCGGCGATTTTGAAATCCACGGCTTTTTCGATCCGCTGAGCGGCCTCGAACACCTCGCGCTTGTAAAGGGCGAGGTGCGAGGTAAGAGCGATGTCCTCTGCCGCATGCACTCCGAATGCATGACAGGCGATGTCTTCGACTCCAAGCGCTGCGACTGCGGCGAACAGCTGCAGCGCGCACTGAGACAGATAGAAGCCGAGGGACAGGGTGTCCTCCTCTATCTCCGCCAGGAGGGACGCGGTATAGGCCTCCTCAACAAGCTGAAGGCCTATGCGCTTCAGGAACAGGGGCTCGACACCGTCGAGGCAAACCGCGCCCTCGGCTTCCCGGACGACCTCCGGAATTATGCGCCCGCCGCGGCCATGCTCCGCAGTCTCGGCGTTCACTCCCTGCGCCTTATGACCAACAATCCCGATAAAATCACACAGCTGACGGACTTCGGCATTCCGGTTACATCGCGCGTCCCGATTGAGATTCCCGCAAACTGCCACGACATCCGTTACCTTCGCACCAAGCAGAAGCGCATGGGACATCTGCTCGA
>CAJPKN010000150.1 GCA_905370385.1 Stomatobaculum longum
GCTCTCTCACCTTTTCAAGCATTTCCTCGTACTTTTTCCGCTTCTCCTGCTCGGCAGCGACCTTGTCCGCCGGTGCCTTTGCGAGGAATTTTTCGTTCCGGAGCATGCCATCCGCGCGCGCAATCTCGTTCTCGAGACGCTCTTCCTCCCGCTTTAAGCGCTCCTTTTCCTTCTCGACATCAACCAAATCCGCAAACGGAATGTAAATCATCGCGCCCGGAATGACGGCCGAGACAGCGTCCTCCTGAATGCCTGTCTTGTCCTGCTGAAGCTTTACCTCCGATGCGCGGCCAAGCACACGGAAGAAATCTTCCGCGCGGCGGAAGCTGTCGAGCACTGCCTTGTCCTCCGAGACCACGAAGACCTCTGCCTGCTGTCCCGGCGCGACATTCATCGAGGTGCGGATGCGGCGAATTTCACGCACCGCGTCCTTGATGCGCTCCACCTCTGCCGCGTCCTCCGGGAAGGAGAAGCGCTCCTCGCACTCCGGCCAAGCGGAAATCATGATGCTCTCCTCTTCGTTGAGGCTTAAGAACACTTCCTCGGTGATGAAGGGCATGAAGGGATGGAGCAGCTTCAGCGCGCGGCTTAAGACCTCGCGGAGCGTCCAGAGCGCTGCCTCGCGGGTCGGGTCCTCCTTGTTCCAGAGGCGCGGCTTCACCATTTCGATGTACCAGTCGCAGAACTCCTCCCAGATAAAGTCGTAGACCTTCTGGAGCGCAATGCCGAGCTCAAACTTCTCGAGGTTCTCCGTGACCTCACCGGTGAGACTGTTCAGCCGGTGCAGTACCCAGCGGTCCTGCGGAAGCAGCGCCGAAGCTGCGGGCTCCGCCGGCATGGTCTCGCCGAGGTTCATCTCGATGAAGCGCGCCGCATTCCATATCTTATTCGCAAAGTTGCGCGCGGATTCCACTCTCTCCCAGTAGAAGCGCATGTCGTTGCCCGGCGCATTGCCCGTCATCAGGGTGAGGCGCAGCGCATCCGCGCCGTAGCGCTCAATGACTTCGAGCGGATCGATGCCGTTTCCGAGCGACTTGGACATCTTTCTGCCCTCGGAATCGCGCACCAGACCGTGAATCAGCACGGTGTGGAAGGGCAGCTTGCCGGTCTGTTCGATGCCGGAGAAGACCATGCGAATCACCCAGAAGAAGATGATGTCATAGCCGGTCACCAGCACATCGGTCGGATAGAAATAGCGGTACTCCGGCGTGTCCTCCGGCCAGCCGAGGGTCGAGAAGGGCCAGAGCGCCGAGCTGAACCAGGTGTCCAGCGTGTCCTCTTCCTGACGGAAGCTGTGGCCGCCGCAGTGCGGGCAGGTCTCCGGCATGTCACGCGCCACGACCACTTCGCCGCACTTGTCGCAGTAATAAGCCGGAATCCGGTGTCCCCACCAGAGCTGGCGGGAGATGCACCAGTCGTGAATGCCCTCGAGCCAGTTTAAATACGTTTTTCCGTAGCTCTCCGGCACAAACTTGAGCTCGCCCGTCTTCAGCGCCTCAATGGCCGGCTTTGCCATCTCCTCCATCTTCACAAACCACTGCGGCTTGATCATGGGCTCAATGACGGTTTTGCAGCGATCGTGTACGCCGACCGCATGGCTGTGCGGCACGACCTTCACGAGGAGACCCGCTGCCTCGAGGTCCTTGACCATGGCCTTTCTCGCCTCGTAGCGGTCCATGCCGTCGTAGGACGAGCCCGGGCAACGCACGGTCGCGTCGTCGTTTAAAATCGTGATTTCCGGCAAGTTGTGGCGCTTACCCACCTCAAAGTCGTTCGGGTCGTGCGCCGGCGTAATCTTCACGCAGCCGGTTCCGAATCCGGGATCCACATAGCTGTCCGCGATGACCGGAATCTCGCGGTCCGTGAGCGGAAGCTTTAACAGCTTACCGACCAGCGCGGTATAACGCTCGTCCTCCGGGTTCACCGCGACGGCGGTATCGCCGAGTAGGGTCTCCGGTCTCGTGGTCGCGATTTCGACATAGGCGCCGTCCTCGCCGACAATCGGGTACTTGATGTGCCAGAAAAAGCCGTCCTTGTCAACGTGCTCCACCTCTGCGTCGGAGATGGTTGTCTGACAGACCGGGCACCAGTTGATGATGCGGCTGCCGCGGTAGATGTAGCCCTTCTCATAGAGACGCAGAAAGACTTCCTTGACGGCCTCGGAGCAACCCTCGTCCATCGTGAAGCGCTCCCTGTCCCAGTCCGCGGAGGAGCCGAGTTTCTTCAACTGGTTGATGATGCGGTTTCCGTACTCTTCCTTCCAGTCCCAGCACTCCTCGAGGAACTTCTCTCTGCCGAGCTGTTCCTTGTCTCTGCCCTCTTTTTTGAGCTTCTCGATGACCTTGACTTCCGTCGCGATGGCCGCGTGGTCCGTTCCCGGCTGCCAGAGCGCGGAATAGCCCTGCATTCTGCGGAAGCGAATCAGGATGTCCTGCATCGTATTGTCGAGCGCATGGCCCATGTGCAGCTGTCCCGTGATGTTCGGCGGCGGCATGACAATGCAGAACGGCTTTTTCCGCTCATCTACCTCCGCGTGAAAATAACCGCGGTCCATCCAGCTCTGATAGAGCTTATCCTCAATCTCCGAGGGAGTATACGTCTTCGGAAGTATTTTCATATTTCAGTCCTCTCTGATTTCTGCTGATCTCGGAAGCGCACTCAGACCATGCTGCGGTACTCTTCTCTCCACTGCGCTATGATTTTTTTCTCAAGCGCCCGGCGCTTTTCGGCATCCTGTTCCGCGAGTATGGCCGCGACCTCTCGCACCTCGGTTCCCTTCGCGGCACGCGTCTTTGCCGCACGGAGTTCTTCGTCCCAGCGCTCCTTCTCTGCCTCCCGTAGGTTGGGAAGCTCCTTTTCAAAGCGCTCGCGCAGCGCCTTGTCCGGCTCGCTCTTTGCGAGGAAATACATGCGCTTCACGATATCCCTGTCTTTTCTGAGGGCATAGGCGCTTTGAAAACATTCAAAGGCGCGCTCCGTTAAAAAGAGGTTCGCAAGTGCCGCGCCCTCTCGGTCGAGAAGCGTGCTCTTTGTCGCGCGGTCCAAACTCTCCTTTGAGAGAGCGCGCTCATACGCCGCGACGGCCTTTCCGTATTTTCGGAGCGATAAAAAAAGATCTCCCTTTTTCTGCTCCGCGCGCTCCTTGGGAAACGCCAGATATTCTTTTACGCTCTGGGCAAACAGGCTTTGCTGCCTGGGGCTCGCATAGCCGCCCCGCGCGAGAAAGCGCGACAAAATTTCATCGCTCTTCGCCTTTTCGCGCTGCAAACTCCTCAGTTCTCGCGCGAGCTCGCTGTGTCGCGCCCCGCGCGAGAGAAAGGAGAAGAACTTTTCTCCCACGAAGTTGTCGAGAAAGAGCGGCGGGTACTTGAGTATCAGATAAGAGAGCTCTTCCAGCGTCTCTACGTTAAGACCGAGCTCCTCGAGATAGAGTTTCTCCCGGGGATTGGTCTCTTTGATCCATATCAGTCCCACAGCTCTACCTCCTGT
>CAJPKN010000151.1 GCA_905370385.1 Stomatobaculum longum
ACTAAAATCCATCTCATTCTAACACGAATCCCGGGTGAACTCCAGTACTTGAAACAGCGCCTCAAAGACACCGATGGGCGATTATATATTCACTCTTATCGAATAGGCTTTCACGAAAACTTTGAATCCCCGCACGAAAAAGAGCGGGCAAGCACCCGCTCTTACGATTTTCAATTCGGCTGAGCCGCCGCACTCTCCGGCATGTCCGTATAGACCGGAATCCGGAAGGTATGCTTTTTCTGTTTGAGCTCCTCGGTATAAGCCTCGCCGAGCTTTCTGCCCTCTTCCGCAGCCGCCTGCACATTGGTCATGTATTGATGCTCGTAGCGTCCCTTCTCCGTCACATTGAATTTCTTCAGATAGAAGGTATCCTGCCCGCTCTTCAGATAGTTGTCACCGTAATACTTTGCGCCCCCGATGATGGCCTTCTCCGGCGTATTCCAAGGCTTTCCGTAAGTGACATCCACAAGGCTCGCCCACCAAAGACCGCGCTCGGTCGGGGTCTTATCGCCGTCCTGAAAAGCCTGAGCATTGAAATAGTTATAAAATCCCGGGTATTTCGGATTCTTTCCGCTGATCAGACCGCTGCCACCCTTACGTCCCTGCTCCTGAATCAACATCGCCGTTAACACATAGGGGTTCACGCCCGAACTGTTTGCCGCATCCATGATGGTGGAGATATAGTCAACACCGACCGGATTGGAGCCGCTGCCGTCACCCGATACCGTTCCGCCGCCGCCGGAACCTCCGGACTGGGCAGTCGTGCTGTTCTGCGAAGCTCCGGTTGCGCCGCGGCGAATGACACCTTGGATATCTGCCTCAATGCGCTGACTCTCTGCATCTCCCTCAACCGAGACATCATACGGATGCACTTCTTCGAGTCGCGAAGTTTCCTGCACTTCTACAGCGACATTCTCCGCCACAGCTTCCTCACCCTCGAATGTATCCGATGGTTCGGCAACATATGCTTCCGCAGCTTGAGGCTGTACTTCTCCGTAAGCTTGCTCCGACTCTGCAGCCGAAGACGCCTCATCCGAAACAGTCTCTCCCTGCTCCTCTACGGATGCAGCAAGACGGTCACGCGGTGCACCGGCAAGCACACCGATTGCACGCTCCTCCTGCTTTGTGCCGCCCTCTCCGCGCGTCGGCACGGCGGGTCTGTTTCCGTTTGCTGCGGCCTGACTCCGCTGTTCCTGTTCGGAGAGAGGCGCCTCGCCGACCTGCACACTCTCGCTGTCCCGCGGAGTTCCCGGAGCCGCCCAAAGGACAGCGCTCGGACTCTTTCCGCTTGCACCGGCGACTTTTGTCGCCTCCGAAATGCCGCTGTCCGCGGAACTGCTCTGATTTTCGACCACAGAGCGGCTTCCGACAACACTTGCACCGCTTTCGGTCAAGAAAGAATTTGCCGCCAGCATGCGAACCCCCTCCGCATTCTGACTCGCGGGATCATAGCCCTGGGTCTGAAACTGAAAAACGTAGCGACTGTCCAAAAAGTTTCTGGGATCCATGTAATACCCGATAATATCGGAATTCGCCGCAACCCAGGCACTCGTATCAAAGCCCTTCCAAGTATTGGTCGCAGCATTGTAGGCAGCCGCATCTTTCGACTTCCAACTGTCCTTGCTTGTGGTGTAAACCAGATTCCTGCCGAGTTTACTCTCCTCTCGCACCACTTCCTGCCAGCTGAGCCCTGTCTGATAAGCTTTGAACTCCCAGTTCGGATACTTCGCGTGAAGCTCTCTCAGCTTCTGCTTGTAGGACTCCGGAAAGCCCTCTGCCGCCAGCTGCTGTTCAAACGCCGCATCGCTCTTCGTTGCGGCCATACTCTGTAAGACCTGTGTCGGTAAAAACGGCGTCAACAAGCTGAGTGCAAGAATTGCGGCCTGCGCAATCCGCTTTGCTCTTTTTCCGTTCACTGCGCTTTATTTCCCCCTTATATGTTAAAGCATGCAGAAAACTGCCGCGCCGAAGAAAACACTCCGGAGCGGCAGTCGTTTTCGTTACTCTTAATTACACCGGATAAACACCGTTTGCCGTATCCGCCTTATTCATATCCACACCGCTCTGCTGCGCCTGCCGATACTTGAAGAAATCAAGTGCGACCTGCGGGAACAGTGCATACGAGAGCACATCCTCCTCCTGCTGCTTCCACGGTCCCACCTCAGCCTCGAACTTCGGGAGCTGCGGCGGAATCAAATCCGCGGGACGGCAGGTAATCGGCGTTTCATCTCCGATAATCTGCTTCTGGATCTCGGGATCCACCGGACGCACCGACTGACCGAACTCACCCATGACAAGCTTTCTGGACTCCTTCGGCACCATCTTGTAGCGCTGACGCATGAGGACATTCATCACGGCCTGAGTACCGACAATCTGAGACGACGGCGTAACCAGCGGCGGCTCGCCGAAGTCCTTGCGGACACGCGCAACTTCTTCGAGCACATCCGGAAGCAAATCTTCCTTGTGAGCCTCGGTGAGCTGCTTCAGGAGGTTACTGAGCATACCGCCCGGAACCTGATAGCGCAGCGTGTTGATATTGACGCCGAGGAGCTTCGGGCTCAGAAGTCCATTCGCAATGTACTTCTCGCGGATCTTGGTGAAGTACTTTGCAATCTCCGAGAGCTTTTCGATATCAAGTCCCGTGTCATACGGCGTTCCCTTTAAAGTCTGCACCAAAACCTCGGTTGCCGGCTGGCTGGTTCCGAGGGCAAGCGGCGAGATTGCCGTGTCAATAATATCCGCCCCTGCCTCGATTGCCTTCAGGAGAGTCATCGAAGCGACACCGGAGGTGTAGTGCGTGTGTATGTCTATCGGGAGCTTGGTCGACTCCTTGAGCGCCTTTACGAGGTCATACGCCTCATACGGTGTCAAGAGGCCGGACATGTCCTTGATGCAGATGGAATCCGCGCCCATATCCTCAATGCGCTTCGCCAGGCTGACCCAGTACTCAAGCGTATATGCGTCGCCAAGTGTGTAAGAAAGAGCAATCTGTGCCTCTGCACCTTCTTTTTTGCACGCATTGACCGCTGTCTCAAGGTTACGAAGGTCATTCAGACAGTCAAAAATACGGAGGATGTCGATACCGTTTGCCACAGACTTCTGCACGAAGTACTCAACGACATCGTCCGCATAGTGGTTGTAACCCAGAATATTCTGGCCACGGAACAGCATCTGTAACTTCGTCTTCTTGAAACCCTGCTTCAAAAGGCGCAGTCTCTGCCACGGATCCTCATGCAGGAAACGAAGGCAGGAATCAAAGGTCGCTCCGCCCCAGCATTCAACCGAACGGTAGCCGATCTCATCCATCTTATCGATGATGGGCAGCATTTCCTCAGTCGTCATTCTGGTTGCAAAGAGGGACTGGTGCGCATCGCGAAGCACGGTCTCACAAATTTGAACCGGTTTTTTCTTCTCGTTATTCATCTATATTCTCCTTGCGCTAGTCTCACGCGAAAGATAAGCATCCGGCCGACGAAAC
>CAJPKN010000152.1 GCA_905370385.1 Stomatobaculum longum
CCACGAGTTCGTCATCGGCTCTTTTTTATTGTCCTAGTTCATCTTACAATTATCCTCCTGCAAAAAAAAATAAAAAAGTGCTTGCAATCCGAAAGGTCACATAGTAGAATAACTGAGTACCGAGCGGGGATGCTGGAATTGGCAGACAGGCTAGACTAAGGATCTAGTGGCCACAAGCCGTGTGGGTTCAAGTCCCATTTCCCGCAGCGTATGAGAAGGGGGTGATTATCACCTCCTTCTCTTTTTATGCAACGGTAGCTGCCGCGGGAAAAACCGAGTCTACGGTAGCCGTTCAAGCAGCGATCGGCGTGCATAATTCCGCTCCCGCTTGAATTCGCCCGATTGAATGGGTATAATAAAATATAATTGTTTTGTTTTCAGCTGAATTTCGTACTAGATAAGACTGAGGGAGGTACTATATGAGAAAAGCAGGATTGTTCTGTGTCGCGGCGATTGCCGCGCTTAGCATTACGGCTTGCGGCGGCAGTAAGAAGGAGACGACTGCGGCGAGCAGCGCGGTCGAGACAAGCGCTGAGGCGTCTGCGGCGGATGAGACCACGGCTGCCGGCGGCAGTGTCATTGCGCCGGAGGCAGTGAAGGCAGATCACACAAACGGCGGTTTCCCGGTGCGCCTCGATGCGACAAGCTTTGACGGCAAGACCGTGAAGGCAGAGTTCTTTAACTTTGACCGCTACGATGTGGCAAAGATCAATGCGCTGAAGGAGGGCGATGTCATCCAGGTCGCGCAGAAGAATATCGGTATCAAGACCATCGAGAAGAAGAACGCCGAGACCGGAAACTTCCCGCAGGTTATCATTAACGGCGGTGTGGAGAACGGCGGTGTGAGCCTCATCCAGGACGGCGACTACTTCCGCACCCAGAGCGCGGACGGAACGCCGCTTTACTATTCGACCGGAACCGAGGAACTGAAGCTTGCGAGCGATGTGACTTACATGGATTACTCCGATTTGAATCAGCAGAACGGTGTGACCTATACGGCGGATCAGATTAAGGACGCGTTTGCGAAGGATAAGGACAAGGATTGGGGTCCGCAGGTCATTTCGATCGTTTTAAAGGACGGCGAAGTGAAGCAGATTTTCCGTACCTATGCACCGTCCGAGGCAAAGAACTGACGGAAACGAGAGTCAGGGGATATAGAATCGTATATGAAATATGAAAAGCCCCGCGGCAGCTGCCGCGGGGCTTCTGTTGTCGTTTCATTTACTGGGCGATATTCTTGACTGCCTCATAGCAGCTCGGGCGCACAGGGTGCTTCTGCCACTCGGGCTGCACATCTCTTCCCATGGCGCTCAGCATGGCTCTGTCCTCTTGAATCGTGGAGCCGCTCGTGGTCAGCATGTTTCCGGTAATCGTCGCGCTGACGCCGCAGGAGAAGCTGTGCGCACCGTTATCGGAGAGCGCGGAGCGTCCGCCCGCAAGGCGAATGTTCGCCTCGGGATTAATCATGCGGAAGATGGCCAGCGTGCGGAGAATTTCATCGTCCTTCAGCACTTCCCGCTCGCCGAGCGGGGTGCCCTTGACCGGCATCAGTACATTGATCGGGATGGACTCGATGCCGAGTTCCGCGAGCGTGAGCGCCATGTCCAATCTGTCCTCCCAGGTTTCGCCCATGCCGATGATGCCGCCGGAACAGACGCAGAGACCTTCTTCCTGTGCTGCGCGTATGGTCGCAAGCTTCTGATCAAAGGTATGAGTCGTGCAGATTTCCGGAAAGAAGCGGCGCGAGGTTTCGATGTTGTCGTGATAGCTCGTAACCCCCGCGAGGTGCAGACGGTGGAACTGCTCGCGCGTCAGGAAACCGTGGGAAGCACAGAGATCAATCTTGCACTCATCGGCCATGCGGCGGTAAGCGGCGAGCGCCTGTTCGAATTCTTCACCGGTGAGAGAGCGGCCGGAGGTAACGATCGAGAAGCGATCCACGCCTTCGCGCTCATTGGCCTTAGCGGCTGCGACGATCACATCCTCCGAGAGGAAGGCATATTCCTCACAGCCCGTCTTCGAGTGTGCGGACTGCGCGCAGTACTTGCAGTCCTCGCTGCAGCGGCCGCTTCTGCCGTTAATAATGGTGCAGAGATCCACCTTGTTCTGACAATAGGTTTCGCGGAGCTTATCCGCAGCTTGACAGAGCTCTTCGAGATCCGTGCTCAAAAGCTCCGTTAACTCTTCATCTCCCCGCTGTAAGCGGCGTCCGGCAATAATCTCCTCAGCAAGTGCCAATGCGTTCATATCGCATGCCTCCTCCAATTTTTCAACGAATCTTTGCCCAGTATAGTCAAAGTAGAAGAAATTTGTCAACCAAAATTCTGTGAGAGGTTGACAATTGAGACGCAGACGCGTATGCTAGGCGACAGTGCAAAGGCACAGAGAAGAGGAGAGAAGAAGATGAAGTACTTGGATATTCGCAACATGGCATTGATTGCAGTGATGACAGCTCTGATGTGTATCTTTGGCCCCATGTCGATTCCGATCGGTGCCGTGCCGATTTCATTGACACCGCTCCTGGTTTACCTCTCGGCCTATGTGCTCGGCATGAAGAGCGGAACCGTTGCCTACCTCGTGTATCTTCTGATCGGTTTTGTCGGTGTTCCGGTTATGTCCGGTTACAGCGGCGGCCCGGCTAAGATTCTGGGCCCCACAGGCGGCTACCTCCTTGCGTTTATTCTGATGGCGCTGATGACGGGCTTTGCCGTGGATCATTTTTATAAGAACGTGCCGTTGCAGGCCGTTGTCATGCTGCTTGCGTTGGTTCTCTGCTACGCGGCCGGAACCGCTTGGTTTGTCGGACAGACCAAGATGGCTTGGGGCAAAGCGCTCACGGTCTGTGTGTTCCCGTTCATTCCGCTTGACTGTGTGAAACTCTTTTTGGCCATCCTGGTCGGTCGGCCGGTGCGGGAGCGCCTGCATGTGTTCTTGCAGGACAGAAGAAGCGGCAGTCTTGCGTAAAACAGCACAAAAGAAAAGCGAAGGGAAAGCCTCCCTTCGCTTTTTTTATGCGCTGGATTCTTTTTGCCACTTTCGTTATACTAAAAACAGCCGAAAATTTTGGGCGGCAAGGAAATGAGGAGGAAAAATCTATGAAGGGGAATGTATTGGTCGGTCAGTCGGGAGGTCCCACGGCTGTCATTAATTCGAGCTTGGCAGGTGTGTTTAAGACGGCAAAGGAGCGCGGTTACGGAAGGGTATACGGCATGCGCTTCGGCATTCAGGGCTTTCTGGACGAGCAGTATGTGGATCTCTCGGATTATATTCGAAATGAGTTGGAGCTGGAACTCCTGAAGCGCACACCCTCGGCCTTTCTCGGGACCTGCCGCTATAAACTTCCCGAGATTCACGAGGACAAGAAGGTCTACGAGCGCGTCTTTGAACTGCTCGACAAGCTTGACATTGAAGTATTCATTTACATCGGCGGAAACGATTCGATGGACACCATACGCAAAC
>CAJPKN010000153.1 GCA_905370385.1 Stomatobaculum longum
TCGTCCAGGTCAAAAATAATTGCTTTAATCATGCTTCCTCTCATGCTTCGCGCCGCAGGATGCGGCAAATTTGCTCCACGTCCGCGAGCTCCAAATCCGCATAGAGCGGAAGCGTCAGCACGCGTTTCGAAATATCTTCCGCAATCGGCGTGTGGCCCGGATCGATGCGCCCGTTCAGAAACGGGAACGCATTGGTGCAGGGATAAAAATACTTTCGCGGATAGTAACCCTTCGCTTGTAGGCGAAGCGCCGCCTCATCCCGTGTCTCGCCGTAGGTATCCGTGAACACAACGGGAAAGTAAGCGTAATTTGCCGTGACACCCGCTTGCTGCTTGGGAAGTTTGAGTCCCTCGACCTCCGAGAGCAGTTCTACGTAGTGCGTATAGACGCGCTGCCGCTTTGCCAGTTCCTCCGGCAAATGCCGCAGGTTTAAGAGCCCCATGGCTGCTTCAAACTCATTCATCTTACCGTTGCCGCCGACACAGTAAGTTTCATTTTCCTCGATGCCGAAGTTCTTCAGACGAAAGAGCTTCGTACTGAGTTCCTTGTCCCGGCAGCAAACCGCTCCGCCTTCAATCGTGTGAAAAACCTTGGTCGCATGGAAGGAGAACATAGACATATCTCCGAATGCAGCCGCACTCACGCCGTTCTTTCGGACACCGAAGGCATGCGCCGCATCGTAAATCAACGGAAGCTTATGCCGTGCCGCGATTTCCGCGAGCACCTCGGTGTCGCAGAGATTGCCGTAGACGTGCACAGGAAGTATGGCTGCCGTGCGCTCGGTGATCAGGGACTCCAGTTTCGCCGGATCCAGGGTATAGGTCTCGGGATCGATGTCACAGAATACAGGTGTAAGACCCGAGCGGATGATGGCCCAAGTGGTTGATGCAAAGGTAAACGGGGTCGTAATGACTTCACCGCTGAGTTCCAAAGCCTGCAGGGCAAACTCGAGCGCGAGATGCCCGTTCTGAAAGAGCGTGACCTCCGGCACATCGAAAAAGCGACGGAGTTCCTCAGTCAATGCCTCATGCTTGACTCCCATATTGGTGAGCCAGTGACTCTCGAAAATATCGCGTATCTCTTCGACATACTCCTCGAGCGGCGGCAGCGAAGAACGTGTCACCAGTATTTTTTTCTCCATTCTCTCCCCTACCTCTCAGGCCTGTTGCGGTCTCTGTGCCGTTACGCGAGAAATGCCTTGACCGCGCTGTACACGCCTTCGCCGTCCAGACCGTAGTGGTGAATCAGCGCCTCCGCAGGACCGGATTCCGTATAGCGGTCATAGATGCCGACACGCTTTAACTTTGCCGGGCACTGCTCTGCGAGCACTTCCGCGACCGCGGAGCCGAGACCGCCGATGATCGAGTGCTCCTCAACCGTGACAATCTTCCCGATTTCCTTCGCCGCGCGAAGCACTGCCTCCTCATCGAGCGGCTTAATGGTGTGCATATCGATGATACGTGCCTCTATCCCCTCGGCCGCGAGCTTCTCTGCCGCTTCCATCGCGGAAGCGACCGGGAGACCGGCAGCGATAATTGCGACATCCTTGCCCTCGCGCATCGTAATCGCCTTGCCGATTTCAAACTTGTAGGTCTCCGGATTGTTGAACACCGGCGTCGCAAGGCGGCTAAAGCGCATGTAGACCGGTCCCTTGTGCGCATATGCCGCACGCACCATAGCCTCCGCCTCGACATCGTCGGACGGAACCATGACCACCATGCCGGGAATGGTGCGCATCAGCGCAAAGTCTTCGTTGCACTGGTGGGTTGCGCCGTCTTCACCGACCGAAATGCCGCCGTGGGTAGCCGCAATCTTCACATTGAGCTGCGGGTAGCCGACGGAGTTTCGAATCTGCTCATAGGCTCTGCCGGCCGCAAACATCGCGAACGAACTTGCAAACGCCACGCGGCCGGTCGCAGCGATGCCGGCTGCGACACCGACCATGTTCTGCTCCGCAATGCCGCAGTTGATGTGACGCTCCGGAAATGCCTTGCGGAATACCGCGGTCTTCGTGGAACCTGCGAGGTCCGCATCCAAAACGAGGAAGTCCTCGTGCTCTTTACCAAGCTCCGCGAGGGTTCTGCCGTAGCTCTCGCGAGTCGCAATCTTCTTTCCCTGACTCATAACATCTCCTCCGCCTTGTCCAGTTCCGCCAGTGCTTTTTCGAGCTCCTCATCGTTCGGGCCCTTGCCGTGCCAGCCGACCTGATTCTCCATAAAGGAAATGCCCTTGCCCTTCACCGTCTTCATGACGATGGCCGTCGGACAGCCCTTCGTATTTCTCGCCTCCGCAAACGCGGCGCGAAGCTGATCGAAGTCATTGCCGTCCTCCACATTGATTACGTGGAAATTGAAGGCCGCAAACTTCTTGTCAATCGGATAGGGGGAATTCACCTCGTCGATCGGACCGTCTATCTGCAGATTGTTGTTGTCCACAATCACTACAAGGTTATCCAGCTTACGGAAGCCCGCGAGCATAGCGGCCTCCCAGACCTCTCCCTCTTCAATCTCTCCGTCACCGAGCAGCGCGTAGGTGCGGTAGGAATCACCGTAAATCTTTGCCGCGAGCGCCATACCGACCGCAGCGGAAATGCCCTGGCCCAGAGAACCGCTCGACATATCGACGCCCGGAATGTGCTTCATATCCGGATGTCCCTGTAAATAGGAGCCGATGTGGCGAAGGGTCAAAAGATCCTCCTCCGGGAAAAAGCCGCGTGCCGCAAGCGCCGCGTAGAGACCGGGCGCACAGTGTCCCTTGGAGAGCACAAAGCGGTCTCTCTTCGGATCGCCCGGATTCTTCGGATCAACCTGTAGTTCCTCAAAATAGAGCAGCGTAAAAAGCTCCGTTGCCGAGAGCGAACCGCCCGGGTGTCCGGACGCAGCCGCGTGCGTGGAGCGGAGTATGCCTCTCCGCAGCTTTATCGCATTTCGTTTCAGCTCCTGATTATCCATTTATCTCCTCCTATCCCCAAAGTCCAAAACAGACTTTGGATTCAGTATAGCAAAAGCTTCCATATTAGAGAAGAACCTATCTTGCGAAAAAGCTTGCGGGAATGGTGCTGAATATGACATCAAAAAAGCTCAGGCACATGCCTGAGCTTAACCGAGCTTTCGGCCGGACTCGAACCGGCGACCCACGCATTACGAATGCGTTGCGCTACCAACTGCGCTACGAAAGCAAACTGACCGATCCGGGAATCGAACCCGGGTTTGAGCCGTGAGAGGGCTCCGTCTTGACCGCTTGACCAATCGGCCTTACTGTGTTGCATCTGCTCTAAAAAGAGCGAGTCGAGGCGACAAGATTCGAACTTGCGGCCTCAGCGTCCCGAACGCTGCGCTCTACCAAACTGAGCCACGCCTCGAATAAAACTGTGTGTTGCGATACCGAGGACTTACCTCGGAAATGACCGATCCGGGAATCGAACCCGGGTTTGAGCCGTGAGAGGGCTCCGTCTTGAC
>CAJPKN010000154.1 GCA_905370385.1 Stomatobaculum longum
TTCTCAAGCGGTACCGGGAGACGCATCTATGACCTTGGTTCCGGCTTAAACATGTACAAGGTTTCGAGCCTCAAAAGCCGTTTCTATGAGAAGTACAAGGATAACCTCATGTTCAATTACTGCATGATTCTCGGTTCTTCCTATTACCGCCAGAACATGCGCTTCTTCCCGATACTCTGGAGAGAAGACGATCAGGTCTCGAATGTCAAGATGGTCAATCAGGCCATTGTCGTGCTGAAGCTTCTGGGAAGCTATATCGTGAACCGCAAGGGCTTTATTGCTGCGGAGCATAGAGACAAACTGATTGGCGCGTATACCGCGAAAACGGTTTACACGAATCGGAAGGACAAAGAGAACGGCGACCATGAAGCAGAAAACGTATAAACTTCTCAATATCCTGGTGTTGCTGCTCACCGTGCTGCTTCTCAGCAGAGCCTTGCTGCACAGGAATTTTTCCTTTGCCTTGCACAGCCCGCTGATTTTTGTAATCATGCTGGGAACTGCGGTGCTGGTGCATGCCATTAAGGCCTTTCGCCTCTATCTGGAGTTATTGGATCGGAAACTGCCCTTTGGACTCTTCCTCAGGCAGTACTGTAAAATTACGCCGGTCAGCATGATATTGCCGTTAAAGGCAGGAGATTTGTTCCGCTGCTATTGCTACGGCTACTATATCGGTGACTGGATGTATGGCATTGCAGTGATTCTTCTTGACCGCTTTGTGGATACGGCGGCATTGATGACGGTGCTGATTTTATTTGTACTGCCGCTTGGCAATGCGATGCCTGCGGTTTCGTTTGTCTTGCTTGCAGTGCTGTTTGCGTTGAGTTTTATCTATTTTGCGCTTCCGGGGCTCTGCCAATACTGGAATCGTTATTTGATTGCAGGGAGAGGCAGCAAGCGGAAGCTGTTTGCATTGACTGTTTTAGCGCGTTTGCAGGCAGCATACCGGGACATTCACCGGGTGGTACAGGGAAAGTTTTTACTCAGCTATATGCTGTCGGTGGCTGCTTGGCTTATTGAAATCGGAGGACTGGCACTCACCGCTTCTATATTGCGTGCGGATTTGGGACGTGCAATGTCGGCCTATTTGATCGGTGCGATGTGGGGCGGAAAGACCGATTATTTGAGCGGCATTATCTTAATCGGAACGGTGTCCTTGTTGCTCTTTTATCTCGGCACGCTGATTTTTGTGGGAAGAAAGGAACGGGCAGATGAAGCTTATCGTAATCTTTGATGATACGGTCCGGAAGAGTGAAGTCATAGAGGATGTGATTGGGGAGAAGGGGTTTTCGGAGGTGGTTGTCAAACGGCAGCGCCTCGGAGAGCGCTTCCGGCAGCAGCTTCTGGCATATTTTCCGGAGATGGAGTGGCAGGTGGTGCGCTCTGTCTTTGCCTTTAATGCTTTATTAGAGCAGTTCGGCGACCGGATAGCGGAGCCGGTTCACATTTTGCACATGTTTGCGAACTATATTATCAGCGATGCGGAGTGGGCAAAACTCTCGTTTCAGAAACTGCCCTACATTGCAGAGAATTATCGGATGACCGTGCGGGATGAGACCGCGGGATTGATGTTTGCGGACACAAAGTCGTATCGGACATTTCTGGAGCGTGTTTGCAAGGAGGGAAGTTCGGCGACGGCGGCGCGAACGGTTTCAAATTCGTTCCCGGCGGACGGACTTGTCAATATCGGCGATGTCTTTAACTTTATCCGTTGCATCACGGGCAATTTCGACGCGCGTTATTTTAATTCGCTCGAAGAAAAAGAATACACGCTGACCAAGCGTTCCACCAATAAGAAGAAGATTAAGGCAGAGTACAGCTTTTATCATCTCTTGCCGGATGACATGAAGCGGTGGTTTGTTCTGCCGTTTCATTATCAGGAGGATGAAAAGAGTGCCTCTTATACGATGGAGCGCCTCTATATGACAGACCTCGCAATCAAGTGGGTGCACGGATCGATCGGCGAGGAGGAATTCCGGCGTTTGCTTGACATGTACTTTAACTTCTTCAAAGAGCGTCATGCGAAGGCGGTCAGCCAAGAAGAATATCAGAAAACGGCAGATTCCCTTTACATCGAAAAGGTAGAGAGTCGTATTGAAGACCTGAAGAAACTCGAGAGTTACGGGCACATTGCGGCGCTCTTACAGGCCGGTACCGGTGAGAGCATCGACGATATTAAGGCGCGCTACTTTGCACTGAAACAGCAGGTGGAGTCGCGTGTTCGGGTGGAGCCGGTCAGTGTAATCGGCCACGGCGATCCCTGCTTCGCAAATGCGATGTACAACAAGGCGACCAGAATGCTCAAGTTCATCGATCCGAAGGGCGCGCTCACGGAAGAGGAACTCTGGACCAATCCGTATTACGATCTCGCAAAGCTCAGCCATTCGATTTGCGGCAATTACGATTTTTTCAATAACGCGCTCTATGAGATTTCTATTAACCGTGAGTTTCAGGCAGAGTTGAAGCTCGGCTTTGACAATGCACAGTATAAAAAATGGTTCCGGGAGAAAGCGGAAGCGTCCGGATATGATTATCTGCTGATTCGTCTCTATGAGGCTTCGCTCTTTCTCTCGATGTTGCCGCTGCATATCGACAACCCGCATAAGGTCTTTGGATTTATCCTGAATGCGAGAAATATTTTAGAGGAAATTCAACATGAATTACAGTGAGTACTCATTTGTCTTCGACATTGACGGCACAATTTGCCCGATCAAGAAGAAAGGGGAGAAGTATGAGGATCTGGTCCCTTTTGCCGAAGTGGTGGAAAAAATGCGTGTCTACCACGAGGCCGGGGCAAAGATTGTTCTCTTCACCTCGCGCAATATGAACTCGTATCAGGGAAACCTGGGTTTGATCAATAAGAATACGGCGCGTGTGTTGACCGACTGGCTTGAGAAGTGGAACATCCCCTATGACGAGATTTTCTACGGGAAGCCCTGGCCGGGACACAAGGGGTTTTATGTGGATGACCGTTCCGTTAGGCCGGATGAGTTTTTGGGCTATACGCCGGAAGAACTGGAAGAACGCTGTGAGGCATCGCGTGTAAAGGGGGAGGAGAGATGAAGAATCTGGACATTGTGATAACAATGGGAGGACTTGGGTCTCGTTTTCGGAAGGCAGGTTATACCGTTCCGAAGTTCATGATTGAGACGCGCGGAAAGACTTTGTTCGAGTGGTCTATTCGGAGTTTGCAGGGTTACGCCGAATGCGCGGCGCGTTATATTTTCATTGCGATGCGCGACGAAAGTGCGGATGTTGAGGGCTTTATTGAGCAGCAATGCGCTGCACTCGGTATTTCGGACTATAAGCTTTTGTTGCTCGACTATCTGACCGACGGACAGGCGACAACCGCAAAGCTGGCATCCCAGTACTGGAATCCGGAGCATGGCCTGCTTGTCTATAACATTGAT
>CAJPKN010000155.1 GCA_905370385.1 Stomatobaculum longum
TCGAAAGCCTGCATCTTCTGCATCTTCAAAATCTTGTGGAAGTACGAGGTAAGATAATACGATGAGAAAAGATATGAATTTGTGGCTTCGGAAGTATGTGCAGCGTCACCGTGCGGTTTTGGTTATCTCCTGTATGGTGGGGGTATTCCTGATTCTGCCCTTTGGTCTGCGCAGTATGTGGGCGACGGGTAAAAGGCCGGCGCTTGAAAAGACTGCGGAGGATATCGTGCGTGAGACAGTCGCTGCACAAATCACCGCAGAGAGCAGCGAAACGCCCAGTGTCTCCGCATTTATGCTGCGTGCAAGTAGCGCAGGCTGGCAACAGACGGCAGCAGGCTGGATTTATCTCAATGCCTCCGGCGAACGAGAGACAGGGACTTGGATTGTCGGAGAAGACGGATGCTATTACTATGTCAATGCGGCCGGCATCATGGAATACGGGGAGATTCTTCGAATCGACGGAGAACGCTATCACTTTGCTGCGGACGGCAGCATGAGTACAGGGCGTTTCTACCGGGGAGAATATGAGTACTTTGCATCACCGAGCGGTGCTCTTTATCGAAACAGCTGGGTACAGGACGGCGAAAATTGGTGTTATGTCGACGGCCTGGGGCGTATCCTGAAGGGTGGCATGACTCCGGATTCCTACTATGTGGACGAGCGGGGCTATCTGATTGCTGCGCCGGGATCCCGCTTTGAGGGCTTCACCTATGAGAATGACGGGGCACATCAGCTCTATCTCAATTTGGGAACGGCGGATATCATTCACAGCTACTTAAAAACGCGAGGTTGGACAGAAACCGCAATTGCGGGGCTTCTCGGAAACTTCCAACAGGAAAGCGGCATTAATCCCGCGCTTGAGGAGGCCGGAAGCCATAACGGTTACGGACTCGGGCAATGGAGCTTTGAGCGCCGTGTTCGCTTGGAGGCATATTGCAGAGAGCGGAATAAGCCATATGATGACTTACTGACCCAGCTGGAGTTCTTATTGCAGGAACCCGGGGAGAGTGAGTTTGTAGCGCGCTATGCGAGAACCGATTGGAGTTCTCCGGCAGCAGCCGCGATTGAATGGGGAATCAGTTGGGAGCGTTATAACCTCGCGGATCTCTCGATGAGTCGTGTGCGCATTCCCTATGCCGAAGCGTATTATGCGCATTATGTGCATGGGGTCTCTTTCTTGGTCTCGAGTACAAAGTATGAGGAGCCGAAGGCCTTGATGGAAGTGGCTAGTGCCGCAAACGCCGAAGCTAAGACAGCATCGACGGAGACCGAAGCACCGGTCGAGCAGAGCGGAGAGACTGTGCCCGCTGAGGAAAGTGCGAGTTCCGCGGAGACAAAGGCGGAAAATAAAGCGGAGAGCAGTTCCGCTGCAGCGCTTGAGGAAGATGATAGGAGGAAAATCGGCTTTACTTCCGGCGGCGGTTCCGGCAGCGTTGTGCGCAAGGTGCGAGCCGTCACTTCGTTTGAGACCGAGGAGGATCACGGCCCCGGCTTCCGAGAAGATGAGCAGACGACAAGCGCCGAGACGGAAAGCAAGGAGTAAGTTGCCACGCACAAAATGTTCACACATTTTCACTTGCCATGCCGAATAATCAGTGATATAATTCCGCCAATCTTAAGAAACATTCTTAAGATTGCTGATAGGAGATTCAATCATGCAAGAGAGATATATTAAATTAAATTCGGTCGAGGATATCAAAACCTTCGTCCGTGCTGCCGAAAACTGTCCTTTTGATATCGATGTGAACTACAATCGTGTTTATATCGACGGAAAGTCCTTCCTCGGACTGATGGGGATGGATCTCAATCAGATTTTACGGGTGCAGTTCAGCGGTAACGACGCGGCCTTTGAAGCAATGCTTGAGGGCTTTGCCGCGGGTAAGAACAGCGCGGCCTGAGATAAAGAAGGAGCGAAAGCTCCTTCTTTTTTACATTGACTTGTGTTCTATATGTAGTATAATAAGTACATAATATCTCGGAGGTGGAAGAACATGGAAAACAAACAGGGCAGCTTGTCGATACACAGCGACAACATCTTCCCAATCATCAAAAAATGGCTGTATTCCGATCACGATATCTTTGTGCGTGAGCTGGTTTCAAACGGTTGCGACGCCGTTACCAAGTTAAAAAAGCTTGCACTGATCGGGGAATATCAGGCACCGGAGCAGGAGCGCTATGAGATTCGGGTGGAGGTAAGCTCGAAGGAGCGGCGCATACGCTTTACGGACAACGGTGTCGGCATGAGTGCGGACGAGATTGAAAAGTATATCAACCAGATTGCGTTTTCCGGCGCCCGGGATTTCATTGAGACTTATAAGGATAAGGCGAATGAGGATCAGATTATAGGGCACTTCGGCCTCGGTTTTTATTCGGCATTTATGGTTGCCGATCGCGTTGTAATTGAGACCAAGTCTTACCGTGAAGCAGAGGGAGCTGTGCATTGGGAGTCCGAGGGCGGAACCGAGTACAGTATGCAAGACGGCATGCGCAGCGAACACGGAACCGAGATTACCCTCTATCTCTCCGAAGAGAGCCGTGAGTTTTCGGAGCTTCCGCGCGTAAGAGAAGTGCTTGAAAAGTACTGCGGCTTCATGCCGGTTGCCATCTATCTCACGGATGCGGATGCCGCACCCGAGACAGAACTCATCGATCCGGATGAGAAGAGAGAGGACGATGTGGTTCTTGAGACCGTGCGGGAAGAGGCAGAGGTCGAAGAAAAGATCAATGAGGACGGCAGTAAAGAGCTTGCAGAGCTTACCCCGGCGCGGGAGCGCCTGAAGATTCAAAAGCGCTTACAGCCGGTGAACGACACCGATCCTCTCTGGAAAAAGCATCCGAATGAGGTGAGCAAAGAGGAGTACGAGGCGTTTTACCGCAAGGTTTTCATGGATTATCGCGAGCCTCTCTTCTGGATTCATCTCAATATGGATTATCCCTTCCGTCTGCAGGGCATTTTGTATTTCCCGCACATTGAGCTCGAGTATGAAGCTGCGGAAGGTAAAATCAAACTATTCAATAACCAAGTTTTCATTGCGGACAACATCAAAGAAGTGATTCCGGAGTTCCTTTTGCTTTTAAAAGGTGTGATTGACTGCCCGGATCTTCCGCTCAACGTTTCTCGTTCAGCTCTGCAGAATGACGGCTTTGTCAAGAAAATCAGCGCCTATATCACGAAGAAGGTCGCGGAAAAACTGACCGGTATGTGCAAGACGGATCGTGAGAACTATGAGAAGTATTGGGATGATATTGCCCCCTTTGTCCAGTACGGCTGCCTCAAAGACGAGAAGTTTGAGGAGAAGGTAAAGGATGCTGTGCTCTTTAAGAATCTCGAAAAGAAGTATTTGACGCTGGAAGCTTGCCTCAAAGAGAATGAGGAGCGCTTTCCGAACCGCATCTTCTATG
>CAJPKN010000156.1 GCA_905370385.1 Stomatobaculum longum
AGCACCACCAGAAAGATCAGCGCCCCCTTCATTCCGTCGATTTCCTTTGCTCTCACCGTCCTACCCCCCTTCTTCTTCGCATTGACTGCCCTCTATTTTACAGTATCGTTTCCGATTCAGCCACAGCACAAAAAAAGTCGCTCGCCCCAAAACGGGAGAGCGACTCTTTCCTTTGTTCTAACAATTCGACATCTGCGGTTCTTACAGTTCGGCGTCTGCCTTCTGCTTACTTCGCTGCGATATAGCCGAGTGCGGTCAGTGCCTCTGCGCACTCCACCGCGCCGCCCGCCGCGCCGCGGAGCGTGTTGTGGGAGAGACCCACGAACTTCCAGTCGTAAACCGTGTCCTCGCGGAGGCGACCGATCGAGATGCCCATGCCGCCCTCGTAGTTCACATCGAGCGTGACCTGCGGACGGTTGTCCTCTTCCATATAGCGGATGAACTGCTGCGGTGCGCTGGGCAGCTTGCATTCCTGCGGAAGACCGCGGAAGTTCGTGAGCTTCTCAATGAGCTGCTCCTTGGTCGGCTTCTTGCGGAACTTCACAAAGACAGCCGCCGTATGGCCGTTCAGCACCGGCACGCGGAGGCACTGGCTACTGATCTTCGGCTCCGTTGCCGGAACAATCTCATCGCCCTCTACCTTGCCATAAATGCGCAGCGGCTCCATTTCACTCTTCTCTTCCTCGCCGCCGATGTACGGGATGATGTTTCCGAGCATCTCCGGCCAATCCGTAAAGTTCTTACCCGCGCCCGAGATTGCCTGATAGGTCGTGACAATCGCCTCGTAGGGCTCAAACTCCTTCCAGGCCGCGAACGCCGGGGCATAGCTCTGAATCGAGCAGTTCGGCTTTACCGCGACAAACCCTCTCTCGGTGCCGAGACGATTCCTCTGCGCCTTGATAATCTCAAAGTGCTCCGGGTTCACCTCCGGGATGACCATGGGGACATCCTTGGTCCAACGATGCGCAGAGTTGTTCGAAACAACCGGTGTCTCGTGCTTCGCATAGGCATCCTCAATTTCGCGAATCTCTTCCTTCGTCATATCGACCGCCGAGAACACAAAGTCCACTTCGCGGGACACTTCTTCGACCTCGTTCACATTGTGGAGAACCATCTTTTTATAGACTTCCGGCATCGGAATGTCCAACTTCCAACGGTCGCCGACCGCTTCTTCATAGGTCTTACCGGCGCTCCGCGGGCTCGCTGCGAGCGTGGTCACCTCAAACCAGGGGTGGTTCTCCAGTATCGTCAGAAAGCGCTGGCCGACCATGCCCGTCGCGCCGAGTACGCCGACCTTCAGTTTCTTCTCCGGTGCGTGAAATTCCTTACTCATTCTTTAAACCTCCGTGCGCGCCCCGCGCGCCAAACCGTTTCCGTATGGCTCATAACTATACTCCGTCTTTTCCGACTTGGCAAGTATGTTTTCGCGCAGTGCGTACATTTGTGTTTATTGCACGGACAGTTGCGCCCTTCTGCCCCTCTCTCACGCAAAAACGCACAGTCACAAACGGACTGTGCGTCTCATTCTTTTTACAGCAGGCTCTCCACAAAAGCGCGAACCTCTGCCATATCTGCGGTCGGCTCAAAGCGCTTTACCACGTTTCCGTCTCTGTCTACGACAAACTTCGTAAAGTTCCACTTGATATCCGGCTTCTCGGCGTAGTTCCAATCCTGCTTCTTTAAAAGCGCCGCCATCATGAGCGCCTTGGGTCCCTTGCCGAAGCCCTCAAAGCCCTTCTGACTCTTTAAGAAGGTATAGAGCGGAAGCTCGTTCTCGCCGTTCACATCCGACTTCTTCTGTTGCGGAAAGCTCGTGTGATAGTTGAGGGTGCAGAACTCGTGAATCTCCTCATCCGTCCCCGGGGTCTGACCCGCGAACTGGTTGCAGGGAATGTCGATGATCTCGAGTCCCTTCTCGTGATCCGCCTCATACATGGCCTGCAGGGGCTCATAGTGCGGCGTAAAGCCGCAACCGGTCGCCGTGTTGACAATCAGCATGACCTTGCCCTTGTAATCCGCCAAATTCAATTCTCCGCCGCCGACGGACGGCACGCTGTAATCGTAAATGCTCATATCTTGTCCTTTCCGAAACACTGTGTACAGTGAAAGCCTAGCACAGTTCCGGGATTTCAACAAGCTTCAGGCCGCGGGTTGATACTTCGCCTCAAGGGTGTCGAGCAGTTTTTCATACTTTTCGCGCGCCGCGCGTTCCGCTTCCCCTGCCTCAAAGGCAGCGGAAGAAGCATTCACCTCGGCAAAGACCTCGGCCGAAAGACTGCGCTCCGCAAACGGGTAGACCACCGTGTTTTCCTTCTCGATGTGACGGTCCAGGAGGGCCGCGTAGCCCATAGCCTCGGCAATGATGTCAAGCTTGTTGTCATCGCTCGGATTTTCCCGGTAGCGCTGTAACGCTTCGCCGAGCGCAAGCACATGGCCTCTGCCGAGGTCGTGCTCCACCAGCATGCCGTGGCTCACCAGATTCTCCGCAATGCGTCCCATGTTTTCGACCATGGCCTTGAAGAGGTAGTCCTCCTCTTTCTTGTGGTGGTGATGATCCGCATAGTTCCGAATAAAGTCTATCGCGGCGGAAAAATCCTCCTGATTCACTTCTTCGCCCCGCAGGAGACCGCGGCACATGCTGCGAACCACTTTGAGCATGCGTCTTATATTTTCGTGTTCCTCGACCATGAGGACGATGCTCTCGTTCATGCCTTTGCCCTCAACTCGTAGCTCATTTCCGAAGGCATGGTAAGCGTGAGCGCCGTGCCGGACAACATACCGCGCATCTCCTCAAGGCGAAGCTCATAATAGAGCGCCGGACTCTGTCCCGCTTCAATCCAAAACTCGCCGTGCAAATCCTGATCGAGGGTCCAGGAAATATGATCCTCCGCCTGCTCGGTCACTCGGTCCACATGGTCGCAGGGCATGCCGTTAACCAGATTGTCCCCGTAGTAGCGATAAGCCTCGGCAGGGCTTGCATCCGCCTCGACCGCATTGCTTGCGCCGAAAGCAAAGACCTCCTCCTTAATGCGGGGCAGTGCTCCGCTGTCCTCCTTTAAAATTGCGGACACCAGTGCCGCATAGCGTCCCTCCGCATCGTGGATGCGTGCCTGGAGCCAGCCGTGAATGTTATCCGTGTCAATGAGCTCCTCAAGCGGACGGAGCTCCCGATTGACAAAGCTCTCGTACTTTCCGCTGTCTCCGCTCTTTGCCCCCTCCTGCTCGGCGATCGTTGTAATCAGCTCCTCCTGCAGGCGGATTTTCCGGTAAAGCCAGTGGTGAATCGGTCCCAAAAATAAACTCATATCAAACCTCGTTTCTCCGCAATCCTGCGGTTGTATTTTAAGGAGACGCCCTTAGGCATCTGTTCGTTCTCGAGCAGTCTACCACAGGGCG
>CAJPKN010000157.1 GCA_905370385.1 Stomatobaculum longum
TAAGACCGAGAGGTGCAGCTCGCCGCGGCCGCTCACCTTGAAGCAGTCCGGCGTGAGCTCCTCGACGCGAAGCGAGACATCGGTGTTCAGCTCGCGGAACAGACGCTCGCGCAGGTGGCGGGAGGTGATGTACTGTCCCTCCTGACCGGCGAGCGGGCTGTCGTTGACCATGAAGTTCATCGAGATGGTCGGCTCGGAAATCTTCTGGAACGGAATGGACTCCGGAGATTCGGGACTCGTAATCGTGTCGCCGATGTGTAAATCGGAGATGCCGGAGATTGCGACAATCGAACCGAACTCCGCTTCCTTCACTTCAACGCGGTTCAAGCCCTCGTACTCATAGAGCTTGCCGATCTTCACGCGGCGCAGCTTATCCGGCTCGTGGTGATTGACCAGCGCAACTTCCTGGTTCACACGAATCGAACCATTGTCCACCTTGCCCACGCCGATGCGGCCCACATACTCGTTGTAGTCGATTGTGCTGATCAGAATCTGGGTCGGCGCTTCCGGATCGCCCTCCGGTGCCGGGATGTGGTTGATGATGGCCTCAAACAGCGGCTTCATATCCGCATTGTCGCTGTCCAACGAATTCTTTGCCCAACCGCTGCGTGCGGAAGCAAAGATAAACGGACACTCGAGCTGCTGCTCGCTCGCATCGAGATCCATGAGGAGCTCAAGCACCTCATCCACAACCTCGTCCGGGCGCGCCTCTGCGCGGTCGCACTTGTTCACGCAGACCACGACATCCAGCGAAAGCTCTAACGCCTTCTTCAACACAAAACGCGTCTGCGGCATGGTGCCCTCGAAGGCATCGACCACAAGGACCACGCCGTTCACCATCTTTAAGACACGCTCCACCTCGCCGCCGAAATCCGCGTGTCCCGGGGTATCGATGATGTTGATCTTGACGCCGTCATAGTTTACCGCTGTATTCTTGGAGAGAATCGTGATGCCGCGCTCTCTCTCAATATCGTTGGAATCCATGACGCGATCCACAACCTCCTGATTGGCGCGGAACACGCCGCTCTGCCGCAGCAGCTGGTCCACGAGCGTGGTCTTGCCGTGGTCAACGTGGGCGATGATTGCGACGTTTCTCACATCCGTTCTCGTACTTCTCATTGAAAAATTCCTCTCTCTTTCTGGCTGAGCATTTCAAAACGCAATGTATTATTCTACTATGCTTTGCTGTGGATGGCAAGGCAGGTCGGAAATAAGATACATCACATTAACTGTAGGTTGAATATATCCTATATTTGTGTTATACTAATAGTATTACATTGAATTTAAGGAGGCTTTCTCATGAATATCAATACCGATAATCTTGTCTCTATCACCGAGGCAAACAGAAATTTTTCCCGCATTGCTCGTTTAGTGGATGAAAAAGGTTCCGTTGTCATTCTAAAAAACAACGCTCCCCGCTATCTTTTGATTGAGTTCTCTCAGGCAGAACAAGAGCAGAGTGTATCCAACGAGGATGTTCTCTTGCTTTCCAAGCGCCTAATTGCTCAAAATCGTGAGGCCTATGAGGAACTTGCGAAATGATCGTTTTGACAAAAGAGCAGGTGCTAATGCTGCATGCACAGCTAATAACAGAGACCGGAGGCTCGCCGGGTCTCCGAGATGAAGCACTCTTGGAGTCTGCTCTTTATGCTCCGTTTCAATCGTTTGAAACACACGAAATCTATCCATCTATTCCGCAGAAAGCTGCCCGCCTTGGAATCGGTCTTACACAAAATCATGCTTTTATCGACGGCAATAAGAGAATCGGTGCGCATGCCATGCTCGTTTTTCTTGCACTAAACCAAATTGAATTGTCTTATACACAATCAGAACTCTCTGATATCTTCTTGGCCATTGCCGCAGGGACTTACTCATTTGCCGATTTAGTACAATGGATTCTAAATCACCGGATTTAATCTACATTTCTCATTATCACCTACCTGCCCTTTTCTTCAGCCCTTCTCGTTCCAATCATTTACGCCGAACAAGATTCCCGCTTCGCGTGAGCGCCAAGCCGCCCGCGCGAAGCGCAATGCCGCCGCCCATCATGACCGCCATGAGGAGATAGGACTTCCGGTCAATAAACTTGAAAAAGGGCCGGCGTTCCTCCTTATTTCCTTGTTTCATGAACCGTTCCGCAGTGCGGCGACGGCCGTGTCTCTTCTGTGATGCGGAGTTTAAAATCACATACGCTGCCGCCGTGTCCCAGGGTCTTGGTTCTGCCCCACAAGAGCCTGGGGTGCATATTCCCGTAGCAGATATCGTCCGTGTCGCAAAAGCCCTTCACAAGCTCCGGACAGCCGTAGCGCACACAGCAGTCTTGGTAAGGACATTTCACCATATCAAAGCGCATCTCGGTCTTCGATAAAAATCGGTTCTCGCTTAAGAAGCCCGCTTCGGGGACACAGTGTTTCAGCGCCGTATCAAAAAACAGTTTCGGAACCAGTCTGTATAAGCCCGGAATCTTCAATACCGTTCGGATGACGGGGGCTGCGCGCTCGGCAAGCCTGCGGTAGTAATCCGTCACAAACGCAGCGGCTTCCTCGCGCCCCGTTCCCGCATCCACCAAGGCATGGAACAAGGCGATACACGGATAAATGCGCTCCCGCTTCTGCCCGGAATACGCCGGTGGGTCGTCCTTGTTTTCTTCGATGAGCGCCTCATAACGACTTTGCGCATGGTTCAGAATGGTCCGCGCCTTTTCCTCACCGTATTTCTCTTTTAATTCCGGAACCATATTGCGCAGATACTTGGGCTGCTTTGTCATATCGATTCCTTCTTTCGCTTGTTTTCTATTCTGTTTTTACCGAAACGCCTTCATCTGTTTCGACATTTTCTCATCTGCCAACAGATTTTCCACCAAATGTCAAACGCCCCCGTTTCCCTCCTCTCAATTTTGTCAACACCTCATAATCGCGTCTTTCATACAATTTATTCCATTTCTACCGTCACAGGGTTTAATGGGTATTCTATTCTTATGTCGCCACATGAAAATGTATGAATGTAATTTTATTACTGCCACTTTCTGAGATCTTTTTTCTCCATTGCAACCAGCAATACTTCATCCTGTCGTAGCGGCTCTTCGGGATTCCCGAACCTCCACTTTTTCCCCTCTGCTTTTAGGGCAACCACGTTCATCATGTGATTTTTTCGAAGTTGAAGTTCTATCAACGTTTTGCCAATCCACGCTTCTCGCACTTTTAGTTCCACCACATACAGGTTGTCATCAATTTCCCAGAAATCCTTGAAAGAGGATGAAAGCAAAATCCTTGCAGATCGCATTCCTCCCTCTCCCTCCGGATCAAGAATCTTATCCACACCGATTTTACGAAGAATCGAAG
>CAJPKN010000158.1 GCA_905370385.1 Stomatobaculum longum
GCACCTCACCGTTATTGCGGAGGACGGCGGCGAGGTGCTCGCGTCGGATGCCACGGACAACCTGAATGCGACGCGCTATCAAAAGCGGAGCGCGGACCCGAAGAATCTCGCGGCTTCCGACCGCTTCTTTGCGGCCTTCACGGAGGAAGCGCATCGCTTTGGTTTCCGCATCCTCCTGGATGGCGTCTTTAACCACTGCGGCTCCTTTCACAAATGGCTGGACCGGGAGAAAATCTATGCGGAGCAGGGAAGTTATGCGCCGGGCGCTTATCTTGAGAGAGAGAGCCCCTATCACGACTACTTTGTGTTTATGGATGATCGAAAAGAGGCCTGGCCGGATAACCGCAGTTACGACGGCTGGTGGGACAATGATACCCTCCCGAAGCTAAATTACGAGGCGAGCGAGGAACTCGCGGAGCGCATACTTCGCGTCGGCGAAAAGTGGCTGAGCCCGCCCTACCGTGCGGACGGCTGGCGCCTCGATGTCGCGGCCGATCTCGGACACACGCAGGACTATAACCACAGCTTCTGGAAGCGCTTCCGCGCGCGTATCAAGGCGGTGCGGCGGGATGCCCTGATTTTAGCGGAGCACTACGGCAATCCCTCCTCCTGGTTAAACGGCAGGGAGTGGGATTCGGTGATGAACTACGACGGCTTTATGGAGCCGGTCAGCTGGTTCCTAACCGGCATGGAGAAGCATTCGGACGGCAAGGACCCAAGCCTTCGCGGCGACGGCGCGCGTTTCTGGGACATGATGAGTCTCGCAATCGCAAAACTCCCGGAGCCCTCTCTCCATACGGCCATGAACCAGCTCTCGAACCACGACCACTCGCGCTTTCTGACGCGCACCAACGGCGTGGTCGGAAGACTGGCGGAGCTCGGCTCCGCGGCGGCGGAGAACGGCGTGCAGCTCTCGGTCATGCGGCAGGCCGCCCTCATGCTCTTTACCTGGCCGGGCGCGCCCACCATGTACTACGGGGATGAGGTCGGCGTCTGCGGCTTCACCGATCCCGACAGCCGCAGAAGCTACCCCTGGGGACACGAAAACCTGGAGCTCCTCGAATACCACCGCTACCTCAGCAAGCTGCACCGCAATTCGCAGGCACTTCGGCGGGGCTCGCTCGTGCCGCTCTTAATGGAGCGGGATTTGGTCTGTTACGGCAGGGTCTACGGGCGGGAACAGGTTCTGATCTTTGTCTATACCGGACAGGAGGACAAACTGCTGCGTCTTCCCTACTGGAAACTCGGCGATAAACTTCCGCAGTCCGTGAAGCGTGTCATGCTGACCTACGAGGCCGGATACAACGTGGGGGAGGTCAAGTATGCGCCGGAGGACGGCATGATTCTGGTCTATGTCACGAAGAATTCCGCCGGTATCTACCTCGGAAGCGTGAAGGAATAAAAAAAGACTTTACGGGAGAGAAGCCCTGTGCTATACTCTAACTGTCCGAAATTCGGACAGATGCGATAGTGGCGTAGTTGGTAACGCGCGACCTTGCCAAGGTCGAGACCGCGGGTTCGAGTCCCGTCTATCGCTCTCGCTTCTCCCCGCAACCTGCCGTCGCTCCCTTGACGACGGGTTGCGGGGATTTTTTGTAGAAGCGGTACCGGCGGAGGAGGGAAACTTGGGAAAAGAAGAACCGAAATTACCGGAGTGGCCGAAACTGCCGGGTGAGGAAGAGACGGAGAAGCGGAGTGCGGCGCGGGATCGCAGATTTCGACAGCAGCTTCCGCCGCTGTTCGGTCTCGCGGTGCTCTGTGTCAGTGCCCGGATTGCGAACGATATCCAAGCGTTCTGGCCGCGGGCTGTCATAGCGGCGCTGGATTTGGCACTGATTTATTGGCTGGTGACAAGGCGAAAGGAGAAACCATCATGAGAGTAAAGCAAATGCAGGCTATGGTTGCGGCAACGTTGCTCTTTGGCGGCGTCCTGCTGGGAACACATACGACATATGCGGCCTTGGGCAAGGTTGTGGATATTGCGGAGGTCAAAGAGAGCGAGGCGGATCGCACGAGTTATCGCGGCAGAGTCGAAAAGCCGATTGATGAGGTTTATGCGCCGCGCGAGGCAAAAACCGATAAGAATGAGATAAAGGCGGAGGCAAAGCCGCAGGAGAGCACGGCGACAAGCGGGCAGGGAAGCGCGGCAAAGTCTGCTTCGGAGAGCACGGTGGCCGCGTTTAAGCCGGAGAACACCGACAGCGGTAAGACCGGACAGGCGACCCTCGCGCCCTCCAAGCCGAAGGAGAGTGCAGCGGCTTCGACGAGTGCGGCAAGTACCGCGACCGCGGCGACCGAAACCGTCGCGGCAAACGGAGAGAAGCGCATCGACACTTCGCTCCTCAGCTATGACGTATCGCGCTTTACGCTGCCGGAGGACGCAAAATCCCTCATTGTCGTGGAGGGCTTTGCCGTCAAGGGCGGCAAGGATACTTACCGTGAGACCAAGGTGAGCGATGAGTCGCGCTGGAACAAGGCGCGCGTCACGGTCTTCGTGAAGAACGATACGGGACAGTGGCAGGCGAAAATTCAGTCCGCGGGCGTCTACGGCTACGGCGGCATGTCCGCAAAGCGGAAAACCGGTGACGGTACGACCCCGATCGGACTCTGGAAGACCGATACGCCCTTCGGGCGGAACGCATCGGAGGAGGGCTTCCCGAGCGATTACACGCACATTCAGGCGGATGCGAAGCGCCAGTACTGGTCGGATCAAACCAACCGCCTGGAGAGTTCGGAGAAGCTCGCATCTCAGAAGGGTGAAAAGCTCTGGGAGGACTGGGCAAAGAACATCTACGCCTATGCGCTGAACACAGGGTTTAACAAAGAAAACCGCCAGCCGGGCACCGGCTCGGCGCTCTTCTTGCACTGTACGAGCAACGGCAAGCCGAGTACCGCGGGTTGCGTGGCCATACAGCCGGAGGCGATGAAAGCGGTGCTCCGCCAGTACGCAAAGGGCGGCATGTATATCGCACAGGCACCGGAGGGGCAGTTCGAGCAGGTCTACGGCGCGTTCAGCGAGAGCGGCGCTTCGGCAAAGGGCGAGTTCACGGCTTCTACCAAGGAACTTCCGGCGACCGAAACCGTCGTGTTGCAGTGAATTTTGTTCGACAAAATAAGAGAGACGGCGAAAGCCGTCTCTTTTTCTTAAGAGTATTGTCGCTTGCGACAAGCGCAACGGGACCTTAAGATAGATGCAAAGCATAGAAACGCAAAGCGCCGGGGAGAAGCGCAAGCGAGAGGAGAAAAAAATGAAAAAGGGATATCTGACGGCGGCGGCCGCGGCGGCGCTCAGCGCCGCCATGGCCTTCGGCGCATGGGCAGCTTCGTTTCAGTCA
>CAJPKN010000159.1 GCA_905370385.1 Stomatobaculum longum
ATCAGGGCCGTGAACTCGGCGTGGGCGGAGATACTTCGTTCGGTGTCACCCCGAGCACCTTAAACTATGCGGTCAGCAAGGGGCTCAAGATTCGTCCGACTTTCTATATCAAGGTGGATAAGAGCTTTACCTATGTGGACGGCAGCATGGTGGTCAAGGCGTTCCAGAAGACCTCGACCGGCAGCTGGACCTGGGCACCCAGCAGTGCAAATGTTAACTTTATACCTGCGGGCACAGGTACCGGGGAATCCGGTCATGCGGATTACGGTGTTTTGGTCGTCTCCATGGATCAGACGCCGGAGGCAGAGCTCTCGGATATTTTCCGCAATCTCGGCCCAAGTAACGGTCAAAACTGGACCGGACCTTCGTATAACTTTTACTTAAAGCTCCAGGCCGGCTATTCGGCGGATCCTGTCGTTGTGAAGCCGCTTCCCGGCGTCTGGCTCGATACAAAGTTTGACGCTGACCGCGACGGCAACGGCGGCAATTCCCATGACATCACGGTCGAGACCAACAACGAGAATCTTCAATTGGTGCAGGACGGACCGCGCGGCACACAGTTCGGCAATGCGACGGCGGCAAAGGCAGGCGCGAGTGCGAATGAAGCGGAGATGCTCTATGCCGCAAACGACACGACGCATAAGATCAACCAGGTGACGGCACTCGGCCTGCTTGCATTCGCGCAGGCGACCAAGCCCTTTGCGGAGAGCGCAACGAATGTCGAGAGCCGCGATTTGAATAATAACCCGAACATTTTCAACGCAAAGGTTTTCCTGACCAGTGACGATGTGAATCCGACCAACGATTGGGAGATTTATATCCCGGTGCCGAAGGAGGGAGAGCAGTACAGCTACCAGAGCGGCGGCGTGACGCAGACCACGCCGGCGGCGCAGTTCACCATGGACTACTACGGTGTCGATACCTCGGCGCTCACGGGTCTCAATTACACGATTTCATATACGACAGATCCGAACCCCGCGGCAAACGGCTATACCAGCGCAAAGACAGCCTCCTGGACCACGACCAAGCCCGCGGATGCGGATATCACGATGGTCAAGCTGAATGTGACCAACATGCCGGCGGGCAGAAAGGCCTCGGTCACGCTTCGCTATCAGCTGCACGAGCGCAAGAAAAAGCTGCTCAATATGGACGACACCATTGTGACCTACGGAAACTTCCGCATGGGAACGAATCCTACGCCCTTCTACGGTACAACGGGACAGGCGAGCAACACGCTCCGCTACACCCTGCGTGACCTCGGAATCAGCGGCTTTGCCTTCCAGGATACGGACTTTAACTCGCTCTATGACGACGGTACGGACAGCCGTCTCGGCGGTGTCTTAATGCGCCTGCGCGAGGCAGACGGCGTCACGGAAGTCCTGCGTCGCGACAACAACCAGACCTTTGTGAACGGTACCAACGGAATCGGATATTATATCCTCTATGTGCCGCACGAGGGCAACTGGACGGTCATGGCGGATACTTCGCATATGACACCTGCCAGAAAGTTGGTCAAGAAAGATCAGGGCAGCGACCCGACCGTGAATTCGCGCTTTGACAGAACTACGAACCTTGCGACGGTCACGGTGATGGCGGATATTCCGACGAGAAAGTATACCCTCGAAAATGTAAATGTCGGTGTCTACAATGTTCCGGTTCTCGATCTTGCGGATCAGGTGCTCCACGTGGGCGATACAGCTTCGACGGTGACGCCGACACTCACGAACCCGGTGGATCCCACAAATCCGGTCGTGAATTATGCGATTCAGACAGGGGCGCCGAACGACCTTGTCACGGTGACCGGCAGCGGCGCTTTGACCGGAAGCCTCACCCCGCAGAAGACGGGTGTCACGACCCTGCTTCTTACGACCGACGACGGCTACGGAGAGCTCATCAAGAAAGAGGTGAAGGTAACGGTCTGGGCCGACGTGAAGTACAACAGCAACGGCGCGGACAGCGGCAGTATCTCACCGAACGGCGAGCGGCTTTACCCGTCAACGACCGCAGCGGGTGCGGATGCGCACACGGACGAGACGACAGCAAAGAGCTCTGCGGGAACGGCGGGCGTGGATACCCAGCTTACTCGCGCGGGCTACTACTTTGACGGTTGGAACACAAAGCCGGACGGCACGGGCACCGCGTATGCGGCGGGTGCTGCGATTAAGACCGGCAAGATTGACGGTGACTTAACGCTCTATGCGGTCTGGAGACCGGTGACCCCGGCGACAGATAGCTTTAACATCGAGAAGCTCTTAAAGGGCGACTACGGCCTCCTGCCGGACGGCCAGCGTGCGCCGCTCACCGCAGAGAACTTCGGCTTCACGCTGACCGGTACCTCCTTTACGGCGGCGCATGTGACGGCAGAACCCATGCCGACCGGCTCCGCGAAGGAGAGTTCCCGCGACGAGACCCCGGGTCAGAACCCGGTGGTCAAGTATACGCTCTCGAGTGCAGACCTCTCGCTGATTACCCCAGGTTCCCCGGTGTTGACCGAGAATGCGACGGCAGGCGCTACTTTCCCGAGCGGAACCTTCAACTTCACGATGCCCGGTACCTATGTCTACACCCTCAAGGAAGAGGCGGGCAGCGCACAGTACTACGGCTACAATTCCCGCATCTACACGATTACCTATGTGGTGACGCAGAGCGGCAGCGGTCTCGGCAATGCGCTAAGCTTGACTAGGACAATCAACTATCAAGATCCTGTAAGCGGAGCGACCGTCAATGTCCAGACGGCAAGCTTTGAAAATACCTATCAGCTGCCGCGCTACACGGTTAGCTTCGATCCGGATCAGGGTAGCTTTACGCCCCCGGCACAGACGCATCGCTACGGTGACCGCGTGACAGAGCCGCCGGTACAGAACAATGCGGCAGGCGTTGCGACCTCCCCGGCGGGAGAGCGCTACGGCTATCACTTTAAGCACTGGAAGGCAGCGGACGGAACTCAGTTCCAGTTCGTGAACAGCTCGGTGCGCGCGAACTTCACCCTGACCGCTGTCTGGGAGATCAATACCTACCCAGTACAGGTGCTGGATGCCGCAACGGCAGATGCGCCGCATGCGAATGAGGTCATCTTCGACAACGGCGGTGCGCAGATGACGCACGGCACGGTGCTGAATGCGCCGACCGCGCCGGAGAATAAGACGGGTTACCACTTTGACCACTGGGAGAATGACGCGGATCACAGTACCTTCAGCTTCGGAAACCCGGTCACGGGTCCGCTGACAATCCGTGCGGTCTATGCGCCGAATGCGTATACGGTGAAGTACGATAAAAATGCGGCAAGCGCGAGCGGAACCACAGCGGATTCCGCCCATGTCTACG
>CAJPKN010000160.1 GCA_905370385.1 Stomatobaculum longum
GACACGTTCCAATCAGCCTATTCGGCAGCTTCCGTTTGAAGCCGACGGTATCCGTGAGCAGCACTTCTTCGCCGCCCGGCAACGCGAGTTTTCTCGTGGTCGGATCCAGGGTCGCAAAGAGCTTATTTTCCGCGAGTATACCCGCGTCCGTGAGGCGGTTCAGCAAGGTCGACTTGCCCGCATTCGTATAGCCGACCAAGGCCACAATATAACTCCCGCTCTTCTCCCGCTGCGCCCGCGCGACCTCGCGATGCCGCTTTAGTTCGCCGAGTTTCTCGCGCAAAAAGCTGATGCGCGCGCGAATGGCACGCCGGTCGAGCTCCAACTTTTGCTCACCCGGACCTCTGGTACCCACACCGCCGCCGAGTCTCGAGAGCGATGAGCGCATGCCGAGAAGATGTGCCTGCGTATAGTGCAACTGTGCGAGCTCCACCTGGAGCTTACCCTCCGCCGTCACCGCATGTCGCGCAAAAATATCGAGAATAATCATGGTTCTGTCCATGACCTTGACACCGAGTGCATCGCTCAGATTTTTCATCTGCGCCGGGGAGAGCTCATCATCCGCCGCAACGGCATCTGCCTCGAGACTTATAAGCAGTTCCTTCAGCTCTTCGATCTTGCCTTTTCCGAAGTAACTGCCGGGATCCGGCGCTTCGCGCGGCTGTATAAGACGGCCTATCGGCTCGGCTCCCGCAGTTTTCAAAAGTTCTCCGAGCTCCGTCAGCGATTCCTCGCTTCCGTCTCGTTCTCGCTGCTGAATGCCGATCAGCACGACCCGCTCTTTCGCTTCTTCGGTCACAAACAGCTCAGCCATCACTGCCCTCCGCTCTGGTCTTCAAAAACGCAATTTCATGTTCTATTTCTTCCCGATTTCCCTGCCCGCTCTCAAGAAGCGCCGTGAAGCGCCGCAGCGCATCCGCATACTCCCCGCGGTATTCTTGGCAAATCGCCTCTCGCTGCCGAAAGACCGCTTGCTGCGCTGCATCGGCGGCCGTCAGAGTTTCGCCCGCCTCATACATCGCAAAGGCCTCATCCCATTTCTTTACACTGACCAAGAGGTCTCCGTAGTGCAGGAGAAAACGACTGTCTTCCTTTGCGCTCGGATACAATTTTTCATACGACGCGCGCACGGTCTCCAGTTCATCCGCCGCCCCGCCGGACCGCGCACTCTCCGCGAGCAGGTAGAGCGTCTCCAAATGCAGTTCCCGGTCCCCGCCCTTTTTTTCCGCCTCTTCGTAATACGGCAATGCGCCTTCCATGCCCTTGCCCGCCTTCACGGCAGCGGCACAGGCAAGATCCAAATAGGCAGCTTTTCTGCCTCCCTTTCGGAGCAACTGCTCATAGTGCTCCAACGCTTCCTCATACTTTCCCGCGCGATACTCCGCCTCTGCAAGGTAGCTCAGGATATCCGCCTCTTCCTTGTCCTGATGAGCGGTCCCGTAGTAGTCCATCGCATGGCGAAAGGCATCGATTGCCGCCTCGTAGTTTTCTTTCTGCAACTCTGTAATGCCGAGTGAACGATATTTCTGCACCGCTTTTCTGCGCTCACTGCAGCCGCTGAGCAGTAACACCAGGGAAAGCACTATGACAATCCCGATTTCCCTTGTTTTCCGCATCGCCCTGCCTCCTCACTGTATGCCGGTACTGCCGAAACCGCCGCGGTTCTCCCCCGTGAGCTTCTCTACTTCCCGAAACGAGAGCACCGGCTGATGCTCCATGATGCGGAACTGGCAGATTCTGTCGTTGACATGAATTTCTGTATCCCGCACCGCGAGCGCCGGGAAAAACCACTGATCGTCGTCCCCGCCGTAACTCTCATCAATCACGCCCATCGAATTTACCTGGAGAATGCCGAAATTCTTGAAGGTAGAACTGCGCGGCACCACATGCGCCTCATAGCCCGCGGGAAGCTGCATCGCAATGCCGAGCGGAATCAGCGCAAACTCTCCTTTTTTCAGGCTCACATCCGCCGCCGCACGGAGATCCACCCAGTCGCTCTTTCCGTCGATATAGCGCAGTCGTTCAATCGCTTCGCTAAAATACTTGATTGCAATCTCCATCTCAGACTTCCTCCCCCAGTTTTCCCTCTTCCGTTCCGAAGCGGTAATTGATCTCTCGCTTGACTTCTTCCTGAATTTCCGCCTCTTGGTCCGGTGTGACCGAGGGCAAATCCTGCTTCGAGTCCACACCGAAACGCCGCAAAAACTCTTCGGTGGTCGCAAAGAGGGCTGGACGCCCCGGAGCGTCCAGCCTTCCGGCTTCATAGATGAGTCCGTACTCGACCAACTTGTTGACCGCGTGATCGGAGGACACACCTCGTATCTTTGAAATTTCCATCTTGGTGACGGGTTGACGGTAAGCAATGATCGCAAGGGTTTCCAGAACAACCTGACTCAAAACCTGACGTCTGGGCTCTTTTGCGACACGGATCAAAGCGTCGTAAAACTCCCGCTTCGTGCCGAGCTGCCAGGCATTCTCCAGACGAAGTAAGTGAACCCCGCGGTCATCTGCCTCATAGCGCTTTGCCAGTCGCTCCGCCGCAGCCTCTGCCTCCGCCGTCGTGCACTCCAGCGCCGCCGCAAGCAAGCCGGTCTCGACCGATTTTCCCATTGTAAAGAGCACTGCCTCTACCACGGCCTCCTGCCGCTGCATTTCCGCTTCTGTCATGCGCCTTCCTCCACTCGATAGTATGTTCTATTATACCCCGTCCTTTCCGCTCTTGTCCATGCGGCTTTTCCCGTCACAACTGCCCTCCGTACCGAATCTTACTCAGTTCCGGTTCTTCTTGCTACTGCCTTCGGACCGCTGTTCAGCGCCGCTCTTTGCGTTCTTCTGTTTCTTCTCCGCATCCTTATGCTTCTTGTTGTTTTCGTCCTCACGTCCGCTGTTCTCTCGATGCTCCGGACGCTCCGGGCGCGCGCCATGCTGAAAACCGTCGTTCTGCTCGAAGCCCTGCGGGCCGTTCCCGCCGAAGCCGCCGAAGCCCTGCGGGCCGTTCCCGCCGAAGCCGCCGAAGCCCTGCGGGCCGTTTCCGCCGTTCATGGCATTCCGCTCACGCATATCGCTTCCACGCCCCTGCCGACGTCCGGTTCCCTGCTGTCCGCGCTGCCGCTTGCTCTGCGTGCGCCGACTGCCGGACTTACTGCTCTTCTGACCGGACTTGCCGCCCTTACGGCCGCCGTTCTCCGGGCGCTCACCGCGCTCGCTCTTACTTCCGTTCTGTTCGCCCGACTTGCCGCCCTTACGGCCGCCGTTCTCCGGGCGCTCACCGCGCTCGCTCTTACTTCCGTTCTGCTCGCCCGACTTGCCG
>CAJPKN010000161.1 GCA_905370385.1 Stomatobaculum longum
GATTTAAACCGCGCCGAAAAGGCAGAACTCATGACTTTGCCGGGTGTCGGTGAACGCAAGGCGGAGCAGATTCTTGCCTACCGCAAGGCGCACGGGAAGTTTCGAAACATCGAAGAAATCAAGAATATTCCGGGCATCAAAGAAAAGGCGTTTGAGAAATTAAAAGACAGTATTGTAGTGCGTGAGTGAGGAGAGGGAGAATGGCAAAAATTTTGGTTGTGGACGATGAGAAACTGATTGTGAAGGGCATCAGTTTCAGTCTGCAGGCAGATGGGATGGAAGTGGATGCGGCCTATGACGGAGAAGAGGCCCTCGGGAAAATCAGGGAGAAGAACTATGATATGGTTCTTCTGGATGTCATGCTTCCAAAGATGAGCGGCATGGATGTCTGCCAGGCCGTTCGCGAATTCTCGGATGTGCCCATCATCATGCTGACGGCGAAGGGAGAGGATATGGACAAAATCCTTGCCTTCGACAACGGTGTGGATGATTATCTCACGAAGCCCTTCAATATTCTCGAAGTCAAAGCGCGGATTAAGGCCATACTCCGTCGCAATCAGAAGAACCAGAGAGAACCCGAGAGCAATGCGCCGCTCTCTGCGGGCGATTTGTCCTTGGACATCGAGTCGCGTCGGGTTATGCTCGGCGAGCGTGAAATTAATCTCACAGCCAAGGAATTCGATATTCTGGTTCTGCTCATGAAAAATCCGAATAAGGTGTTCAGCAGAGAGCAACTGCTTTCCGCAATCTGGGAGAATAAGGCCAATGAAGCGGGCGATGTGAGAACCGTGGATGTCCATGTGCGGCGGCTTCGCGAAAAGATTGAGCCTTCGCCCTCGGCACCGCGCTATGTGCACACGAAGTGGGGCGTCGGCTACTACTTCCGGGCAACGGAATGAACATCAGCTTACTCACGGTCGGAAGTTTAAAAGAGCGCTATTGGCGGGAGGCGGTTGCGGAATATGAAAAACGTCTCTCGGCGCACTGCAAGTTTCGCCTCATTGAAATAAAGGATGAGAAGACGCCGGAGCTCCTTGACAGTGCCGCGGCCGAACGGGTCAGAAAGCGGGAAGGCGAGCGCCTTTTGGAAAAAATCGATGCGCGGGCCCTTGTTGTGACGCTCGAAATTCAGGGCAAGAAGTTTGATTCGGAAGGCTTTGCGGCCGAAATGGCAAAGCTCGAAGAACGCAGCCGCGGAGAGCTTTGCTTTGTAATCGGCGGTTCACTGGGCCTCTCCAAGGAAGTGAGTGTGCGCGCCGCCCTGCGTCTCAGCTTTTCGGATTTTACCTTTCCGCATCAATTGATGCGCGTACTTTTTTTGGAACAACTGTATCGGAGTTACCGCATAAGAACCGGAGCACCCTATCACAAATAGCGTGTGTCACCGGCATAAATTTGATATACTGAACGCAGCAAAAGAGAAACAGACACGACAGGAGGACAGCGACAGATGGGAGAGAACAGCAAGGAGAAGAACATCGGAGAAGTTTGCATTGCGGACGAGGTCGTCGCTGTAATTGCGGGGCTTGCAGCGTGCGAAGTGGAAGGTGTTGATTCCATGGCGGGGAAACTCGGAAACGAACTTGCATCCCGCCTGGCTTGGAAGAATGCGCCGCGCGGTACAAAGGTAGAGGTGACCGAAGAGCATGTCTCGGTGGATCTTTCCATCAATCTGAAGTACGGATACAGCATCCCGAAGGTGACGCGAGAGGTACAGGAAAAAGTCGTATCGGCGATTGAGAACATGACCGGACTCAAGGTGATTGAGGTCAATGTCTCGGTGGTCGGCGTCAACGTTGCATAAATAACAGAGCGCGGCTTTGCCGCGCTCTGTTTGTACCGCTTTAGGAGGAGAGGAAGTATGAGACGAGGAGGACAGGCGGCGGCTACGGTCGCGTTCGGCATTTTGCTGGCGCTGGCGCTGCTGCTCAGTTATATCGAAGTACTGTTGCCGCTCTCCATCGGGATACCGGGTGTCAAATTGGGGCTTGCCAACTTAGCGAGTTTAATTTGTCTCTACCTCTTCGGCTTAAGACGGGCGGCGCTCATTTCCTTGTTGCGCATTATACTGACCGGTTTTTTGTTCGGCAATATGGCGGCGATACTCTACAGCCTTTCCGGTGCGACCTTAAGCCTTACGGCTGCCGTACTCGCAAAACGGAGTCAACTGTTCGGAGAAATCGGTGTGAGTGTAATCGGCGCGATTTTCCATAATTTGGGACAGCTTGCGGTCGCTGCGCTTGTGGTTCAAAATAGGGGACTGTTCTGGTATTTCCCGATGCTATTGCTTGCGGGCGTTATCACAGGAGCGGTCATCGGATTGCTTACCGCCGAGATACTGCGGCATCTGCCGACAAGTATACAGGCAGCAAGAGACTAGAAAATGTGAAATGTATGTGTTATGCTTTACTAATTCTATGAGAGATAGAACAAGAAACGGAGGCAAATCATGGCTAAGACCAAAGTAGATATTATTTCCGGCTTTCTCGGTGCGGGAAAGACCACATTTATTAAAAAGTTGCTCTCGGAGGCCTTATCCGGGGAGAGGGTAGTGCTCATTGAAAACGAGTTCGGTGAGATCGGCATTGACGGCGGCTTTTTGAAGGACGCCGGCATCGAAGTGCGGGAGATGAACTCCGGTTGCATCTGCTGCTCCCTGGTCGGTGATTTTGCGACCTCTCTGAAGGAAATTCTGAGCAAGTATACACCGGATCGCGTGATTATCGAGCCCTCCGGTGTCGGTAAGCTTTCGGATGTGCTGCGTGCGGTTGCGGATGTCGAGGAGGAGCTTGAAGTCGCGGGCAACTCTGCGGTCACCCTCGTCGATGTGAAGAAGGCGAAGCTCTACATGAAGAACTTCGGCGAGTTCTTCAACAACCAGGTGCAGTATGCAAAGACCATTGTGCTCTCGCGCACGGACATCGCCGATCAGAAGAAAATCGATGAGGCGATTGCTCTGATTCGCGAGATCAATCAGGAGGCAACCATCATCACGACGCCGCTGGCGGCGCTCTCCGGTGAAAAGCTTCTTGAGATTCTGGAGCACCCCATCGATCTCAAGGCTGAACTCCTTCAGGCAATGGAAGAGGAACACGAGCACCATCACCACCACGAGCATCATCACCATCATCACGATGAAGAGGGAGAGCACTGCTGCTGCCACGACGACGAGGAAGCGCACGAACACCATCATCACGATGAAGAGGGAGAGCACTGCTGCTGCCACGACGACGAGGAAGCGCACGAACACCATCATCACGATG
>CAJPKN010000162.1 GCA_905370385.1 Stomatobaculum longum
TGATAACGCCGTAGAGGCGGAAGCCTCTCAGGAAGCCCTGACTCGGCATGGTCTTGTTGTTTAAGTACGCGAGCGCATTGTCGCAGTTGTTATGCATTTTTACCAATTTAGTTTATCATACGCGTGCGTCAAGAAAAAATTGCCGAGACCGATACCTGTTATCGACATTGGGAATATCTGTCTAATTGCATTCTGTTTTCGCCCTCTTTGTTGTATAATGTTATCGAGAAAAACAATAGGAGGCTGGCGTGGACGCAAATAACATCAAATACATTGTCGCCATTGCAAAATACGGATCCATCAACCATGCCGCAAAGGCAATGTTCATCTCTCAGCCGCAGCTGAGCCATATCTTAAAAACCACCGAGGAAGAGTGCGGGCTCACGCTGTTCCAGCGCACCAGCCGCGGCACCAAGCTGACCCCGGAAGGGGAGGACTATTTGCACCACTGCAACATCATCCTCGCGGAGATGGCAAAGCTAAACCGCTATGTGACGCAGGCGGCCTCGGCGCAGTCGCGTCTCCGCGTCAGCATGACCCGCTTTTCGCACACTTCCGAGTGTTTCAACGAGATTTGCCGCCGCCACCAGGACGATACCACGATTCACTATCACCTGTTTGAAAACTCCGCCTCCAATGTGCTGGAGGATGTCGTGGACGGCAAGTCAAATATAGGCGTGCTCCACTACTCAACCACGAACGAGAGCATGTCCCAGCGGAGCTTTGCGGATAAGAAGCTGAACTTTATCCCCCTTGCCACCTTCCGCCCCTATGTCTGCCTTGCCGCAGACCATCCGGTGCTGAAGGGCAAGACAAAATCCGCTATCGAAATCGGGGAACTCAAGGACTACGGCTTTGTGCGCTATGCCGGACAGTACGAGGACTTTATCTACCACATTGCGAGCGACAGCGGCCTCATCGATTTAAACGAGTCCCAGAAAATCATCTATGTCTGCGACCGCCAGGAGCAAATGCGCCTCATTCAGAGCACAAGCTTTTATACCATAGGCATTTCCGAATTCTCCGGCCAGAGTGAACTCTACCAAGTCATCTCGGTTCCGCTCTTACAGAGCACAGAGCACCTCACCTTCGGCATCGTGACGCGGAAAGATACCGTGCTCTCTCCGCTCGAAGAGGAATTTAAAGAGGAAGTCATAAGTCGCTATCGCACACTTTCCGATTCCGAGCTCTGATATCAGAACATATTTTGTCCGCGCTCGGTTCTTTTAGCCGCAGCTTATAATGATTTGCCTTGTTGACAGACAAGTTTCCTTGTTCTTATCCACGTTTGCATGTTATACTTTCCGAAACACAGACGAACGATTGACATAGCACTTTTAATATGAAAGAAAAAGGAAACAGCGCGGTTACTCTGCCGCGGGAAAGGACTGTCTCATGCGAATTCACGAATCCGCCGAAGATTACCTCGAGAAAATCTTAATGCTCCGAGAGGAGAACGGACATGTGCGTTCCGTTGAAATTGCGAACGCCATGGGCTATTCGAAGCCGAGCATCAGCATTGCGATGAAACACCTCCGAGAGAGCGGCTTGGTCCGCATGGATGCCGAAAACTACATCTATCTGACCGAAGAGGGCGAGGCCATTGCGAGTCGCGTCTACGACCGCCACCAGACCCTCACCAAGCTCTTTGTGAAACTCGGGGTTCCCTCCGACATTGCCGAGCACGATGCCTGCAAGGTAGAGCACGACTTAAGCCCCGAATCCTACGCGGCGCTCCGCGCACACGTCAAAACCCTGTAACTACCAAAATCAGTCCGGCTTCGGCCGGACTTTTTGCTTGTTTCCAAAAACGATAGCAAGATATGCGAAAACCGATAGCCTTCTCGGCGAAAAGATTTGCTTTTTTCTCGGTTTCGTTTTAGCATACGCATTGACTATCAAAAAAAGTAAGAAAATGAGGTTTTGTGTATGAGTACTCTGATTCCGGCGTGGCTGTGCATCCCCTTCGCGGGCCTTTTGCTCAGCATAGCAGTTGTCCCGCTTGTCGCGGGCGAATGGTGGGAGAAGCATCGCGTCCACGCGGTCATTTTCTGGTCCCTCCTCTTCATCGTGCCGTTTACGGTGCTGTACGGCCCCTTGAAAGCATCCGAGACCGTGCTTGAAACCGTATTTAACGACTACCTCTCCTTCATCGTGATGCTCTTTGGCCTCTTTTGCGTGGCCGGTAACATCACCTTCACCGGAGATCTTGCGGGTTCCCCCTTCGTGAACACGCTGTTCCTGCTGATCGGCACCCTGCTCTCGAGCATCATCGGTACCACGGGTTCCTCCATGTTAATGCTACGTCCGATGATCAAGATTAACGCCTGGAGACGCCAGAAGCGCCACATCATGATCTTCTTTATCTTCCTGATTTCGAACATGGGCGGCTGCTTAACACCGCTTGGCGATCCGCCGCTCCTCATGGGCTTTATGCGCGGGGTGCCCTTCCTCTGGAGTCTGCACCTCTTCCCGATTCTCATCTTCAACTTGGTAATTCTGCTCACTGTCTTCTGGCAGCTTGACAAGCACTACTACCTGAAGGATGTGAGACGCGGTTACCGCCCGGATATCTCGAAGCCCGGCACGGAGCTTTCGCTCCGCGGCGCGCACAACATCATCTTCCTGATGATGATTATTATCGCGGTGGTGCTCGGCGGAACCCTGCCCTCGAACCCCATGTTCCAAACCGCAGAGGGAACCGTGCGCGGCCTTCACATCATCGGCGAAGTCACACTGGGCTTCCCGACCATCATTGAGATTGCGCTGATTCTCGCGGCTGCCTTCCTCTCCTTCAAGACGACGCCGGACGAAATACGCCGCGCAAACCACTTTACCTGGGGTGCCATCCAGGAAGTTGCCGAGCTCTTTATCGGCATCTTCATCACGATGCAGCCCGCGCTCATGATTTTAAAGGAAATGGGACCGAAGCTCGGCCTCACTGAGCCCTTCCAGATGTTCTGGGCAACCGGTCTCCTCTCGAGTTTCCTCGATAACACACCGACCTACCTGGTCTTCCTCACAACGGCGGGTACGCTCGGCATGACGACCGGACTCACGACCACCGTCGGCACGATACCCCAGATTTTCCTGGAGGCAATCTCCTGCGGCGCTGTCTTCATGGGTGCAAACAGCTATATCGGCAACGCGCCGAACTTCATGGTGAAATCGATTTCGGACGAAAACGGTATTCACATGCCCTCGTTCTTCGGCTACATCG
>CAJPKN010000163.1 GCA_905370385.1 Stomatobaculum longum
AAATGTTGCGGAGCGCGGCAACGCCGGTTCTCTGGTTCTGCTCGAGGAGGGAGGCGAGTTTCATGTACTGGCGAAGGCCGCAGGCGCGCCCGAAGGCGCGGTACATGTGACTCTCGCTCTCGCCGGTGCGGAGCAGAAGTAAGGCTTTCGTGAGTTCTTCATAGGCCGCGCGCGGCGACTTCCGTTGCGCCTGTTCTTCGGCGTAGTCCGAGGCGATCGAGAGCAGTGCCGCGCGGGCATTCATCCCCGCGCCGAGCAGGACCAACAGCTTCGAGACGAGCTCCGGGTAGTCAAGGAGCAGTTGCTCTCGCCTGGCCGCCGCTTTGTCCGCGCGGTCCTGCCGCTCCTTCAACACGAAAAGAACTGCGGCGACGGCACCCAGTAGGAAGAAGAGCCGCGACTCCTGCTTTTTTTTCTCGCGGTAGCGGAGCGTTTTTCCCCGGTAAGCGGTCGGCAGAGAGAGCGACGAATTGTGAAGCTGCCGCCCGTCCTCGTCTTCGAGATAGGAGAGAAAGTCCTGCCGCAGGGAATCTTCCGCGCTCCGCGCGGGCGGCAGAATGGTGAGCGGTAGGACAAATAAGAGCCCTTCTCGATCCGGGGAATCTCGGAGCCGCACACTGAGTGTTACATCCACGGATTCCGTGAGCTTCCCGTTGTTGACATTTCCGTAGCTGTCCAGAAGAGAGGGGTTCGAGGAGAGGTAGCTCGCCGAGAGCCCTTCTTCCGGGAAAAAATGCGGGAGGCTCAGCTTCGTTCGAATTTCCGAGAGCGAGGCATTGCCGTTTAAGACGGCGAGCGGAAGTTTTTCCATGCAGGTTTCCGCGGCCTTCGCGAGTTCCTCCTCGGTGTAGCGCCGTGCGCGGACCGGAAGCAGGAGTTCGGTTTCTTCGTCGGAGAGCCCTTCGACCACGAGGGCATAGCGGGCATCCTCCGCGCCGTAGTTTCCGCGCGGAAGCGTCGGGGCAGTGTCGGGAGAGAAAAGACGGCCTTCATGCTGTGCCGCAAAGAGGGATAGCAGAAGGCCGGACAGGAGGCAGAGACAGGGCGCGCGATAGCGCGAAAGGAAGAAAAGCAGTCTTTTTTTCATGACGACTCCCAGAGGGAAACGGAAGCGATGCGCTGTGAGAGATAGAGCGCGAAGAGATAGGTTGCGAGGCAGAGTGTCATGACGAGACGCCCCATGAAGCTGGTGTACATGACCCGAAAGAAGCCCGGAGAGGAGAAGTCCACATAGAGTATCATAAAGAGCGGAATCACATTCATGACGCGCTGCTCAAAGCGCCTTGCTGCCGTGAGCGTCAGAATCTCCTCTTTGATTTGAATGCGGTCGCCGATTACCTCGCTGGTGCGCCGAAGGATGCCGGGGAGATCTCCGCCGGATTTTCGTGCGATGCGGAGGACACGGGCAAAGGTCTTGATGTCATCTAAGCCCGAGCGGCGCGCAAAGTCATCGACCGCTTGCTCCGGGGGAATGTTCATTTCAAGCTGTCGAAGCAGGTAGGTAAATTCGCGGACAATGAGTGACGCCGGTCCGTAGAGTACCTCAAGTTCGCAGAGACTTTCGCGAAGGGCATTTTCGAGGGAGTAACCTGCGCTCAAAGAGGCGGCAAGCAGGGAGAGTGCCTCTCGAAAGGCGAGCAAGAGCTTGCGTTTTCTGGCGGCAATCAGCGCGTTGCGCCTTGTAAGGGGATAGAGGAGTGCGAGGGGAAGCAGGAGAAGGAAGCAGAAGAGACTGCGGTAAAAGACAAAGGAGAAAAGAGCCGCGGCGAGGACGGCGCGCAAGAGGAGTTTCAGGTATTCCGAGGGGGAGAGGCGGTAGCGCTCATAGCTTGAGACCGGCTGCCTCGAGTTTGCCACGGTTTTTGAGACTGCCGACCCGAATAAGCCGACCGTTGCATTTGTCGTTGCTTTGCCCGCCTTCTTCCCGAAAGGCAAAGAGTTCGTGAACTTGAATTTCCCCATGACTGACACCTCCGACTTCCGAGACAGACAGGACACGGCGGCTCCGGTCGCGCAGCCTGCCGAGGTGGACAATGAGATCCAGGGCACCGGAAATTTGTCGCTGAACGGCCTCCAGCGGCAGGTTGGCACCGCCGAGCGCCATGGTCTCGAGTCGCGTCAGCATATCGGCCGCGGAATTTGCGTGCCCGGTTGAAAGGGAACCGTCGTGGCCGGTGTTCATGGCCTGCAACATATCGAGCGCTTCGGCACCGCGCACTTCGCCGACAATGATGCGGTCGGGGTTCATGCGAAGGCTTGCGCGGATCAGATCCGAAATGCGAACCTGCCCTTCGCCTTCCGCCGTGCGATTTCTGGTCTCGAGTCGCACCAGATTTTCGATGTGAAGGAGTTGCAGTTCCGCGGAATCCTCTATGGTGATGACGCGCTCCGAGGCCGGGATGAAGGCGGAGAGCGCGTTCAGAAAGGTCGTTTTGCCGGAATTGGTGCCGCCGCTGATAAAGATGTTGTAGCCGGCGGCAACGGTCTTTTTGAGAAAGGCGGCGGCCTCCGCGGTCAGCGTTCCGTAGCCGATCAGGCGTTCCATGGTGATGGGCTCCGGAAATTTGCGTATGGTGACAGCGGGACCGCCGAGGGAGATCGGCGGCAGCACAATGTGGACACGACTGCCGTCGGGAAGACGCGCATCCGCAATGGGCGTGGAGACATTGACGCTGCGGTTTACGCGGCTCACAATGCGCTGAATCAAGTCCTCCAACTGTTCCTCGCTCGAAAAACGAAGGTCACAGCGCTCTATCTTGCCGCGCCGCTCGATGAAAATCCGGTCCTTGCCGTTTACCATGATTTCCGTGACATCGTTTCGGTCGAGGAGTTCCTGGAGTATGTCCAGCCTGCGAAAGGAATTGAAAAGAGAGCTGCGGAGGGAAAGGCGTTCCGCGACAGAGAGCAGACGCTCGGCGGAAAGACCGGCGAGCGTGTCATCGATCACGGCAAAGAGCGCGTCGTCGCTCAGATCCGGCAGGGTGCAAAGGGTCTCGGACAACTGTTCCCGCAGTGAAGCGCAGAGTACTTCCAAGGACTTCATGAGCTCTCCTTTCGTCTTACAGTATAAAGGACGGTTAAAAGAGCAAAAAGGTTCGATGTTTTTCAAGAAAATATAATTATTTTTCGGAATCGGGAAGATTGAAAAGCGTAAGAAGGATGAAAGCGACAGCAGTGCAATGCAGAAGAGCGGCGGCGCGACAGCAGAGACAAGGT
>CAJPKN010000164.1 GCA_905370385.1 Stomatobaculum longum
TGAAAATTGTACATTTGCGATAGCATGGGGGGCTTGAAGAAAGCGTTTTGCTGTCGCACAATACAATCAGCAAGACGAAAGGAGGAAGAACTTTGGCGTTCATACGGAAAAAGACCCTGGGCGGAAAGTATACGCCCGCGCTGTTGAAAAAAGACTTGAAAAGCATGTCTCAGGCAGAGAGACGTAGTTTCTTGGAATTTTTTGTTGAGAAACGAGGCAGTTCTGTTCCCGCAAGACAGCGCAAGAACTTACATCTTTTGCCCCTGCCGATGCTGTTTCATCTCTTGGATCAGTCGAATCGAATGACCATTGAGATGGGAGAAGTGCTCTATCACGCAAAGGAGGACATGACGACTACGGCTTGGCAGATGCCGGAGGAAGAGAAGGCGGAAGCGGAGAGCGTAACGACAGAGGACGCGACGGAACAGGAGATAAAAGAAGCGGCTACGGAGGATGCCGCCGAGGAGAAGCACGAAGCCGAGACAGAGAAGCAGCTTGCGGCTTTCGCGGCGCAGCTAAGAGAGTTGCAAAGACAGCTTGAGGAACTCAGGGAGGAAAATCAGGAACAGAAGAAAAAGAACAAAGAAGAAAAGCAGGAATTTCGCATTCGCTTGGACAATGAAAAGCGCGAGACGGAGTCGGCCAGAAAAGAGCAGAGGCGCGCGGAAGTCAGATGCGAGGAGTTAAAGAAAATTGCGGAAAACGAGGCCGGAATTGCGCGAGATAAAATCAGAGAACTCGAAGAGAGACTGCGGCAGTCAGAGCGCGAAAAAAAGGAATTGTTAAAGAATATAGAAGAGCTCAAAAAATATGAGGAGAAATATCTCAGTGAAAAACGAAAACAACCTAAAATTCTTATATTTTCACGAATTGATCTGAGGGATCAAGTCGAAGATTTAAACTGTGATCTTTGCGCAAAGGCAGATGCGCTGGGAGAACTTAGCTGGAAAGAATATGCGGAAATTTGGAATGTCAGCGGAACCCTGAGATTTGCGGATAAAGTGAAAATCAAACAGTTCAGCAGCTTAAAAATTACCACGATTGCGGATGTCAAACAGGCCATTGAGGAGAGGCTAAGAAAATGACAAAAAATTACAGAGAATATATCGGAAGACTGGCACAGAACGGTGAGACCGGAAGGGGCTCTATTTTTATCAATCGATTGGGAATCATCCAGTTTAATGTAAAAACATTGATGCTGCCGGATGCCGCAAATTCGTATGTGGCAGGGTTCGGAAATTTAATCAATGACTTCACGGATGATGTATATGCGAGCGTGGAAGATCGTATCGAACACTTTGAGGAGTTTATGGAAAATCAGCTCTTCATCTTCCGGGTGCAGAGCAAAAACACAAACGGTACCGAAATTCGGAGTATGCAGGATGTTCAGTTGGTTCCGGTTCCGAAGTCTTTCGACAAAAATACGGAATTCTATGCGGTGCCTGTTTTCTGCAACAAAAACAATGAGGGCGTGCGCGAGTGGGAGTACGAAACGAGTTGGAATTTATATCGGAGTTTCGAGACACGCGCAGAGTTCATGGCCTGCATTCATGCCGGAGAAGGGCTCGGCAGCCTTTACGGGTATGACCTTGAGAGTTCTTCGCCCGCGTTTGTGCTCTGGATGGAGGAGGACGGAAAACTGTTCGCGGTCGGCAGCATTGATCGTGCGACCACGGATCCGGTCGGCGCTTGCGTCCTAGGGGCAAGATATCTTTTTACGATCGATCTCAGTGAGTTCATGGAGTACTTTGTCTACGACGACAGCTACAATCCCTGCGTGAGCTATGTGCCGAGTGATATCTACCGGAAGATTGACAACCAGTTAAAGAGTGCTGTGTTGCAGGCTGTGAAAGATGAGAAGGAGGAGCAGAGACAGCGGGAGGCGGAGGCGCGGGCCGAGGCCGAGCGGGCTGCGGAGGCAGCTGGGGATGCGCTTACTTCCGATGAGAAGGAGGAAGCGGTTAGCGATGCCCACGATGAGGCGGCAGAGGCAGAAGAGCGCGAGGACTTCCGCGGAGCCGAGCTGGAGACAGAGCTCAAGGATCCGATTGATGAGAAGGATCTTGCGCAGATTCCGATGGCCGAGAAAAACGAAGCGCTGATTCTCAATATGATGGAGTACTACGCGCAGAAGAGCCGTTGCTACTATAAGCGCAGTGACTTTGTCAATTTCCACACGGCGGTCAAGTGCAACGATCTCGTGATACTCTCGGGCCTCAGCGGCACGGGTAAGTCTTCGCTGGTCAATATCTACGCGAAGGCACTCGGACTCAATGCGAGCGCGGACTTGGAGGACAGCCAGATTCTCATGGTCCCGGTGCGTCCGTCCTGGAATGACGATGCGGATCTCCTCGGTTACGTGGACCTTGCGCACATGGTCTACCACGCGGCGGATTCCGGCTTTGTGGACTTTCTGGTGCGCGCGCAGCGGGAAGAAAATAAGAACAAGCTTTTCCTGGTCTGCTTTGAGGAGATGAACCTCGCGCGGGTGGAGCACTACTTTAGCCAGTTCCTCTCGATACTCGAGAGACCGGCGGGACAGCGGGAACTGCAACTTTACGACAAGCAGTACATGGGAAAACTCTACAATGCGGCAGATTATCCCTTCCGGATCGAAATCGGCAGCAATGTGAAGTTTATCGGCACGGTCAATGTAGATGAGACCACCTTCCATTTCTCGGATAAGGTGTTGGACCGCGCCAATGTGATAGAGCTTGCGGTGCTGAACTACGCGACCGAGTGGGAGGATAAGAGCTTTGCGGCCATCGGAAAAACACAGATCTGGAGCACCCAGGATTACGAAAAGTTGCTCGCAAAGGACAGTGTTTCGAATGAACTTGAACTGCGTGCGCTGCTCTGGGATGTACACTGCGCCTTGCAGAGCCTCAGCAGCAAGTACGGTGCGGGTCCGCGCGTTGTAAAGAGTGTGGTGAAATATCTGAGCAACCTACCTTCGGAGGAGGGATTAAGCTTTGAAGATGCCTTGGATTTACAGCTCGCGCAGCGCGTATTGACAAAGCTTCGCGGTGTCGAGAGCGTGGTAGGCCCGGCTCTCCGAGAGGATGGGGAGAGCAGTCTCTTTGCTGTGTTGGAAAAGCACAAGGCACTTTCGCCGTTTGCGAGATGCCGTGCAATCCTCGCACAGAAGAAAAAGGAGATTGAGAGCTATGGCTATTGCAGTTAAGCTCCCT
>CAJPKN010000165.1 GCA_905370385.1 Stomatobaculum longum
GTGGCCGAGGCGGCGCGCCACACTCGCAATCGAGACACCCGCATAGAGCAAAATCGACGCATGCGTGTGACGAAGCCCGTGCACGGAAATCACGGGAATGTCGAGTGCCCTGCAGTAGCGCTCCAGACGGTCATTGACAGTTGAATTGTAGACCTTCTCTTCCGGCACAAAGATCGGCTGATTCGTCGGCAAGTCTTTTACCAGTATTGCGAACTGCATTATGAGCTGCCAGTCAAGTTGCACTTTCCGCACCGAAGAACGGTTCTTAGTAGGCGCGAATCCGCCGCCGTCCTTATAATTCCAGGTCTTTGTGACCGATAACGTCTGGTGTGCAAAGTCAAAGTCCGCCGGCGTGAGCGCGAGCGCCTCCGAAAACCGGAGGCCGGTCTTTGCCACCAATAATATGAACCAGTCCCAATCTGCACGCTCTCCGAGTTTCAAGCTTCGGAGCAAGGCGTGCAGTTCGAACTGGTTCAGATACTTCCGCTTCTTTTCGGCAGGCAGTTTCCCCTTGATAATCACTTTTCGAGTCGGATCGCGGGGAATGAGGCCGTCATCGACCGCGTCGAGAATGGCGCCTTTTAACTGGTGGTGGAAATCCATGGTCGTCTGGCGCTCATGCTCCAGCGCATAGGCATTCAGGAGCTGCTGGTAGGCAACCCGGGACAGCTCGCAGAGTCTGAGACTCGGAGCGAGCCGCTCCACCCAGGCGAGGCTCATCCGGTACTTTGCAAGTGTGACCTCGCGGATGGCCCCCTCTTTGTAAACAGCAATCCAGGTTCTATAGTAGTCCTTCAGGCAGTCAGTCGGTTGAAACGCATTTGGCATAGTTTCTCCTTCCTACGCCGATGAAGGAGGCCACTCTTGCCGCCTCATTCCTCCTGCTGTCTGTCAGTCCCGGGAATCGGGATATCAAATCCCCCCGCCAAAATAAACTCCTTGAGCAGTTGTTCCAGGCGATTGTTGACAATAAACAGAGGGAGCGGCTTTCCCTCGAGCTCCTCAAGGTAGCGCTTTGCCGCCTCTATGTCGATGCTCTTTTTCAGGCGGTCAAATCTTCCGTACTGATTCAGTTCATCTTCCGCGATATGCAGTTCCGTCATCTCCGTCAGCAATGTTTCATCGCAGCCGGTGTATTTCACTACGCGACGCCTCTGCTGTGTTTTCTCCCGGTTTGCATACTCCGCGAGATAATCGCGAAACCCCTTTCCGGTGTCCAGACTGATGGTGCCCGCACCGACATCGGCGAGAAAAAGATCGGCTAACCGTTGCTCTTCCTGCGACAAGTAGGCAAAACTTTTGTGCAATTCCTCGAGTGTCTCCGCCCGCTCCTCCGCTGTGGCACTGCCGTCATTCAGCTTCCGCAGATATTTCCGGAAACGGGAGTTCATATAGTCATTGTCAATTTTTCCTGTCTCAAGCTCCGTGAGATAGGGATCCAGCGAAAAGGTCGGCGTTTCCTCCGGATCCCCTCCGTCGACCTCTGTCTTTCCCGGCCGGAGTTCCTTATATCGCTGCAGAAACAACATAAAATGCGCCTCCGTCGGCTTTACGACTATTGTCTCACCTTCGCCTTCGGCGTCCACTTCGGTGGAATATGTCTGCTGCTCCCAGGTAAAGCCCTGAATCTCCGCTGCTTGCAAATAGGTGCAGAACTCTCGAAAGGTCTCGGCAAACTTTGCCCTAAGAACCATATCTTCCGGCAGATGGTCGAGGTCCGGAATCCCCGCCTCTTTGAAAATCGCCATCATATCCTCAAAGCTCTCATTCATGTGCCGTAAATGCTCCGGCAAATGATCGGCAAACAGACCGAGCGGCCTGTCTCCGGAGTAGAGCTTCACCGCTGCCTCAATGTTCCGCTTCATGCTGTGCGGGTAGCGGTAATAGCGGATGGAGCCAAAGGGCTTCTCGTTGCTGTTATAGAGGCGATTTGTGCGCGAAAACGCCTGAATTAGATTCTGGTATTCAAGAACCTTGTCGAGGTAGAGCGTATTAATCCACTTCGAGTCAAAGCCTGTGAGCATCTGGTTCACGACAATCAAAAGATCCAGCTGTTGCTCCGGCTTGACACGCTCATAAGGCTTTTTGTGCGCAAGCCGCGCTGCCACATCTTTCTTGAACTTGTCATAGCCGCCGATGTCAAAGCGCTGCCCGTAGCGCGCGTTGTAGTCCTCAAGCATCTCTTTCAGGCCCTCTTCTTTTTCGAACGCCTTTTGACCTCCCTTGTTGTCAATGGTTGGGTCAAAAAGTCCGGTCACGCGTAGCTCCGGATACCGCTCGCGGAACTTCCGGTAGTAGCGCACTGCCTCCGGAATGCTGTCGGTCGCAAAGATTGCATGAAATTTGCTGCCGCGGCTCAGTGTATTCCAGTTCTCCCGGATATGATCGACAATCTCCCACTGGTACTCATCTGTCAGAACAAGATCCCGGAACGCTCTTCCGTGCAGATAGTCCTCAATTCCCTTCTCGTAAGTGCCGTCTTCCTGCCAACTCCCCGCCATCGGCACATCATTCAGAAACTCATAGTAAATGGCACTCTTCTTCGGGTCCTGCAAGACCTCTTCCTCGGAGCTCGCGCCTGCCTCATGTAGTGCGACCATCTGACGGAGCTTTTTATCCGGATAGACGCAGACCATCAGCGGGTCAAAGCCGAGCACGTTCTTGTCGCGAATGCCGTCCGCAATGCTGTAGCGGTGCAGCTCATCGCCGAAAATATCACTGGTTGTGCTGAGCGCCCGCTCATTTTCCGTAAAAACCGGCGTTCCCGTAAAGCCAAAAAATAGCGCATTCGGAAAAGTCCTCTTAATTGAGGAGAGCATGTCGCCGAATGTCGAGCGGTGGCACTCGTCGATGATGAACACAAGGCGCTTACTCTGCATCTCTTCGAGATCCCGCCCGCGGAGCTTTGACTCGGCATCGTCCTTAATATTGCTCATCTTCTGAATCGAGGAGACAATCAGCATATTCTTCGGGTCTTTGCTCTTTAACTTGGCAATCAACGAAATCGTGTCCTCGGTGTCCTGCACATCGTCCGCGCGATCCGCAAAGGCACGGTATTCTTTCAGAGACTGGACGCCGAGCTCAATCCGGTCCATCAAAAAGACCACCTTGTCGGCATCCTTCGTATAGGAAATCAACTGTGCTGCCTTGAATGAAGTCATGGTCTTGCCGGAGC
>CAJPKN010000166.1 GCA_905370385.1 Stomatobaculum longum
GCGCGGGGGAAACACTTTACGGCGCGGTGAAAGAATTGCTTGACGGCGGCATTACCATGCTGCAGTGGAGAGAAAAGGGGGAAGAGGACGCAGCGCTCGCGGCCGAGCGGGAGCGCGTGCAGGCGCTCTGCCGCGCGGCGGGCATTCCCTTTATCATGAATGACAGTTTGGAAGCCTTTCGGAAAAGCGGGGCGGACGGCGTGCACCTCGGGCAGACAGATCTCCGAGAGGCAGCGGCGCGGTCGCTCGGAATTTCGGTGGGAGATACGACAAAGCTCCCGGACGGCAGCATCAAGGCTTTGGTCGGCGAGGGGAAGATACTCGGTATCACGGCGAGAAGCGTAGAGGCCGCAAGAGAGGCAGAGCGTCTCGGAGCCGATTATATCGGCGCGGGTGCGGTCTTCGGGACAGCAACCAAGGCGGATGCCCTGCCGCTTTCCATCTCGGCCTTCCGGGAAATTACAGAGGCGGTTTCGATTCCCGTGGTCGCAATCGGCGGCATCAACGAAGAAAATGTCGAGAAGCTTTCGGGCAGCGGGGCGGCCGGCATTGCCGTGGTTTCGGCGCTCTTTGGCGCAGAGGAGCGGCAGCTGACGGCTGCGGCATTGCGGGCAAAGGCAGAGAAGCTCTTCGGCAACAAAAATTAGCGGCGTTAAAGCTGAAATTTCTTTGACATTTCCGAGAAAAGTGGTATTCTGAATTCAACACATGAACAAATGCTCATATGTTCAGACATGAAAAAGACTTGCAAGTTGAGAGGAGGAAGGCATGACGGTGGCAGCAATGCAGAGGGCGCCGAGCGAGGATCAGCTCTACGATTTGGCGGAAGTCTTTAAGGTGTTCGGCGATTCGACGAGGATACGCATCCTTTACCGGCTGTTTTCGGGGGAGTACGGTGTGAATGAACTCGCGGAGAGCCTTAATTTAACGCAGTCGGCCGTTTCCCATCAGCTTAAACTCCTAAAGCAAGCGAGACTTGTCAGGGCACGCCGCGAGGGAAAATCGATGATATATGCGCTGGCGGATGAGCATGTGAGGACCATGATGGGCCAGGGACTGGAACACATTTCGGAATGAGGAGGCAGGAGATGAAAAAGAAATTTGCTTGTGAGATTGACTGCGCGAACTGCGCAAAGAAGGTTGAGGATGCGATTCGGAAGCTGGACGGTGTTGTGGATGTGAAGGTGAATTTCCTGATGCAGAAGTTCACCCTGGAGGCGGCCGATGAGGTCTTTGAAGAAGTGCTCGAGGAAGCGATACGGACGGGGCAGAAAATCGAAGCGGATTTCAGCGTGAGCCGTTGAGTGGGGGCATCCTATGAATCGAAAGCAACAGACTTTGCTTCGCCGCATCTTACTTGCGGTCGCGGGCTATGCGGCCATTCTGGTCTTTCAAAAGAGCGGCGCGGCCGAAGCGCTGCGTACTCCCGCGTGGTTGATTGGTGTTCTCTTCCTGCTTCCCTATCTTCTGGTTGGCCGGGAGGTAATCCTAAAGGCGCTGAAGAACATACGAAACGGCCAGGTCTTTGACGAGAACTTCTTAATGCTCATTGCAACGGTCGCTGCCTTTTGTATCGGTGAGTACTCAGAGGCCTGCGCGGTCATGATTTTTTATCAGGTCGGCGAACTCTTTGAGTCGCTCGCGGTCGGAAAATCCCGCGCGTCGATTACGGCGATGATGAGCATTGCGCCGGAGTACGCGAATGTGGAGCGCGAGGGCGAAATCGAGCAGCTGGATCCCGACGAGGTCGAAGTGGGTTCGGTCATCCTGATTCGTCCCGGCGAGAAGGTGCCGCTCGATGGCATTGTCCTCGAGGGCAGCTCCTTCCTCGACACGGCGGCGCTGACCGGTGAGCCGGTGCCGCGCGAGGTGAGACCGGGCGATACGGTGATCAGCGGTTGCGTGAACGGGGAGACCGCGCTCCGTGTGAAAACGACCAAGGCGTATGAGGACTCGACGGTTGCGCGCATTTTGCAGTTGGTCGAGAGCGCGAGCGAGAAGAAGACCCGCATGGAGAACTTCATCACCCGCTTTGCGCGCTGGTATACGCCGGTGGTCACGGTCACGGCATTTTTGCTCGCGATTGTGCCGCCGCTCATTCTCGGCGTGCCCGCGGCGCCCTGGATTAAGCGCGCCTGCATCTTCCTCATTGTATCTTGCCCCTGTGCGCTGGTCATTTCGGTGCCGCTCGGTTTCTTCGGCGGCATCGGTGCGGCATCGAAGCGCGGCATTCTGGTGAAGGGTTCCAATTTTCTGGAGAGCGCCGCGGAGTTAAAGACGCTGGTCTTTGACAAGACCGGTACCCTGACCCGGGGAGAATTCCGTGTGGTCGGCATTCATCCGGCGGAGGGCTCCGGACTTAGCGAGGCGGAATTGCTTGCACTTGCGGCACACGGTGAGAGCGTCTCGGCGCATCCCATTGCGCAGTCTGTATTGCAGGCCTACGGCGGCAGCATAGAGCGCGCGCGTCTCGGCGAGATGCACGAGATTGCGGGGCACGGGCTCACGGGTTCTCTGGACGGCAGAGAGCTGCTCCTCGGAAACGAGAAACTGTTGCAGAGCAGACAGATTGATTTCCCCGCAGTCAAAGAGCACGGCACCGTGGTCTACGCCGCGCACGGCGGCTGCTATGTGGGGCACATTGTCATTGCGGATGTTTTAAAGCCGGGGGCTTTTGAGGCGCTGAAGGCGCTTCGCGCGGTCGGGGTCGAGAAGCTGGTCATGCTGACCGGTGACCGCAAGGAGGTCGCTGAGGCCATAGCCGCGGAAGTCGGCGTGGACACCGTGTATCACGACCTTTTGCCTGCGGATAAAGTGGAGCAGGTGGAGCACCTGTTAAAAGAAGCGAAGCCCGGAGAACGGGTCGGCTTTGTGGGCGACGGCATCAACGATGCGCCGGTATTGATGCGCGCGGATGTGGGCATCGCGATGGGTTCCCTCGGGAGCGACGCTGCGATTGAGGCAGCGGATCTGGTCATCATGGACGACGATCTCTCGAAGCTTGCGGACATCATACGCATTTCGAGAAAGACCGTTCGCATTGTGCGCCAGAATGTCGCTTTCGCCTTGGCGGTCAAGGCAGCGGTCTTGGTTCTCGGCATTTTCGGACTCGCCAATATGTGGGAGGCGGTCTTCGGCGATGTCGGTGTCACGGTCCTCGCCGTGCTGA
>CAJPKN010000167.1 GCA_905370385.1 Stomatobaculum longum
ATGCTTGGCAAGAGCGTATCCTCACGCGGAACGGATATCGGGACCTTCTATATTCCGACGGAATGGATTGTCGGAACTTACACACGCGGACGCGCCGATGCGTTCGCGTGTGATTTTATGCCCCTCTTGCCGGAGCAGTCAGAGTTTGCCTACAAGTGGAAGCAGCTTTACCGGTCGCACTTGGAAGAAGGAATCCGTGATCCGGTGAAGGTGGTTTCCTATTTAAACCGCTACTATGTGGTAGAAGGCAACAAACGGGTCAGCATTTTGAAATTTCTGGATGCGCCGGAGATTGCCGCCCACATTATCCGCGTCATGCCGGAACTTGAAGAAGAAGGCGAGATGAGGCGGCAGCTGGAGCTGATATCCTTTCAGCGCGACAGCGGTATTTATTATCTTGAGTTTTCCAAGACGGGCAGTGCGCAAACGTTCTCGCTGCTCGCGGGAAAGGAACCTAAGGAGCGCTGGGATGAAGAGGAGCGCCGCGCGATGCACGGCGCCTACGACTGGTTTTGCAAGGCCTACGAGGCACTCGGCGGGAAGCGGCTCGGCATTACGGTCGGCGATGCGATGCTGGTATTTTTGCGTGTCTACGGCTACGAAATGCTGCGGAGCGCTTCCTTGCAGGAATTGAAAAATGCCCTCCGAAGTATCTGGGAGGAGCTGTGCCTGCTTGAGGAGGAGGAGCCCGTCGAGGTGCTGCTCAATCCGACGGAAGAGCAAAAGCCCGGTCTTCTGGAGCGCGTGTTCGGATCGGTGCCGCGGGGAAAGCTGAAGGTTGCCTTTATCTATGACCGCAACCCGGAGACTTCGGGCTGGACCCTCGGGCACGAGCTTGGCAGGCGCTATGTCTCCAGAATTTTGGAAAACAGCGTTGAGACCTCGGTCTATCCGGATGCCGTTCGAAACGGGGAGGAGGAAACCCTCACCCGGGCAATCGAAGACGGCAACAGCGTTCTTTTTACCACCTCGGCACTGTTGATGCCGGCAAGCCTGAAGCTTGCGGCAGCGCACCCGGAGCTCATGATCTGGAACTGCTCGCTCAAGCAATCCCATCGACTTGTGAGGACCTACTACGCCAGAATGTATGAGGCAAAATTTATCATCGGTGCCATCGCGGGGGCGCTTGCAGGCACGGAGCAGATCGGCTACATTGCCGATTTCCCGCTGTTCGGACAGGTGGCGGGGGTCAACGCTTTCGCGCTCGGCGCGGAGATGGTGAATCCGTCGGTACAGGTGCGGCTTGAGTGGTCCGGCACAGCCCATGTACAGGAGGCGCGGAATAAGCTGCGGGAGGAGGGCATAAGCCTGATTTCAGCGCAGGATATGGCAAAGCTCACCGATTGGCACGGCGCGAGCTTCGGCTTGGCGCGCTTTGGGGCGCAGGACAGTGTCAATCTGGCAATGCCGGTCTGGGACTGGGGAGTTTTCTACGAGACCCTGCTGCGGCGCATTCTGTCGGGGCAGGAGCGCGCGGAATATGAAAAGAGCCATAAGGCCTTGAACTATTACTACGGTATGTCGGCGGGCGTGGTGTCCCTGCAGCTTTCGGATGCCTTGCCGGAGGCGGTCAAGCGCCTTTCGCGCATCCTCGAGAAGAGCGTTCGGGAAGGCATTTGCGATCCCTTCCGGGGCAAGGTGACAGCGCAGAACGGCAGCATCATTGCCGATGCACACAGTTCCCCCGAGCTGTCGGAAATCATAGAGATGAACACCCTGGTTTCCAATGTCATCGGCGAGATTCCGCCGCCGGAAGCCTTCGGAGAAGGCGCGCGGGCTGTGCTTGAGACGGCGGGGGGAAGCGGCCTATGAGGATACTCGCGGTATCCGATACGGAGGCGGATCGCTTTTATACCTACTATACGCCGGGGCGACTTGACAGTTACGACCTGATTATTTCCTGCGGCGATTTGAGGCGGGAATATCTTGAGTTTCTGGTAACCTTCGCGCGTTGTCCCCTGCTCTATGTGCACGGGAATCATGATGAAGCGCTGGAAAAGCAAGCGCCGGAGGGCTGTATTTGTATTGACGGAAAGCTCTACGTCCACGAGGGCATACGCATCCTGGGGCTGGGCGGTTCGTTTCGCTATAAGCCCGGTCCCTTCCAATACAACGAGGCGCAGATGCGGGGGCGCATCCTGCGCCTGGCCCCTTCGTTGCTTCGGCAGCGCGGTTTTGATATCTTGGTGTCGCATGCGCCGGCTTACGGAATCGGAGACCTTCCGACCCGCACACATCGGGGCTTTGAGAGTTTTAACCGGCTGCTGGACAAGTATCACCCGCGGCTCTTTCTGCACGGGCATGTTCATCGCAATTACGGTCCCAAACTTCCTCAGAAACGAGCGTATAACGACACATTGATTGTAAATGCTTACGAATACTGCGAGCTGGAACTGTGAAATCCGAAGGCAGAGCAGAATCACATAATTCAGAGGCGGCTTCCGAGATCATACGGAAGCCGCTTTCGTTTGCAAGGCCCAAAGCAAGCGGACAGGACTTGCCGTCCTCTGGTAAGATAGAAGAGATGAACGAAACGCGCGCTTCGGAGGAAGTAAGAACAGCGCTGTACTCCGTTCTGTCGGGCAAGAAACAAAGGGGGGAGACAGGATGCATTTTTACATCACCGGCGACACACACGGGAACTTTTCGCGCATTGCGGCGTTTTGCCGCGAGCGGCACACGACGAAGGAAGATGTGCTGATTATCCTTGGCGATGTCGGGCTCAACTATTTTCTGGACGAGAGAGATAAGCGGCTCAAGGAGAAGGTTGCGGCGCTCAACATCACCCTCTTTTGTATCCACGGAAACCACGAGGCGAGACCGTGGGAGGCGGAGGGCTATGAAGAGAAGCTGTGGATGGGCGCGCGCGTATATGCAGAACCCGACTATCCGAATCTGCTCTTTGCAAAGGACGGGGAAATCTATACGATGCGCGGAAAGCGTGTCCTCGCGATCGGCGGCGCTTACTCCGTAGACAAGGAATATCGGCTGAGCTACGGCTACCGTTGGTTTGAGAGCGAGCAGCCGAGTGAGGAAATCAAGGCCTATACGGAGCGGCAGCTCAAGGCGGCGGATTGGCGTGTCGACTATGTCCTTTCGCACACGGTGCCGCTTGACTTTGAGCCTGTGTGG
>CAJPKN010000168.1 GCA_905370385.1 Stomatobaculum longum
GAATGTTTGCAAAGAGCGGAATACCGAAGTTCACGAGGTCATCGCGGAGTGTCGGCTCGGACTTTCTTGCGCACTGCAGAGCTACGGAGAGCGTTGCTGCGGAGGACATGGTGCCGACTGCGGTCATGTAAGCGGGGCCGTAGTTCTTGATGACATTCATGCCGTTTCTGCCGGAATAGACGCTTGCGATGCCGTAGAGCAGGGTGAGCCAGAGATAGTGGCCTACCATGACAATCACGATGATAATCAGGAAGATCGGGAGCTGCTTTGTGATGCTGCCCTCATACGCCAGGGTGCAGAAGGTGGTTCCGATGAGCAGCGGGAGCACCGGAATCAGGAACTTCGTGACAATCGAGAGAACAATCTTCTGGAACTCCTCAAGGATGTTGGTGGTGAGGGTAGCGTGATTCCAAACAGCTGCAAGACCAACCGTGACCGAGAAGAAGAGTGCGGTCATGACGCTCATAATCGGCGGAATCTGGAGCTGGAAGATAACGTTCGGGAGCTCCTTCAGGCCGTCCACGTTCGGATCGATCGAGAGATGCGGCAGAATTGCGAAGCCGGCAATCGTCGAAGAGAAAGCTGCGCCGATCGAAGAGACATAGGCAATCAGCAGGGCGAAGCCGAGCATTCTGGAAGCGTTGTTGCCCATACGTGTGATGGAGGGTGCAATAAAGCCGATGACAATGAGCGGAACACAGAAGCTGATGAACTGTCCGGAAATGTACTTCACCGTGACAATGACGTTTAGGATGCCCGTGACAAGCGAGGACTCCTCCATCGAGTTCATGACCAGTCCGGCTACCAGACCGATCACCAGCGCCAAAACAAGACGAAATGGCAGACTGTGGGTAAAACCTTTCTTTTCCATAAAAACCCCCTCTATCGTTAAATTTTGTCAAAGACAAGCATTGACATCTACTTTGTCGATCATGACATTCAGAATTTCATGATCGGTGGGCTTCATACCGACCTTGCCGATGTAGCCCACATTGCGTATGGTCTCTTCGACATCCGCCTCTACCAGCCCCTCGCCCGCATTGAAGTGCTTGTCGCGCATACTCATCTGGTGCGCGAGAATGGCTGCGTGAACCGAGGAAGCAATCTTGGCCGCGCAGCTTGGCTTTGCGCCGTCGCAGACAATACCGCCCACATTGCCCAAGGTGTTGGTGATGGTGTCGGCAATGTGTCTGTAATCACCGCCCGACATGTAGGTGATGGCCGCACCCGCACCGCAGGCCGCGCTCACCGCGCCGCAGAAAGCCGAGAGCGGACCGATGAAGTGCTTGATGTAAACGGAGACCAGGTTACTCACAATCAGCGCGCGGTAGAGGCTTTCTTCCGAGAGCTCCATCTCCCGCGCGTAGACCAGCACGGGCATGCTCACGGTGATGCCCTGGTTGCCGGAACCGGAGTTAATCACGACGGGCAGCGCACAGCCACTCATGCGGGCATCCGAGCCTGCGGCAGCCTTTGCGATTGCGCGGGTTTTCACATTGTTGCCCCAGATTTCCAGCATGGTCTTGCCGATCTGGGCTCCCCAGACATGGTCGAGTCCCTCCTGCGAAATGGCGCTGTTGTAGCGGATTTGGCGTGCCAAGACTTCGCTGACCTCCGAAATCTCCACCCCGTTTGCGTAGTCCAGAATGCCGCGAAGCGTCATTGCGTTGCGATCTGCGGTGTTTGCCGCCGCCTGCGCCTCTGCGGCCGCTTCCTCAGCCTCCTTGCTGAACACCAAAACCCCGTCCCTTGTCATGCGGACAATGTTGGTGTGGTGGTGTTCAATCACGACCTCGGCGGAATGCGCCTCTCCGCGTATCGTCGCCGAAATATAGAGGTTCGGAACATCCTCCGCGTGATTTACCTCGCAGAAACCCGCATCGACCAGCTCTTTGCAGCGCGCCCTGGCCGCATCATCCGCGCCGGCAATCACCTCCAGCTCCTTGGAAGCATCGCCCCCCGTGATGCCGAGGACAGCCGCGACCGCAATGCCCTTTTGGCCGCCGGAGTTCGGCACCGTGACGCCTTTCACATTCTTGATGATGTTTCCGGAGCAGTCCACGGTAATGTGGCGGGGCTCCTCACCGAGGAGCTCCTTTGCCTTGGCCGCCGCATACGCAATGGCAATCGGTTCTGTACATCCCATCGCCGGAACCAGTTCTTCCCGCAGAATCGCGGTATAATTACCGAAACTTTCCTGATGATCGGAATACATAGCAACCTCCTTTCACTATGATGATACCACTGATATTATCAGAATCAAGCTATTTTCATAGTTTTTCGGAGATTTTTTATTCTTTTTTAGGATAAGTGCTTAAAACCCCATGAAACCGCCGAAGTCGTGGAGGTCGGCTTTTAGGTCACGGAGCAGGGCTTCCGGATCTTTGCGCTCCAAATCCGCGATAATCAGCTCATGGTGTTTGGTATCGAAAGAGAGGAGTCGATCGGCGCGACGGTTCCAGTAGAGTTGGGCGTAGGCGCGGAGCAAACGTGACATGCAGCGCTTCACATTGCGGGTGATGAACTCATTGCCGCAGAATTCCATGAGCTTTGCGTGGAAGTCCATGTTGTAATGCCAGTGCTGCACGGGGTCCACATCGTCCCGCTGGCAGTCGCGGTTCAGCTCCTTTAAGGTCGCAATTTCCGAAGGGCCGAAGCGCTTATAGCTGCTTTGTAAAATGCCGCCCTCCAGGAACTCGCGGTACTGGAGCATCTCGTAGATATCCATGTGGGTCAGGCGTATCACTTCATAGCCGTAGCGGGGAATGCTCCGGACTATGCCGTCCGCGCAGAGGGAGATGAGGGCATCCCGGACGGGAGACTTGCTGACTTCGTATTTCTCAATCAGTTTCTTCTCGTTCAGAATATCGCCGGGCTGATACTTGCCGGAGATAATCTCCTGCAGCACGGCGTTGTAGACCATTTCCTTGAGGTTTGTGTATTTTTCCATGGTTCACAGTTACCTCCTTCATTATTTTCATTATACCGAAGACAACGAAGAGTATGAAAGAGGGAAATCTTTTGCGGATTTCAACTTTTGCTTTTTGCCCTGCTTTCTTGCCGTGCGGCGG
>CAJPKN010000169.1 GCA_905370385.1 Stomatobaculum longum
CGCCCTTTCCCCCGTGCTCTCATCGATAAAGTGCGCATAGTCGCCGTCCGGCACAAAGCAGATTTCCTGGCTGTCCGGCTTCGCAGCGACCGGAAGGCCGGCCGCTGCCGCAATGGCGCGCACCTCGGGCTTCTCGTACTCTCCGATCGGCATCAGGGTATGGGCAAGCTGGCGCTGCGTGAGGTTATAGAGCGCATAGCTCTGATCCTTTGCGGCGGTCTTGGAGCTTGCGAGCGCGTAGCGCCCGTTTTCAAGCTTCAGCACCCGCGCGTAGTGCCCGGTCGCAATGTAATCCGCGCCGAGCATGAGACTGCGCGTAAGCAGCGCCTCCCACTTCACATAGCGATTGCAGGCAATGCAGGGATTCGGCGTGCGCCCCAGGCGGTACTCCCGCACAAAATAATCGATGACATCGCGCTTGAATTCCGCGCGAAAGTTCATCACATAGTAGGGGATGTCCAGCACCTCCGCCACACGGCGCGCATCTTCCACGGCGGAAATGCAGCAGCAACCGCCCTTTTTCTCCACCTCGCACTGTGTCTCGCTCTGCCAGATCTGCATGGTCACGCCGATTACTTCATAGCCCTGCTCCTTCAGGAGGTAGGCAGCGACCGAGCTGTCCACACCGCCGGACATGCCGACTACCACCTTCTTACCCATCCGTTCTTCCTCTCCCTATCCGAAACTCAAAAACTCCAGCCGTCGCTCGGCGTGATGTCCTCGCGGGTCGGTTTGTCTGCTTCCTCTGCCCCGCCGTCCGGCAAAGCCGCATCCTGCGGCTCAGGCTCTCCGGACTCCGACGTGTTCGCCGCGCCGTTCTCTGCCGCTTCCGGTGTGAGCGCTGCGCCGTTCTCCGGCTTCTCCGCTTCCGCAGTCGGCTCCGTACCTATCGCTGCCTCGTTATATTCCGCATCTCTTACATCGACCGCAGTTTCCGCCGCATCGCGGGGCGCGGTGCGTATGCTGAGCTCTCGCGCAGACTGTGCGCTCTCCGCCTCCTCGTCGCGCAAAAGTCCCGCCTGCAGCGCGCGGTAAAAGATGAAGAGATCCAGCACCAGTGCCGGGTAGAGCAAGAGCTCCGTATCGAAGCCCGCAAGATTGATTAATCCTACCAAAATGGTGGAAGTTGCCCTCGCATACGCCGCAAGTCGGTAGCTCTCCCCGTAGCGAAGCGGTACCCGCATCACCCGTGCGATAATCAGCCCGAGTAACGCCTCAACCATGTTGAAGAAAAAGAAGCCGATCAGCGTCACAACGAAGAGAAAAATGCCTACCAGCACCATAGGCACATAGAGATAGCGCGTGAGCGAAAGCAGAACCTCCTTGTTCAAGTAGCCCGAGATCTCGTTAAAGCGAATCTGCTGATAACGACTCCCGATTCCCGTTCCTTCACTCTGCATGATGAGCTGATCGGCATCGCCGAGCAACACAACCGACTTAAGCGCCATCAGCGTGCGGGTTTCCTGCGCATCGAGATTAATCTTATTCTCCGGGCTCGTGTTGATGTCAATGTAATAGTCCGCGCCCTCGAGGTGTAAGCCCTTCGGCATCGAGAGTTTTCCGTTCTCCAGCGTGAAGTCCGGAATGTGCTCATCCAAGAAGTGACGCACGCCGCCCACCCGAAACCAGGCAGAACCGACCGGAATCACATAAATCGCAAGCCAAGTAAACATACTGAGCATCAGGCAGAAGGCGATAAAACGCCCCAGACTCCGCCGCAGCAGTTTTCCGTAATCCCGAAGTCGAAACAGTGCAATTTGAAAATCTCTGATCATGGTGCCGCATCCTCCTTCAGTTTATTTGCGCGGTCGATGACGATGTCCGCCGCTTCTCTCACTTCTTCCTCCGTGTTCTCCCCGCCGAAGCTGAAGCGGAGCGAAGACCTTGCCTCCCGCTCACTGCATCCCATCGCAAGGAGCACATGGGAGGGCTCCAGCGCCCCGGAGGCGCAGGCAGCGCCCGCGCTCGCCGCAATGCCCGCCTGATCGAGCAGGATGAGCAGGAGTTCCGCCGAGATACCCGGAAAGCAGAGATTCAAGTGCCCGGGGAGGCGTTTTACCGCGCTCCCGTTTTGAACAACGCCCGGCAGCGCTTCGCGCACACGGCTTAAAAAGAGCTCCGAGAGCCTGCGTTTCTTTGCCGCACTCTCCGCGAGCGCGGCGTGTGCGGCCTGCGCGGCCGCCGCCATGCCGACGATGCCGGCAACATTCTCGGTTCCGGCGCGCCGCCCTCTCTCCTGCGCGCCGCCGTGCAGCAGGGCGCCGACCTTGAGCCCGCGGCGGATGTAGAGAAAGCCGACGCCCTTCGGCCCGCCGAACTTATGCGCGCTCACCGAAAAGAGATCCGGGAGTTCCTCCCCGAGAAGTTCTCCGAGCGGCAGCTGGCCGTAGACCTGCACGAGATCGCTGTGCAACGGAATATTCCGCTCGCGGCAGAGTGCCAGCAGTTCCCGGAGCGGCTGCAGGGTCCCGGTCTCATTGTTGGCTCCCATGCAGGAGACGAGCGCCGGTCTTTTTTCGAGCAGCGCCTCCGCCGCCGTGAGATCCGTTCGCCCCTCTCGGGAAACCGGGAGCAGCGCATAATCAAGGAGCCCCGCCTGCTTTCCGTAGCGCAGGGTCTCCAGTACCGCGTGGTGCTCAATCTCCGTGGCAATGAGGAAAGGCTTGTCCCCGCGCTCCCGCGCCGCTTCCGCGACGGCGAGCAGCGCCCAGTTATTCGCCTCGGTTCCCCCGGAAGTAAAATAGAGTTCTTCCGGCAGGCAGCCCAGGGTTTCCGCGAGACTCTGCCGCGCCGCGGCGAGTGCCTGCCGCGCTTTTCTGCCGCTCTCGTAGAGTGCCGAAGGGTTTCCGTACTGCTCCGTCAAATACGGGAGCATGGCTTCGAGTGCCTCCGGGCAGAGCGACACAGTCGCCGCGTGGTCCAGATAAATCACGACTTCTCTCCCTCTTCGAGAAGATAGGGTGTCACCTGGTAGACATAATAGTTCAAC
>CAJPKN010000170.1 GCA_905370385.1 Stomatobaculum longum
TGCGGCACCTGAGGGTAACGGAGAGCTATCGCAATCGGGCGGAACTCAGAAAGCTGAAGGCGGGGCACCGCCGCGTGCGCCACTGGGCCGCATTTTTTGCCCTGCTTCTTGCGCTTGATCTCTCGAGTATCACGGCGCTCAAGTCCTATGCGGGGCGGGAAATTCCGCTCTCTGCGCCGGAGGATTACGCGATTGAGGACGGGCGCATTGTCGTGCCGCTTGAGAGCCTGCAGGATGAGCATCTGCACCGCTATGAGTACACCGCGAAGGACGGCATCAAGATGCGCTTTATTCTGATTAAAAAATCACAGAGCGCTTACGGTGTGGGCCTCGATGCCTGCGAAATTTGCGGGCCGACCGGCTACTTTGAGCGGAAGAACGAGGTGGTCTGCAAGCTCTGCGATGTCGTGATGAACAAGGGCACCATAGGCTTTTCCGGCGGATGCAATCCCATTCCCTTCCCCTATCTGGTGCACGATCAAAAGATATACATAGAGACGGCCGATCTTGACAAGCTGTCCTATGTATTCAAGTAAAGGGGGCGCTATGTTTTTACGCATGGTATTGGGCGCCGTATTCCGGCAAAAGAGCAAGATGTTCATGATTGCGTTTACCGTTGCGCTCGGCGTGAGTCTTTCGACCGCGATGCTGAACACTATGCTCGGCGTCGGCGATAAGGTAAACCAGGAATTAAAGACCTACGGCGCGAACATCAATGTCGTTCCGAAGGATGCATCCTTGCTCGGCGATCTCTACGGCATCGGCGAAGAGGCAGATGCGGAGCGGAGCTATCTCGACGAGTCGAAGCTCGGGAATATCAAGACCATATTTTGGGCCTTTAACATTGTCGATTACACCCCCTATTTCAACACAACGGTGCAGGTGAACGGCAATGCCGAGAATACAAGACTGGTCGGTACCTGGGTCAAACATCACATGGACTTGCCGACAGGTGAATCCGTGGACACCGGTATGCAGCATTTAAAGAGCTGGTGGGAGATGAACGGCGAGTGGCTTGACGAGACAGATTCGGACGGCGTGATGGTCGGATCGATTTATGCGCTTCGAAACAATTTATCCGTCGGCGATAAACTGGAGCTAAAAAGCAATCAACTGACAAAGACCATGGTGGTCAGAGGCATTTTCAGCTCCGGAAGCGACGAGGACCAGTATATCTACTGCCTGCTCCCGGTCGCCCAGGCGTTTGCGGGCAAGGAGAATGTGGTGAGCAGCATCGAAGTTTCGGCGCTCACAACCCCGGACAATGAGCTCGCGAGGAAGGCGGCGCAGAATCCGCTGAGCCTTACGGTCAAAGAGTGGGAAGTCTGGTACTGCACGGCCTATGTGAGTTCCATCTGCTATCAGATTCAGGAAGTTATTCCGGATTCGGTCGCGAAGCCCATACGTCAGGTTGCGGAATCCGAGGGCGATATCTTGAATAAGACGACGCTCCTCATGGTACTGATTACGGTGCTCAGCTTACTCGGTTCGGCACTCGGCATCTCAAATCTTGTGACGGCTGCCGTCATGGAGCGGCGCACGGAGATAGGTCTCGAGAAGGCGGTCGGTGCGAGCAACGGGCGTATCATCGGCACCATACTCACGGAAATTATGCTGACCGGCGTGATCGGCGGCGTGGCCGGTTATTTCGTGGGCCTTATGCTGACCCAGCTGATCGGCTTCGGCGTCTTTGGCTCGGCCATTCCGCCGGCAGCCATGGTAATTCCGATTGTCGCCCTGCTGATCTTCTTTGTGACCTTGCTCGGCAGCATACCGGCCATACGCTACCTGCTGCATCTGAATCCGACGGAGGTTCTGCATGGAAAATAAAGAGAAACAGCCGCGGGAGCGGAAAATGAGCCGCCGCCGCATGTACTTTCACATGGTGATGGCCTCGCTGGCCAGACGGCGTTCTCGCATGATTACGGCACTCCTCGCGATTGCGATGGGGGCCACGGTGCTCTCGGGACTCGTGACCATCTACTATGACATCCCGCGCCAGATGGGCAAGGAGTTTCGTTCCTACGGTGCGAATCTACTGATTATGCCGACAGAGTCGGGCGGCTCTCTCAGCGAGGCGCAGGTCAAAGAAGTTCGGGATACCATACCGGCGGATAAATTGGTCGGAATGGCCCCCTACCTCTACCATAACGCCAAAGTGCGCGAACAGCCCTATCTGCTCGCAGGCACGGATCTTGCGGGCGCAAAGCAAAACAGTCCCTACTGGCTGATTCACGGAAACTGGCCGGAAAAGTCGAGGGAAGTCCTGCTCGGCCATGAGATCGCAAAGACACTGAAACTGAATATCGGTGACAAGTTCACGGTGAACACCTCAAAGGGGGACGGTCAGGAGACCGCGACCGATTTCTTTGTCTCCGGAACCGTGACAACCGGCGGGAAGGAAGAAGAGCTCATTTTTATGAGCATGGAAGATTTGACCGGCATCATCGGCAATCAGGGACCGGATGTCATTGAATGCAGCGTCGAGATGGAGCAGGCGGAATTGAATCAGCTCGTGCGGAAAATTGCCGCCGCGGATTCAAGTCTGCTGCCGCAGGCGGTAAAACGTGTCACGGCTTCCCAGGATACGGTCCTCAAAAAATTGCAGGCCTTGGTCTGGATTGTCACGGTGATTGTCCTCTGCATCATGATGATATGTGTTTCGACGACGATGATGGCTGTTGTGACCGAGCGGAGGAAGGAAATCGGCTTAAAAAAGGCACTCGGCGCATCGAACGAGAGTGTGGTCAAAGACTTTCTCGGTGAAGGGGCCATGCTCGGTGTACTCGGCGGTGCGCTCGGCGCGGGACTCGGTTATCTCTTTGCGCTTCGCGTGAGCCTGAGCGTCTTTTCGCGTACGGTACACTTCCTCTTTGCGCTGGTGCCGATCACCATACTGGTCTCCGCCCTCATTGCGGTGGTTGCC
>CAJPKN010000171.1 GCA_905370385.1 Stomatobaculum longum
AGAGTTCCCTCCGCAAAGCCGACGGTCTCCTTCGGCCAGAACTCCAGATAGAGGTTTATGTGCTCGTTGCTTGCCTTCCAGAGCTCCGTTTGGTTTGCAAACTCCTCCGTAACCATAGGGCCTCCGTGTCCGCTCCGGTAGGAAACCATCAAAACACGGGTGTTCTTTAAGTCTTCATAATCTCCCTTTTTCAGGATGCGCTGAATGCCGGCAAGCGCGTTGCTTTCCACTGTATTGAGTTGATCTTTTCTGAGTTCTGCCTTCTTCACCACATGCTCTATGGTCCACCCCGTATTGACACCCAGTTTTTTGAGCGGCAAATCCAAGAGGTAGTTGTAGAGTTGATATTGTGTTTGAATTCTCTTCGGATCCTCAAACTTTTCTTTCCGCAGCGCCCAGAGATCCGGCATGGGGCTTCCGACCCGCCAATCTTGGTAGAGCCGTTCTCTCCGCTGCGGATTGCGGCTCACAATGCCCTGGCAAATGCAGCTGCCGTCGTAAATGCCCCTGCGCAGGACTTCGGCCATATCAGCCTCCGCAAATTGCTCGTCCGTGACATAGTAAATCATGAGGTTTATGCCCCAACCGCGCTCCGTGAGCAAGCGGTCCAGCTTCCGCATGGCTTTCTTCTTATCCTTCTCTTCTCCCTTGACCAGCGCCACGATTTCCTGCTCATCTACAAGTGTCATATAGTCCTTGAGACTTGTCGTTCCGTCGATCGTCTCATCCGTCCAAAAGTATGCCAGCGGTTCGCAGACCAGTTTGACATTCTCTTCGCCGTAAATTTCCGCAAACAGTTTTTGATACTCTCGCTCCACAAACTCGCGATAAACAAAGGACATGTAATTGTCCTTTTGTCTGGTGGGATTCCATCGATAATAAGAGTTAATCAGCTGGTTGGTACCCGCGTATTTTTCTGTTTGACTGCTTCCGGCGAGCTCTTCATATTTTTTGTCGCCGAAACAAGAGACATCAAAATCATAGTACGGTGTCAGCTTATCTCCGTATTTCCAATATTTTTGAGTCAGTATTTGCTGATTCATTTCTTTTATCTCGTCGAGGCCCGGCTTTAAGCGCTCCCTATGCTCCCGAAACATCTCCGAGTCTCGCATTGCCGCTTCCACGCTTTCCTGTAAAGCACGCTGTTCCTCCGCAGTTAAGGTCTCGGCAGGCTCGCGCGCTGCCTCGCTTTGCTCCTCTGCGGTACTTTCTTCTGCAGTGCTTTCCTCCGCAGCGCTTTCCTCCGCAGTGTACAGGGACTCATGAACCTCTGTCTCCGCAGGCTCGGAAAGCTGCTCTCTTTCGTTCGTTTCTTTTTGTGCCTCCTGCTTTCGTTGGCTCGAGAATGCCTGCGTTTCCCCGGACTCTACGCTTTGACTCGCCTGCTTGCCGTCCGCCGTTCTACTGCCGCACCCTCCGGTACCGAGTAAAACAAGCGCTGCGATTGTCACTGCGATGCCTCTCTGATAAGCCTGCGCGCGTCCACTTCTCATCTTGCCTCTCCTCTCGAAAGCCTGATTGTTCTTTTTTCTTTAACAATTGTCTTTTATCAAACTATCGTTATGTAACTACCGCCTTATCTTTGGCGCTAATTTCCGTTTTCTCCCTGTGATTCATGCGGTAGTATAGTACAAATTTTATGTTATTTATTTACTTTAGTCAAGCTGTTTCTCCCCTTTGCACTGCGCTCAGATTGACTTTCCCTGCACTTCCCGCTATTCTGACAATAAAAAAAGGAGATATACCCATGACCGGAAGAACAAACTATGTCACGGCGGAGCAAGCGGTTCGCGCCGTACGGGACGGTGATTATATTGACTACGGCTTCGGCGGAAGCTTTCCCGAACTTTTGGACACGGCGCTTGCGGCGCGCTGCGGCACGGTACGCAATGTGACCGTGCGCGGCGGTCTCGTCATTGCCCCCAAGATTGCAGTCCTCGAGGCAGATTCGGAGGGACAGTCCTTCCGCTATGAGAGCACACATCTCGGCGACTACGAGCGCAAATTCTACCGTGCCGGTCGCATCGAATTTGTCCCGATTGCGCTTCGCCTGGTCCCCTTCCTCTATCGGCAGGGGAAATTCCGCTCGGACTTTGCCTTTGTTCCGGTATCCCGTCCGGATGCCGACGGCAATGTGAGCCTCGGCACGGGTTGCTACCTCTGGAAGACCATCATTGCAAGCGCAAAGACGGTCATCTTTGAGATCAACGAGCACCTTCCCTTCCTGCCGGGGGTCGACGGCTCCAACCTCTGCCGCCTCGACGATGCGGATATGATAGTCGAGGGCACGCACTCGCCGCTGCCCGAGCGCACTTACCGCGCGCCTTTGGAGATCGATCAAACAATTGCGGAACTCGTGGTAAACGAAATTCCGGACGGTGCCGTGCTCTCGCTCGGTGTCGGCACGGTTCCCTTTGCAATTGCTTCCGCCCTCGCGGACTCCGACAAAAAGGATCTTGGCTGCCACACCGGCACCATCAGCGACGCTTATCGGAAGCTCTACCTCGCAGGCAAGCTCACGAATGCCCGGAAGGAGTTCGACACCGGACTCAGCAGCTTTAACCTTGCAATGGGTAGCGCTGCATTCTACGACTGGCTCCGCGAGAATCCGAAGCTCTTCCGCCCGGATTCGATTGACTACATCCATGACCCGGCGCGCATCGGGAAGCTGAGCCGCGTCATCAGCATTAACGGCGGCGTGCAGGTGGACCTCATGGGACAGGAGAACGCAGAGTCGGCTAACGGCATGCAGCTCTCGGGCATCGGCGGCCAGATGGACTTTCTGGAGGGCGCGTTCCGCTCGGAGGGCGGCTGCGGCTACATCTGCATCAATTCCTCCCGCCTCACCAAGGACGGCGTGCGGAAGTCGAACATTCTTCCCTTTATTCCCGGCGGCA
>CAJPKN010000172.1 GCA_905370385.1 Stomatobaculum longum
GTCCTGATGCCCGACGGCAAGGTCAATTTTGTGAGTGACGATGACGGTTATCGTGAAGCCCTGACCTACTTCCACGACTGGTATGCGGAAGGTCTGATGGACGTGGAGATGTTCTCGCAGTCCGATACCCAGCTCATGAGTAAGTGCCAGCAGGGTTATGTGGGTGTATCGACTTGGTGGTACATTGACGAGCTCATGGGAGATTATGCAAAAGACTATGTGTTCCTGCCGGTGCTGAACGGCCCCTCCGGAACCAACAATGTCACGGTTCGCACAGGTGGCGGAACTTCGAGCGGAAACCTTTCGATTACGAGCAAGTGCGAGAGCCCGGTTAACCTCCTCAAGTTCTTCGATCAGTGGTACGACGGCGAAACCGTGATGCAGCTGCAGTACGGCCCGATCGGCGTTTACTTCACCGATAAGGATGCAAACGGCGTGTGGAATTCGATTACCGAGGCAGAGGCGCGTGCAAAGTTCGGCAAGGGCGCAGGCGAGCTGAAGAGCACCTATGAAGTCGCAGGTCCGAAGCTCATCCTCTCCTCCTACTACAGAGACAACTTCCACATGGAAGACCGTGCGGTTGAGCGTCTCACCGATCTCTACGATGTGTGGATGCCGCAGGTCAAGAACGATACGACCTACCCGGTCGACTGTGTCTTTACGTCAGAGGAGCTTGAGACGATTGATCGTTACCGCACCGATTTTGAGAACGTGGTTGCAGAGCAGGAAGGCCTTTGGATTAAGGACGGAGGCCCGACCGATGCGGAGTGGGAAGCTTATAAGAAGAAGCTGGTTGACAGCTGCGGTATGGACGAACTGTTAAAGGTTTACCAGGCAGCGTATGACCGCTACCTTGCGGCAAAGAAATAAGAATGATGAAAAAAGAAAATGCACTGCGCGAGGCGCGTGAATATGAAGCGGTGCATGTGCCCTCTGTCACGGAAGAGGAAAGACCGGCGGTTCATCTGTCCTGCGGAATCGGATGGCTGAACGACCCCAACGGTTTTTCCTCTTACCGAGGAGAGTACCACCTGTTTTATCAGTATTACCCCTATGCGACGCACTGGGGACCGATGCACTGGGGCCATGCAAAAACAAAGGATTTTATCCGCTGGGAGAGACTTCCCGCGGCGCTTGCGCCGGATACGGAAGCGGACGCTGATGGATGCTTCTCGGGCAGTGCGCTTGCGCTTCCCGACGGCAGGCAGTTACTGGTCTATACGGGCGTTAAGAATAAGAGCACGGAGGATGGCAAGTCCGAGGTGCGCCAGACCCAATGTGTGGCCTTCGGCGACGGTGTCGACTATCATAAGTATGAAAAGAACCCGGTGCTGGATGAACACGATGTGCCGGAAGGCGGAAGTGCGGAAGATTTCCGCGATCCGAAGGTATGGTGTGAGCCGGACGGTACGATTTCCATGGTGGTGGGCAATCGCGCGGCGGACGGAAGCGGCCAAATCCTTTTCTATCAGAGCCGGGACGGTTTGCACTGGGAGTTTGTTTCGATTCTCGCAAAATGCGAAAACGTCTACGGTAAAATGTGGGAGTGCCCGGATTTCTTTGCGCTCGGCGATCGTCAGATTTTGATTGTCAGTCCGCAGGAAATGCTGGCGGAGGGCTTGGAGTTTCACCCGGGTGACAATGCAATTATGCTGGTCGGCGCGTTTGACCGGGAGAAAAAGGAGTTTCATCGCAGCTATGCGCGCGCCATTGACTACGGCACGGATTTTTACGCGCCGCAGACTTTGCTGACAGAGGACGGCAGGCGGGTAATGATAGGGTGGATGCAGAGTTGGGCGTCTTCCTCCGCTGTGCCCGCGGGGGCGCGTTACTTCGGAGAAATGACGTTGCCGAGAGAGCTGTCTTATCGGAACGGCCGTGTATTACAGCAACCGGTTCGTGAGCTCGAGCGGTATCGCGGAGAGCGTGTCGCCTATGAGAATGTTTCGGTAGAGCGAGAAATCAGTCTTCCGGGCGTCGAAGGACGCGTGCTTGACATGACGGTGCGTGTGCGGCCGGCGGTTGCAGAGCAGCCCTTCCGCTATTTCAAGATTCATGTGGCAAAGGGCGGAGCCTTTTATACGACGATTCGCTACGAGGCAGAGACACAGACGATGCGGGTGGATCGTTTGCACAGCGGTTTTCCGCGGGACATCGTGAACTCGCGTGACTTCCTCATCCAAGCGGACAATCATAGCGTGAAGCTCCGCATTGTTTTGGATAAACACAGTCTGGAGCTCTTCGTGGGAGAGGGAGAACAGGCGGCCGCGTTTAAGCTCTACACGCCGCAGGATGCCCGGGGCATCAGCTTTGAAGCGGAGGGTGCGGCAGCACTGATTGATGTGGAAAAGTATGAACTGATTGCTCCGCAGGAAGAAAGGAAGGCATGAGATGTCCGAGGTAATTATCAAAAATCTCAAGAAAATCTACGACAATAAGGTCACGGCGGTCCACGATGTCAATCTGCAGATCAAGGACAAGGAGTTTATCGTGCTTGTGGGACCTTCCGGTTGCGGCAAGTCGACAACCTTGCGTATGGTCGCAGGCCTGGAGGAAATTTCGGAGGGAGAACTGCTCATTGACGGTAAACTCTGCAATGATGTTGCGGCAAAGGACAGAGATATCGCAATGGTGTTTCAGAACTATGCCCTCTATCCGCACATGTCCGTCTATCAGAATATGGCTTTTGCCTTAAAGCTCAAAAAGACGCCGAAGGATGAAATTGACCGAAAAGTGCGCGAGGTCGCAGAGATTTTGGATATTACCCGCTTCCTCGAGAGAAAGCCGAAGGCGCTGTCGGGCGGTCAGAGACAGCGCGTCGCAATCGGCAGAGCAATGGTGCGCGACCCGAAGGTCTTCTTGATGGATGAGC
>CAJPKN010000173.1 GCA_905370385.1 Stomatobaculum longum
TTCCTGCACTTCGGCGTCTTTACCGTTCCGCTTTTTGATGACCATGTTCGGGTCTACCTGCCGCACGGCCTGCATTCCCTCGCTCTGAAGAATCTCAAGATCCCCCGAGATCTCAGTAAAGTGGTGCGCAAAGAGCTCATACGCCCAATAGGCATCGAGCAGCGGCAGCGCTTCAAAGCGCCGGAAAATATCGGCGGCGAGAGCCTCCTGCACCTTCGGAATCGAGAGCTGCAGCGCATTGTCAATCAATGCCTTGTCCATCTCCGCACCAAAATCCGCAAAGGCCGCCTCGCTTGTTCGGAGAAACGCGTTGACATCGCGATTGTCGTGGATGGTCTCTTTCACATTTTCTGTCTTTAAGGACAGATAGCCATCCCCGGCAAAGAGCTCTCCTTTTAACGAAGGGAATACCTGCCAGAACACATCAAAATTCGAGAGCTCCTCAGCGGGGATGCCGCCGAACATCGAAGCATAGATATCGTAACTTTCCGCGCGCTCCGAAGAGTCCACATAGCGCGGGATGTTCAGATTGTACCCGTTCTGCACAATTTCTTCGCGGCTCACGCGGCGTGAGTACTTTTCTGTGTCTTTCCGCTCCCGCACGGTATCGACAATGCGGCGTATATCCGACGCGCGAAGCCGGTTGCTCTTGCCGTCTTTCTCAAAGCCCTTGGAGGCATCGACAATCAGCACATCGGTATTCTTTCGCTTTTGCCGCAGCACGATGATGATGGTCGGGATACCTGTCCCAAAGAAAATATTGGCGGGCAGACCGATAATCGCATCGATATGGTTCAGCTCAATTAACTTCCGGCGGATTTTCCCCTCCTCACCGCCGCGGAACAGCACACCGTGCGGCAGCACAACGGTCATCATGCCGTCCGGTTTCAGGTGATAGAGGTCGTGCAACAAAAAGGCATAGTCCGCCTTTGCCTTGGGTGCAAGTCCGTAATCCGCATAACGCGGATCGTTTTCTTTGCCTTCCGGTGACCAGCGCTGCGAATAGGGAGGATTCGAGACCACCGCATCCACATAGAGCGGCTCGTAGGTGCTTGTGGGATCGCTCTCATCGAAATAGGGCCAGTCGTCCTCGAGCGTGTCGCCGTTGCGGGTGATGATATTGTCGGGAAGGATGCCGCGCATCACGAGGTTCATCCGCGTCAGGTTATAGGTATTCGACTTCAATTCTTGCGCATAGTAGCGGATGGCATTTGTGTGTTCCAGATACTTGGCGGTCGTCTTGCCGATGTTGATTAAAAGGCTACCAGAACCGGAGGTCGGGTCATAGATTCGAATTTCCTGCCGTCCGCGGAGATGTTCGGCAATCAGCTCTGACATGAGCAGAGAAACTTCATGCGGTGTATAGAATTCACCTGCTTTCTTGCCGGCATTGGACGCAAACTTCTCCAAGAGATACTCATAGATAAAACCGAGCACATCGTAATCTTGCCTGCCACTCATCGGAATCTCGTCAATCAGATGAATCAGATCGCTCGCCGCCTTACTCTGCATCTTCGCATTTTCGCCGAGCTTCGAGAGTCCAACTTCGAGCGTCTGGAAAATTCCCTCAAAGACTTTTTTATGCGTCGGCGAAATCAGGCGGTTAAACGCAGAGAGCGCCACGCTCACATCGTCAATCGAAAAGTCCACACCCTTCTGAATCCAGGTTGAGAATAGATTCTCGTAGGCAATAAAATAGCCGAGATTCTGCTGCAGGTTACTCTTGCCGGAATAAGCATCGGGCGCATTTTCGTTGACATATTCCTGGATATTTTCCGCTTCATAACCCTTGCTGTACAGCCACTTCTCCTCCTGCTCGGAGAGATATTTATAGAAAATGAAACCCAGAATATAGTCTTTATATTCATTCGCCTCAATCTTGGAGCGCATCTGATTTGCCGACTCCCAGATTTTTGCGGCCAACTGCTGTTTGTTCATCCCACCACGCCTCCTCTGACAAATACCCGACTTTTGCTCTAGCATTATACGCACAAAATGAGTCACTTGTCACCATCTCTCAGTCCCAGCGTTAGCTCTACAGTAGCAAAAAAGGCAGCGGCCTTACGGCCGCTGCCTTTTCTCTCTGTTACGAATTCTGCTTCTGCTTAATCATAGAGCGCTTACGGAGCGTCGGATCCAGAATCTTCTTCCGGATGCGAAGATTCTCCGGTGTGACCTCGAGGAGCTCATCTGTATCGATGAACTCGAGGCACTGCTCAAGGCTCATGACCTTCGGCGTGACGAGCTTCAGCGCATCGTCCGAGCCGGATGCACGGGTGTTGGTGAGCTTCTTCGTCTTGCAGACATTGACTTCAACGTCCTCGGACTTGCCGCTCTGACCGATGATCATACCCGCGTAGACCTTGACGCCCGCACCGATAAAGAGCTGGCCTCTCTCCTGCGCCTGGAAAAGTCCGTAGGCAACCGCCTCACCGCTCTCGTACGCAATGATGGAGCCCGCCTTGCGGTAGAACATATCGCCCTTGTAGGGACCGTAGCCCTCAAACTCGGTATTCAGAATACCGTTGCCCTTGGTGTCCGTCATGAACTCACCGCGGTAACCGATTAAGCCGCGCGACGGAATGTTGAACTCAAGGCGAGTATAGTTGCCGTGAATCGGCGTCATGCCGATGAGCTCACCCTTTCTGGAGGTCAGCTTCTGGATAACCGCACCGGTAAACTCATCCGGGACGTCGACAAAGGCAATCTCCATCGGCTCCAGTCTCTTGTCGCGCTCATCGAAGTGATAGATGACCTCTGCCTTCGAAACCGCGAACTCAAAGCCCTCGCGGCGCATGTTCTCAATTAAGACCGAGAGGTGCAGCTCGCCGCGGCCGCTCACCTTGAAGCAGTCCGGCGTG
>CAJPKN010000174.1 GCA_905370385.1 Stomatobaculum longum
TCATAGGCCTTCTCTGCCTGCTCCGGGGTCATGGGACGCATGGAGCAGACCATGGGACCCTCAAAGGGTCCCACCTTCTCGGTCTGAATGTTGGTCTTAAACATGGGAACGTTTCGCTTCATCTCAATGTGGCGAACCGGAACGCCCGCCGCCATGAGAGCCTCCTCAAACGAGAACGAGCAACCGATCAAAAAGCCCACATAGCCTTCCTTCCAGTATTCGGTGACATCGGTGAGCTCCTTACTTACCGCGCCGTTCTCATACACCCAGTAGCGCGGCACATCGCTGCAGATGTTTCCGCCCTCGCCCATCGCATGGGTGTCGGGACTTCCCTTAATCACTTCCAGCACAGGGCAGGCAAAGGGGTTCTTCTCGGCATAGCGCTCAAAATCGGCCGCATACTCCCCGGGCAAAATGACCAGGTTCGCCTGGGCATAGCCGCGGCACATGCCGGCGGTCGGGAAGTCAATCTTCCCTTCCCGAATCAGCTTCCGAACCGCAGAAGGTTTCATGTCGATATAAGGGGTGATGTCAAAAGCCATATCTGCTTGCTCCTTTCTTAAACCAACAAATCGCTACCCAAACTCTGTTACATTCCTTCCCAGCGCGTATCTTGCCCTTGTTTCTTATGCTCTGCTGTGCTTCGTCACGAATGCTTCGCTTTATGCGCGCACTGCCGTGACTGCAATCTCAACCTTTGCGTTCTTCGGGAGCGCCGCGACCTGGAATGCCGCTCTCGCCGGATAAGGTGCCTCGAAGAACTCGGCATAGACCTCGTTCATCGCCGCGAAATCCGCAATGTCAGCGAGGTAAACCGTCGCCTGCACCACATGCTCAAAGCCGAGTCCCGCCTCTTTGAGGATGGCGGCGATATTGCGGAACACCTGTGTGGTCTGTCCCTTGATATCATCCGCAGAGAACTCTCCGGTCGCCGGATCCAGCGGAATCTGCCCCGAGACAAAGAGGGTTCCGTTTGCCTCGATTGCCTGCGAGTAGGGTCCGATTGCTGCCGGTGCGTTCTTGGTCACGATTGCCTTCTTCATAAAAACTCCTTTCCGAATCACAGTGTCTGTGCTTATCAGTATAATACAGGAACCACCTTAGCGCGAGAAAACTTCCTCGGCTTTCAGTGCTTTTTCGATCAGTTCCCGGATGTGTGCGGAGAGCGCGTGGCGCGTGCGGTTCTCCTTACCGGGCCTAAGAGCAAAGGTCTCCAGCGGAAAATGATCGGACCGAATCGGCGCAGTACTCGTGTCCGGCGTAAGCGCCATGACACCGCACACCGGATTGGTACGCAACAGCTTGCCGATTCCGCCGTAAATTTCGTCGCTGCACGCATTCTTATAATAGGTCTCCAGCTGCCCGAGACTCGAGCGCTCCCCCGCCCAGATTTGCCGCACCTTTCGGTACTTGCACTCCAGTATGATGCTGCCGACATACCAGCCTGTTTTCTTGCTGAAAATGTGCAATAAAAGGTCGGGATGATTGTGGTTTCTTCCGTTGTGACTTGTCGCAAAGTAGAGCGGATCCCGCTCTCTGTCCGCGCTGCGTTCTCCGAGAGTCTGGTTATAAACCAGCGCGAGGCGCACCTCCTCGTTTTCGTAGCAGACCCGGCTCCCGTCCCGAAGCGAAAAACCGCCGTCCTCACCGACCTCGTAGCTCTCCTCCCGATCTGTCTCGGTCGCAAAGTCTTCGAGCACATGCCGCAGTTTAAAATAGCACCAGAGTTCGTATAGCAAGCTGCTCTTTTGATAACTCAGGCGGTATATCTCCCGCATGGTGAGCCCGAGATGATCCCGTTCGAGCGATAGATGCAGACAGTACAGTATGTAGTAGCGATTGTCCGCCAGCATGGCCTGCGAAACCGCATAGACCTGCCGCCCCGAAATCTCCGGATACCAGGGCATATTGCGGAGCGCATTCAGCAGATGGCGGTAGCGCCGCACCGTCTCGGTAAATTCCCGCATCCGCCCGCCGCTGAGTTGCGCATCTTCCGTGTACTGCTGAAAACCCGCGAGCCTTGCCAGAATCCGCTCCGCCATCATACGGAGCATGCGATTTTCGTCAATGTCGTAGTCGAGCCGCTTCTTCGGAATCAACTGCACGTGGGAGATGCCACCGCGAGATAGATTGCTGCGCATGCTCTTGGCATCCACTCTGCCGCCGGCTTGTACCGGCTCCTTTTCGTAACTCGTCTTAATCGCATAGCGCGGCTGCTCTATGATATCCCGTATTGCGGCAAAGACCTTGCTCTCGTGCGCCTGAAGGCGCTCCAAGTCCCGAAACGCGCGGAGCGGCAGCGCCTGCTCACCGCCTATGCCGCGCCCCTCTGTCCCCTTCTTCCAGACCCGGCTTAAACCTTCGAATTCTTCTTCCAGCTCTTGTTGCATGAGCTGCCATTCTCCGGACTCCAACTGTCGCGGCTGCACGGCAAAGTTTCCGTAGTAGCGCTGCCCCGCCGCCTCGACAAAAAACAGCATGCGCTCCACCAGGAGCCCCTCCTGCCCGCCGCCGCAGAGCTGAAACGGACGGTCCGAGGGGGTAATGTAATCGCCCGCCGCATCGCTCTCCACAAAGCGCTGATCGAGCGCCGCATCCAGGCAGGGTAGATAGAGCTTTGCCGCCGTATCTTCCGAGCGGAATAAGAAGGCCACGCCCTCGTTCTCCTTCACCGAAATTGTGGGCGTTGTCGTGAGACTGTTGGCGGTCGGCACCGTGACAAAGCGTGTCGCCTCCGCTCTTCGCCTGATTGCGGCCCCGTTTTTGTCGATGTAGCTCGTGCGTATCACCGAAAGGGAAAAAGGGAGCTTAACTGCAATAGCCATAGCTCTCAATCTCCTTTTTCTTCTGTGCGAG
>CAJPKN010000175.1 GCA_905370385.1 Stomatobaculum longum
AAGAACTTCGTGCTGGAACCGCTGCGAAATTTTGCCATCACAGCTTTGCCCACAGGCGTATTCGCCGCATTCCCCGGTCTCAACCACCCTGCGACCAAAGTAGATACGAGTTGATAGGTGGGGGCCATCAAAAATGCCATGACCGCACCGTAGATGACAGGCATCAGTATATCGACCAGTTTTCCGAGGAATACCGTAATCGGTCCCAAATGCTCTAAGACAAAGGAGAAAAAGAGTGCCGCCGCTATGACAGCAAAGGCTGTGATGCCCCAAGAAACGTGTTTTTGATTTTGATCGTTAATCATATCCCTTCCTTGCTCAACAAAAAGAGCAGCCAAATGCTGCTCTTTCTTCATAAAAAACAGCCCCAAAATGCCGGTCTTACGTATTGACGCCTGGCAGTGCCAGGTGGGTGACCGAACACAGCCATTTGTCTTCCACCGAACGTGGCCTGACATCCGACTCTGTATCTTATGTCTCCCTGTCGTAAAATTGCAGGTTCAAAATTGGTAAGATTGTCGTACATTTCAGGTGCTGTTTGCTATAGCTGTATTATACGACGCTTTATCCCGGGCGTAAAGTTGTTTATTCGACCGCGATTTGATAGACCTTATACTCGCGCTCCGTGTGATAACCGAGGCGCTCGCCGAGGCTCGCCGAAAAAAGGCTGTCCGCATCCCAATCCGGAATTCTGGCCTTCTCCTTGAAGCGGAGCAAAAGCGAGGCGCCGGAGGCCGAAGCCAGTCCTTTGTGCCGGTAGCCCTTCTCCGTGGCCGCCTTCACATCCATAATTTCCTCGCTGTGCACATACGCAAGGCAGGCACTGACAGGAACTTTGTCTTGCAGGGCGACGTAGCCGATGCCGTAGGCCGCAAAAACATCCGCATCCGCAAAACTCGCCGTCAGATTTTCACTGAAGCGAAGCTCACCGAGGCGCTTGAAGAGCGGCGCAGTGACCTCACGAATCTCATACTCCGCAGGCACCTCGGTTCGCAGCTCTAAGGCTTTAAAGTCAAAGCCCTCTTCCGGCGCACGCAGGAGATAACGTGAAACCGTGCGGAACCGCCCCGAAAATTTCGTTTCAATCCATTCATCCCAGCGCACATCTTCCGCGAGTATGCTGGTATCCCCGCACTCCTTTGCCAATACGTGATAGAGGTCCAGAGAGGCCGCGCCGCGCGGTGGCATGCCGACCAGATAAGAGAACCCGCCGGTCAGAACCAGGCAGCAGGAAGGACTTTCCAAGGTCGGCACAAATGCTCTACCCTTTCCCTCCGCGGCAGCTCGCACCAGTGAAATGCGGCTGTCTTCACACAACTTCACAATACTGTCTCGTTTCATTGCGCCAAGCTCTATCATAACTGGCCTCCCTTTCTTCCGGTCTTTTATTCGTTCAGCCCTCGCATGAGGAGTTCTTGCAGAGAATGTATCGAAGAAACAATATAGCTTGCGCCGGCCTCTTCCAACTCTCTCCGGCTTCCGTAGCCGTAGTCGACACCGATACTCGGCATACCCATGCTGCGTGCCGCGCGCACATCGTAGGCGCGATCTCCGACCATAACAGCACTTCTTACATCGATTGCGTACGCCGAAATGAGCCGCGCCATGATTTTTTCCTTGTCTCCGCCGTCACGGCTGTCATCACCGCCCGCAACACCCGCAAAAAATGTGTCGAGTGAAAAATGTGCGAGCACCCGTTTCGCCTGAAACTCCGGTTTGGAACTTGCAAGATACAGTTTTTTGCCGCTCACCTCAAGTGTCTGCAGCAATTCCGCCGCCCCCGGGTAAAGCTTGTTTTCAAAAATGCCCTGGCTCTCATAATAGGCTCGAAATGCGCGAATCGCGTTCGGTATTTCTTCGCTTCCGAGTCCGTAAATCTGTGAAAAGCCCTCGGAGAGCGGCGGCCCGATCAGTTTTTTGAGCATCTTACTGTCTCCCGCCTCTCTACCGACCGCCGAAAGTCCGGCACGCGCTGCATTCATAATGCCCTCGCCCGACTCGGTCAGCGTGCCGTCCAAATCAAACAAAACCGCTGTAAGTCGCATCAGAACTTTAACAGTGTCTTCAAGAGACCGCGTCCGAGGCTTGCACCGACATTTCCGCCGAGCTGCTTGCCGAAACTGCCGCCCGCACTCTTACCGAGCTGCTTGCCGACCTCTCTGCCGATGGTTCCGGTGACCGAGCTTCCGATAGAGGCGACGACGCGCTTTTGCTGTGTCGCCTTCTTTTTTGCTTCGCGCTCTGCCGCTGCCGCTTCCTTCGCCGCCTGCTTCTCCGCTGCGGCCGCCTCTCTCGCTGCCTGTCGTTCGGCTGCCGCTGCTTCCTTTGCCGCCTGTTTCTCGGCCGCCGCCGCTTCCTTCGCCGCCTGCTTCTCTGCCTCGGCCTCTTCTCTTGCCTTCGCCGCAGCTGCCGCTTCTTCGTCGACACGCTTTAACAGTAACTCATACGCCGACTCGCGGTCGATTTCATTCGCGTACTTCTCACGCAGGGTACTGGTCAAAATCGCCGCCTGCTGCGTGATGGCATCCAAAGCGCCGAACTTGGACTGCGGCGGGAGTATGGATGCAATCCGCACTTCCTCCGGCGCACCGCCCTCATCGAGGAAGGATATCAGCGCCTCTGCGGTCTTTAAGCCCTGCAGGGCTTCCGCCGTGTCGAAGGCCGGGTTCTTTCGGAAGGAATCGGCCGCTGCCTTGACGCCCTTCTGTTCTGCCGGGGTGTAAGCGCGAAGCGCATGTTGCACTTTGTTGCCGAGCTGTGCCAGTACCCCGCCCGGAATATCCG
>CAJPKN010000176.1 GCA_905370385.1 Stomatobaculum longum
GATTCACGACGATGCTTCGACCGACGGCTCCGCGGATATCATACGGCGCTATGCCGCCCGCTATCCGGACAAAATTTTTCCGATTTTACAGGCGGAGAATCAGTACAGCCGGGGGAAGCAAAACATCTCGGGAATCTTTAATTTCCCGCGGGCACGCGGCAAGTATATCGCCCTGATGGACTGCGACGATTACTGGTGCGAGCCGGATAAACTGGAGCGGCAAGTGCGTTACTTGGAGGCGCATAGGGACTGCTCGATGACGGTGCACGCGGCGGCGGTGCAAAATGACCGCGGCGAACTCGTGAACCGGAATCTCATGCGCCCCTACCGCGGCGACCGCGATTTAAGCCCCTCGGAACTGGTCGACAAGGCCGGGAGTTTCCCCTTCGGGGCCATGCTCCTGCGCCGCGAGGTGGTGGAAAAGCTGCCCGACTGGTATTTCCGCTGCCCGGTCGGAGACAGACCGCTGGAACTGCTCGCCGCCCTCAAGGGCTACTGCCACTATGCGGACCGCTTTGACAGCGTGTACCGTTTCCACGGATCCGGCTCCTGGACCGAGGAGATGAAGAGCGGCGATTTGAAACAGAAGCAGGACCGCTATGCCCGTGCGATGCGCGAGCTCTACCGCGCCTTTGACCGGGAGAGCGGCGGTCGTTATCACCGCGAGGCGGTATCGGCTGCGCGGCGTGTCTACTTCTTGACGCGGGTTAATCTGCGGGATTACGGCGAGATCTTCTCGCCGCGAAACAGGCGCTACTACCGGGAACTTCCCCTGCGGGACCGCTTTTTCATACGGGCGGAGCGGGACCTGCCCTTTTTATTTGCGGGGCTCCGCCGTGTCCGGGACAGGATATTCCGGCAAGAGAGATAAGATACGCCTTAATTCCCGGGCGGGAAGCTGGCCGGGCGCAGAGCTCTCTCGGAGCGCGCCGAAGCTCAGGCAGGAGCCGAATTCGGCACCCGAAATGCGGCTCAGCACACCGTGCGGGCCCATCCCGATCAGGACAAAGGGACGATCGGCACCGCGCTTCCACGCTGCGGAAACCGAGAGAAGGGTCAGAAGGTCTTCCGTAGTCTTTGTCATGACCGCGAGTTTCGGAATGTCCGCGCCGCTGTCCCGGAGCGCGGTCAAGGTTTCGAAGAGCACTTCGGCGGGCGGTGTTTCCGAAAAGAAGTGCCGGGAGGCAATGACGGAAAGTCCGTGTGCCTTGAGCGCGGCAATGTGGGACGCGGGCGCTTTGAGCCCCGAAAAGAGTTCCACGTCCGCGAAGTCCGGGATTTTTTCTTCCGCGAGCCGAAGCTGGAGCCCGGTGTAGTCGATGGCATCGAGGGAGAGATTTCCGCCCTCCGTTAAGCTTCGGAAGGTGATGAGAAGGGGAAGCGTTCCGAGCGCGGTCTTTACTTCCCGTGCGAGCGCAAGAAATTCCGTTTCCGCGGGGAAGGGCGAGAGGCAGTCAATGCGCCACTCGACGAGATCCGCCGCGCCATCGGGCAATAGGCGCAGTTCGGCAAACAGTTCTTCTCGGTTTTTTCCGAGCAGCGGAACCGCGACTTTGACGGGACCGCTTCCGAGTGTCAAATGGTTTCGTGTAACTTCGCGCATGGCTATCCTCCTTGAGATGAATTAGGGCTAGTTTAGCGGAGCGGACTCAGAAACGCAAGCGAAGAGAAAAGAGGCAGTTATGGCAGAGACGAGTATTTACGGTGAGTTTACGGAGACCCTGCTCGAGCTGAAAAAGAGGCTGGAGCTTGAAATCCTCGCCTGGAACGAAGCGGCGGTTCGGGAGGGAAGGCACAAGTGCTTTGAGCATCTGACCAGCCGCTTAAAGACTGAGGCGAGCATGCGGGAGAAGTTAAAGCGCAGGGGGCTCACGGAGACCACGGAAAACGCGCTCTATCAGATGAAGGATGCGATCGGCCTCCGGATTGTGACGCGCTTTGTCGACGACATCTACCGCGTGAAAGAAAAGCTCGCGGCGCTGCCCGGTGTGGCAATCGACGAGGAAAAGGACTATATTCAGAATGTAAAGCCGAGCGGCTATCGGAGTTTACATTTGATTTTGCGCTGTGAAATCGAGACCGCGGATTTGTACGGTCGCATTCCGGGGCTGTTCTTTGCCGAGGTGCAGATACGCACCATCGCAATGGACTCTTGGGCGAGCCTCGAGCATGAGATGCACTATAAGCGGGAGGGCGAAAACCGCGCGCTGATTGCCGCCGAGTTAAAGCGCTGCGCGGACGATCTGGCCTCCTGCGATCTTTCGATGCAGACCATACGAAACCTGATACGGAAGGAGGAAGTATGAAGTTTTTGTTTGCCGAGGACGAGGTGGAGCTTTCGCGCGCGGTCTGTGCCGTGCTCCGACACCAGGGAGATGAGGCAGACCCGGCCTACGACGGCGAAGAGGCGCTAAGGAAGGCGCGCGCCGGGAGCTACGACTGCATGGTTTTTGACGTGATGATGCCGCAGCGGGACGGAATTTCCGTCGTGCGGACCCTCCGCGCGGAGGGAGACAGAACTCCCATGATTATCCTGACCGCAAAGACCCAGATTGAGGACAAGATTACGGGACTTGATGCCGGTGCGGATGACTATATTACCAAGCCCTTTGCGATGCGGGAATTGCTTGCGCGCATTCGGAGCGTCGCGCGGCGCTCCGGCTATCAGGCCGAGAAACTGGAGCTCGGGAACGTGACGCTGGACACCGGGGAGCAGGAGCTGATTGCGAAGAACTGTATGCGCCTCGGCAGCAAGGAGGCAAGGCTCATGGAGCTCTTTATGC
>CAJPKN010000177.1 GCA_905370385.1 Stomatobaculum longum
CTAATACATCGCTTCGACGAAGTAGAAGCAGAATTTGAGATGAAGAATGCACTGGAATCAGCAGCGATGCAAAGACGCATAAAGCGGGAAAGGAGGTTTGAATGAGAATCAAGTTCACCGAAGAAGAGAAGCGAATGTTTGACAAGGTCAGGCCCTACGCCGCTCAGAAAGGAGGGGGCATTCGCCCGGATGCGCCTCCGGAGATTCAAGCTATCTATGCCAGACTTGTTGAGATAACCAACCAATATCTGAGCCCGTATTCGATACCTGAGCACCGGGACACAGCGAAACCAACTGAATAACAGCAACGTAAGCACAGTCATAACGGCTGTGCTTTTTTGATGCACCGGTGGGCGCACCGGCGGACACTCCGGAAGGTGGGGGAGAGGCGCGCACTCCGAAAAACACAAGTGGGCTATCGAAAATAGCACTCAGAGAGGAGCAGTATGAAGAAGACGAAGCCGGATGAGCTATGTGGACGCAGATGGGCGTCGGGCTAAGCCAAGTCGAGGCTATCCAGAGGCTTATGAGAGAGTTCATAGCAAATCAGAAACGGGAGTGACACGGAAGGGTGAGTGCCGGTATAAGAGTAAACAAGAGCGGGCGGAAGCCCGCTCTTTGTAAAATGCAGCAACGGATGCTATACTACTACCGATAGCTCTGCGCGAAGATAACGCGCTTCGGGGCTTCTTACGAACGCGTTATTGATTTATTACCAATGCAGAGCCATTGCAAGAGATTTTCGTGACTTGTCCGATTGAAAAACCTTGAAAATACAAGGGTTTAGCAGTGTATGGCTTGCGCGAAAATCATGCTATGATATTAGGACTGATTTCGATCAAAAAACAGGATATATCCTGAAAGAGAGGATGGCAAAACAGGTGGCCGCAATTCAGAACGACTGGCTTCCGGCTCTGCGGACAGAGTTTAAAAAGCCCTATTACGCGGAGCTCTATCAGTTTGTGGAAGAAGAGTACCGGACGCAGCAAATCTACCCGCCGGCAAACAGAATATTTGAAGCGCTGGAACTGACACCGCTCGAAAAAGTCCGCGTGGTGATACTGGGGCAGGACCCTTATCATGAACCGAATCAGGCGCACGGGCTCGCGTTTTCGGTATTGCCCGAGCAGCGTGTCATACCGCCTTCGCTGAAGAACATCTACCGCGAGTTACACGAAGAACTGGGCTGCTATATCCCGAACAACGGCTACTTGAAAAAGTGGGCGGAGCAGGGAGTACTGCTCTTAAACACGGTGCTCACCGTGCGGGCGCACGCGGCATTCTCGCACCGAGGCAAGGGCTGGGAGCAGTTTACGGATGCGATTCTAAGGGCTGCAAACAGCTCGGAACATCGTCTGGTCTTTCTGCTCTGGGGGCGTCCCGCGCAGGAAAAGCTGCCGATGATAGACCGGGAGAAGCATCTGGCGCTGACCTCGCCGCACCCCTCGCCGCTCTCCGCGAGCCGGGGGTTCTTCGGCTGCGGGCACTTTCAAAAGGCCAATGACTTTCTGCGTTCGGTCGGGGAAACGCCGATTGACTGGCAGATTGAAAACATATGAAGGCAAATGCAAAAATAAAGAGAAAGAGGACGGAGATTTCGCATGCGCATCATTGAAATTCTAAAAGTGATCGTGCTCGGTATGGTCGAAGGCTTTACCGAGTGGTTGCCGATCAGTTCGACCGGCCACCTGATTTTAATCAACCAATTGATTCATCTGGATGTCTCACCGGAATTCATGGAGATGTTTCGCGTGGTCATTCAGCTCGGCGCAATTCTTGCTGTGGTCATGCTCTATTTTGACCGCCTGAATCCCTTGAGTCGCTCAAAGCGAGGCGACCAGAGAAGGGTTGCCCTGACGCTCTGGAGTAAGATTATTGTGGCCTGCATTCCGGCCGCCATCCTTGGCAAACTGCTCGACGACTGGATGGACGCGCATCTATACAACGGCCTTGTGGTTTCGATTATGCTGGTGATATACGGCGTTCTCTTTATTTTGATTGAGAACCGGAATCAGACGAGCAAGCCGCAGATTACCAAGATGTGGCAGCTCAACTACCAGACCGCGCTCTATATCGGCATGTTTCAGGTGCTTGCGCTGATCCCCGGAACCTCGCGTTCGGGCGTTACAATACTCGGCGCCGTGCTTCTCGGCTGTTCCCGCGCGGTGGCGGCAGAGTTTTCCTTTTTTGTCGGCATCCCGGTTATGTTCGGCGCGAGCCTCCTGAAGTTTGTAAAATTCGTAAAATTCGGCTTCCCCTTCAGCAATGCCGAGATTCTCTACCTTGTGCTCGGCATGGCGGTGGCCTTCCTGGTCTCGCTGTACTCGATACGCTTCCTGATGAGTTGGGTTAAGAAAAACGACTTCAAGGTCTTCGGCTACTATCGAATTGTTCTGGGCGTTATTGTTCTCATCTGGTACGTGATTTCCACCTTGATGGGGAAGCCCATGGGGGCGGCGTAATGTGGTATTATCGTCTGATTGCCGTACTCACTGCCTTGGATTTAATCGGGAAGAGTGCGGTCGAAGCACTGCCTGAGAAGGCGTTTCCGCGGGAACTGCCGCCCGGAAAGCCCCTGCTCCTCTTAAAGCGCTTTCACAACGAAGGTTTGCCGCTCGGATTTCTCGCAAAGCGACGGGAAATCGTACTGGGCGGTCCGTTGATCATAGAGAGTCTGGTGCTGTTTCGTTTTTCCGCCCTGCTCCCGAAGCGCGGCCGTAAGCTTGAAAAGACTGCACTTGCTTTTGTGCT
>CAJPKN010000178.1 GCA_905370385.1 Stomatobaculum longum
CCGGCTGGCTGTTGTCAAAGTTCACGCTGACGCCCGTCACGCGGTCGTTGCCGATGAGGCCCGTCGCCGTCACATGAGACGGATCCCAGGTGAGGGGCTCGGTCGCCGTCACGGTGCGCGGTTTCACAGTAATCGTGAGCGGCACATTGACCGCGCCGTTGCCCGCGTTGGTGAAGCCGCCGTTCGCACCCTGCGCGAGGAAGGAACTGCCGCCGGTCACATTGATGGTGCCGTTATTTGTGACATTGCTGCCCGCCGGAACACCGAGGGTCTTGCCGTTCGTGTTGATCACGACACCCGCCGGGATGTTCTGCGTCACAACCGTGTTGTTGGTCAGCGTAATCGGCGGATTGCCGTTCTGGTTCGACCAGGCAATCGCGTCGTCAAGATTGCTGAAGTACTGCCGCTGACCGTTCACAACCACATAGGCGACATCACTCGTGACGAGCGGAATCGACTGGTTGACCGTCGTGCCGCTCTGCTTATAAGCACTAAACTCGACGAAGAAGCCGTGAATATCAAAAGGTGCATAGTTATATCCGGTCAGGTTGTGAAGATCGTTCCACTTGCCGTTGACCGCATGCACCTGCATGACGGACTCATGGCCGTTGATGCTCGCACCGGTTGCTCCGTCCGCAGAGTTCGGCTCGCCCGGGGAGAAGTTCGTATACGCGCCATTCACCGCACCTACTCCCTGCTCATAGTACTCAACACCTGCCTCGGGACCGTCCTGCCAACGGAATTTTTTATACAACGCCGGAGTTCCGGCCGCGTGAGCGACATAGCCCTGTGCGTCATAGGGCTGTCCCGGCGCACGAAGCGCTGCGCTGTTGTCGGACCAAGCAGGGATGCTGTCCGCATCGTTCAGCGGTGCCCAGCGGTTACCGCCCGACCAAGCTCCGACCGTCGTGATGTTGTCAAGTACAGCATCCTCGGTTGCGGAAGTAATGGTAACCAGATAACCCACCATGCCGTTCAGACGATAGGTCTTTGCGAGATTGTAGCTGTCCGCCCAGCTAATCAGCTGGCCCGGATTCGGCTCCACATACATATAGTAGTGCTCGGCCGTATCGCCCTTGTCCGTCCGCGGATTCGGAATCGAAGCCTTGGTGATGGTCGCGCCGGTCGGCAGGTTGTTCGCGCCGTTTCCGAGCGTAATCTTGACTTGCTGCGTTGCCCCTGCGCTCGGCAGGTGGAACTTGAAGTTGTTCTCGATAAAAGTCTGCGCATCCGCCGCGGACAGCGCCGTCGGGAAAATAATCTGGTAGAACTTGTGCGCACTCAGAATGTCCGTAAAGGTCTGAACGCCGGTCGGCGTGCCGAGGAGCTCAATGCTGCCCACATCGACCTGGAAGTTCATCGAGGTGATGCCGGTTCCCGGTGTGTCGGTGACCGTCACATCCTTTAACTTGTACGCCAGACGGCTGTCGTTGTCGTAGTCGAGGCGCTTAAACGCGACCGAGAGCGGCAACGGTGTCGCGGAGGTCGGCGTATAGTTCACGACCGCGAACGGCGAGAAGTGCTCCGCCGCTGCCTGCAGTACCGGCGTATTCTCATTGAGGCCCTCGCGGAGGGTATCAACTTTCTCGTTCTCCTCGTCGATGTGAAGGACGGAGACAGCGTTCTGTTTAACTTCCGCTCCATCGGTACCGGTCTCGGCACTCGCCGCCGAAACAATCGTGACATTGCGGAACGAAACCGCAAGCGTGCCCTTCGTGTTGTCGGGCTGAATTTCCTCGCCCGCGGCATTCAGAACCGTGAGGTCGCAGAGGAACTGTGTCGTTGCGGACTTGCCCGCAGCTTCGGCATGCTCGTTGATCTTTTCGAGCACTTCCTTCTCTTCTTCTTCGGTCAGCTTTCTCGCTTTCAGGCTTGCCCCCTCCGGGAGCACACCCGCCGGCGCACTGACCTCAATCTCTACCCCATCCAAACGCGTGTGCAGCACCTTGGCCGCATTGGAGGGCGTGCCCCAGCGTTTTGAGCCTGCGAGCAGGTCCTGTTTCGACTCTGCTTTTGTCGCTGCGTCGGAGGGGCTTGCCGTTCCTCCCGCCTGCAACTGCCGCTGAACGTCTTTCGGGAGCGCGAGATCGTTGACGAGCTCCGCATCCTCCCGGAATTCCTCCGCAGACAGTGCCGCAAACGCGGGCGTTGCCGCAGAAACGTTCAGTGCAACCATTGCCGCACTGAGCATTCCGGCCAGCAAACGCTTTGACCAGTTCCTTCGTTTTCTCATACATCCTCCTTTGTTCTGCCAAAAGCTTCACCTATAGGAATCTATTCAAGTTTTAACCCGATATTAAGAAATAGTCAATCTTTCTAAATAGAATATTTCGTTTCTATTCTGTTTTTCTTACTAGTTAAAGGCCTCAATCTTCTATATTTCCCTCTGTTTCCGTTTTATCCGGCTTTATGCCGTGTAATCCCAGGCAAACAATAATAAAAAGATTATAGCCATCCATTCCATCTTCTCCATGAAGCAATTCACATTTCATGGTATGCTCTTAACGAATGCTCTGAATGAATTCCCTTACCGTTGTCGGAGCGCTTTTTCTGATTCACCGGCCAAGGAGGTCTTTATGTCGGAAACGAAGCTCTGCACCCTGCTGAAAGGCGCACAGGGCGAATTTGAGGAAAAGAAATCCCGCTTTCTCTCGCAGAGTTTTTGCGTGCGGCGCGAGGAAGAGG
>CAJPKN010000179.1 GCA_905370385.1 Stomatobaculum longum
GTCCAAAAAGGTCTTTCGCCCCATGATGACCGTTTTCCCGAGCGGCTCCTCAAGAAACAGTTGCTGATCGCGCGGAATTTTGACCAGAAGTTTTCCGCCTTTCCCGATGGCCCAGGATTTGTCCACCGCCGCAATCAAAATCATGCTTCCTCTCCCAAAATGAGTTCTTTCGCATAGGGCAGTTCAAGTATCCAGTCACAGAAACGGTGCCACTCCTCCAACTTATGATCCCGACGCGCAAAATAAATATGTACCAGAGTCTCGTAGTTAAACGTGCAAGTACGAAGTTGCTCGTAACTCTCCGGCAACAGCTGAATCATAGAGTACCAAGCCTGCTTGTCCTTGGTTTCCACAAAACGAAGGCGCAGCTGTTCCAAGACACCAATCATGCTGTCCAGTGCCGCAAGCGCCTCTTCACTCATGTGATCATGCGAAAAATCCGCGCGCGTAAACGGTTTGCTGTGAATTTTATGCATGGTAGAGGTTGAGTTTGCGACCGTCGCGACCTTATAGGTATCGTACTCCTTCCACCAGTAAAGCGGCGCTGTGATGTCCACCGAGACAAAAATCTGTCTCATGTACTTACGGTGGTCGCTCCCGGCCTTACGCAGTCTCTTTGCCAGTCCCAGATCGTTCTCCCCCAAGACATAATTTCCCGTTTCATCATAATAACTATCGCTTCTCGCCCAAGAATTCAGCGGGTTGCGCGCTCCGCGCATTGCATTTTCGAGATTCATGACTGCACTGTGTTCCAGTTTAATCATCGTTTTCCGCCCTCTTTCTTCCTATTTAAAATGCGCTGTCCTAGTTGGATTCGTTCATGCGATTACGCTTGCGCTCTTGATAGCGCGCATAGGCCTTTTCCAACATTGCCTTTTCATTGGCAAATTTCAGAAGATGCCATGCCTCGTGATACTTGTAATAACCGGAATCCATAAAGAACTCCTCCCGCTGCGGTTTCGAGTAGTAGCTGTCAGCGCTCATCAGAAACCAATGGACACTCTTATCCACAAGTTCCGCCTGCGCATTGAAGGTGTATTCACTCTTGCCGATATACTCGACAATGCGTGCGCTGACCCCTGTCTCTTCCTTGACTTCCCGGAGCGCTGTGGTCTCAAAGTTCTCTCCCTCTTCGACCGTTCCCTTTGGGAGCACCCAGCCCTCATAGCGATTTCTGTAATTCTTATAGAGCAGCAGGATCTTTCCGTGAAAGATCACGATGCCGCCGCAGCTCGTTGCTTCGACCATTTGCAATCCCTCCTGCGCGACGCATATCCAAAATTAAATGTAAGTGTACTACTGACAGCTGCGTGATACAAGCACTTTCCGAAGCGAAACTTTCGTCCGGCTTTACTCCACGCCCTTCCGAAAATGACCGCGTGTAAAGTTTTCGTATGCCTCCGCAACGTCCCGCTCGCCCAGCACAAAGCTGTGATGCAAAGAACGTACCGCAGCGCGACTTTGCTCCGCATTCTCATCCGTGAGCAGCAAACGCACCGCACCGAGCTTCAGTTCGCGCAATTCTCCCGCCACTCCGCTGAGACTAAGGGGCGCTGCATTATATATCGTATTATAACAGAAGGTGCAATGGGTTCTCACCGGCATATCCATCATGCGGCGATCCCGAAGCTGCATATACTCCGCCTTATGATCACAGCGAGCTGCCGTCTTTTTAACGCAATTCGCACTGACCATCATCGGCAGTCTTCCGGCAACCACTAACTCTTGACCTCTTGTTTCCAATGCGCGTAATTCGCGGGCAGTTTCTTCTATCGGCAGTGTAAGGCGGGCCGCACCGAAGCCTTTGAGACAGCGCTGTGCCTCCCGATTCATTCCGTAGACTTGAAAGTCAAAGAGCAGCGAGGGACAGAGCTTTCCCCTGCTCTCGTATAATTTGCGGAAATAGCCGGGTTCCTCCAGATTCCGAACAATCAGAGCATCAAACGGCAGATTCGCGAGCAATTCGGCTTGGGCGGTGAAAAATTGCTCTGCCTCCGTTCTGAAAATCTGGGGTAACAGAAGGTAAGCCTGTTTCCCGGACCCATGAATTTCCGAAATCGCAGCTTCCCACCGCTCCGGCGGAAGACTGTCGGAGCCGAACGAAATCATAGAAACTTCGGACATAGCCGAAACAGCCTTAAGCTGCTCCTCGGAATCGCAACTCACATGAATTGCCGGAGGCTTGTCTTCTGTTCGTCCTTCGAATACAGCGCTCGATTCGTCTCCTGTCTCCCCATCGCATACAGTCTCTGTGGGACGGACAGTTTTACGTGCAAAGCGTGAATCGATTGTTGCGGATATTGCTTCCAACGCCTGCCGCCTCAATTCGTTCAGTTGCTTGACCGGGAAAAAATATCCTTCTTCCATGGAAACCGCAAGCTCCGAAAAGCGAAATCCCGTGCCGCCTGTTTTCAACAGACGTTCACGCACCGCTTCCGGACTGCTCCCCGCAGTTCGCGCCCGTTCCGCAACCGCTCCCATAACTTCGGCACTCACCGTTCCGATATGTCTCACCTCGGCACTGACCGTGAGACAGAGCGGTTCTCCCGCTCGCTGGCGAAAGCTTCCGCGGAGCGGCAACTCCCGCTCCGTCTTCACATAGCGCTGTTCCAGTTCCTCCTCATACGGGAGATTCGGTTTACGCTTTTCTTTC
>CAJPKN010000180.1 GCA_905370385.1 Stomatobaculum longum
CATTTGCCTCTTCGGTTGCCTTCCGAATCAGCGAAATCGCGCGGGACACATCCGCGAACTGCTCCGGGCGCAGGGACTGCGCACCGTCCGAGAGCGCGTGCGACGGGTCGTTGTGTACCTCAATGATGAGGCCGTCCGCACCGGAGGCGACTGCCGCCATGGCCATGGGTTTCACGTAGCGCGCCACACCCGTCGCATGGCTCGGGTCCACGACCACCGGGAGGTGCGAGAGCTCGTGCAGCACAGGGACCGCCGAGAGGTCCAGGGTATTTCTGGTCGCCGTCTCATAGGTGCGAATGCCGCGCTCGCAGAGAATCACGTTCTCGTTGCCCGAGCTCATGATGTACTCGGCGCTCATCAGGAACTCCTTGATGGTGTTTGCAAGACCGCGCTTTAAGAGAATGGGCTTGTTCAACTTGCCGAGTTCCTTTAAGAGTTCAAAGTTCTGCATGTTCCGCGCGCCGACCTGAATTACATCCACATCCTCAAAGAGCGGAATGTGCTCCGCGCTCATAATCTCAGTCACAATCGGAAGTCCTGTCGCCTTCTTGGCCTCAAGCAGAAGCTTCAGTCCCTCTGCCTTTAAGCCCTGGAAATCGTAGGGGGAAGTGCGCGGCTTGAACGCGCCGCCGCGGAGCATGGTTGCGCCCGCCGCCTTGACGCTCTGCGCGACAAAGATAATCTGCTCCTCGCACTCCACCGAGCAGGGACCCGCAATCAGTCCGAAATTGCCGTGACCTATCTTCACCTCCGGTGTCACCTCAACCACCGTGTCGTGCGGGTGGAACTTGCGGTTTGCCTGCTTAAACGGCTCCGAGACGCGCTTCACAGCCTCGACAATGTCAAAACTCTTCACCTGATCCTCATCAATCCGGGAGGTATCACCGATGACGCCGATGATGTTTTGATAATCACCCTCCGTGATATGGGTCTTCAGGCCCTTTCTCTCAATCCAGTTTACCAGATCGCTTACTTTTTCCGGATTGGTCTTGCTGTTGATGATGATAATCATATGCTTTCTCCTCTGTTTGAACGAACTGTGCAGCGGGTAACAAAAACAAAAAAGACGCCCGCGGTGAAGTGTTTTCACCGCAGACGCCTTGGAAACGTCTCCAATCCCGTTACGAATCCCGAGATTTTATTCGCAGCAAAAAGCACTCTTACTTTCAGACCGTAAAGCCGTAAAAGTAAAAGTACCAATAGCCGTTGACTGCGAACTTCTGACTCATAAAATAAGACCTCTCTCGTTTGGCGCTCCCTTTTGTTGAAGGGAATATAGCACCATGCGCGAGAGAGGTCAAGCCTTTTTTCGATTGTAAGCGCTTACACCGACGAATTAAGCCTTCTTGCGGGAGCGGTAGAAGTAGACACCCGCCGGAAGCACAATATAGCCGATGAACATCGCAACGATTGCGTAGTAGTTCGGCACTGTCTTACCGTCCACCTGAAGGGAGAACTGCGCCGCCCACTTGAACTTTGCGAGCAGGAAAACCGTGAGACCGAGAGACAGCAGGGAGAACGGAACGTCCAGCACAAAATTTTTCTTCGGGTTCGCAATCACCTGACCGCGGTTCTTGCCGTAGTAGAAGGTGATGACTGCGAGCGGCACGAGCACGAACTGCACAAAACGGCTGATCGAGCTGATAATCATGATGCCGCGCATGTCATACTGAAAAGCCATCGGGATGATGATGGCAAGTGCCACGGTGAGCAGGAAGGAGTAAATCGGAACGCCGCTCTCTGTGCGCTTTGCGAAGATTTTCGGGACCAGCCCGTCCGAAGCCATGGCCTCGAGTACGCGCGGGGTCAGGAAGGACGCTGCGACATTGATGCCGAACATCGAAATCAGCGCGCCGCCGACAATGAGCCCCTTTAAGAGCGGGTTCGGGAAGACAGCCGCGAGCACCACGACATCCTTCGAAGTGACCAGAGACACCGGATCGATCCGCATGGCGACAAAGACAATGCCGCAGTAGATGAGGGCTATGATGCCGATTGCCAGCGGGAGCGCGCGCGGCAGGTTCTTCTCCGGATTCTCCATATCGCCGGAGCCGCTCGCGACACTCTCAAAGCCCGTGAACGCATAGAACGCCGAGATGACAGCCGTCACGAAGCCGCTCGTGGTGAGCGCCGGGATTAACTTCTCGCCCGCATCGTTCGTGAGGAGCTCTACCTCAGCGGTGCGGTTCACGCCGGTCGTGAGAATCAGGAAGAGACCCGCTACCACCGTGAGCACCAGGGCGCCGAGCTTACCGACGGTCGAGAGGTTCGAGACAAAGCGGAACACCTGCATGCCGCAGATGTTGATGATGAGCAAAATGACCATGAGGCAGAGGAAGCCGAGGGTCACATTGGAAATCTTGCTCGTGTCGAGACGCAAAATCTGAAGGGCCGTCTTTACGACGCCCGTCGCCATGACGCCCCAGGCAATGCTGGCCGCAACAAAGCGCGTGCTACCCACATATAACCCGACGCTCTCACCGAACGCTGCCTCCGTGTACGCATAAGCCGCACCGCTCTTTACGACATAGCGGGAAGCGGATGCAAAGGTCACGGCGAGACACGCCGCAAAAAGCGCCGCACAGAAGTAAATCTCCGGCGCAATGCTGCCGGCCTGCTTCGCCACACTGCCGGGCG
>CAJPKN010000181.1 GCA_905370385.1 Stomatobaculum longum
GGGCTTCCATGAGTCCGAGCACCTTCTCGGTGCTCTCCGCCGTGAGTGCCGCCGCGCCGCTGTCAACAACCTTAGTCGTAAAGCTGAGAGAGGGATCCGTTCCCGCATACTCGTTTCGAAGCACGGTCTCTTCCGCCCGTACTGCCTCGCGGAATGCGCTGGTGCTCACGCTGTCCGCGAGCACCAGTTCGGCGCTCGCCTCTCTGGTAATCGCATTGTACTTCGCACCGCCCGCAAGCGTAACCAAACGGAAGCTATAGTCCCGGCGGAGTGCCGTCAGCACGCGCGCAATGAGAAGCGCCGCACTCGCTCTGCCCTTGCCGATTTCCATGCCTGAGTGACCGCCGGAGAGCCCGGAAACCTCGATCAGCACATGCTCTCCCCGAAACGCTTCTCGCCGCACCGGGAGGTTTAAGTCCACATCGCCGCCGCCCGCGCAACCCGCGAGCGCAATGCCCTCTTCATCCGAATCCAAATTGAGCATGCGGTTTCCCTTCAGCATGGATACATCGACCGCATGCGCGCCGCCCATATCCGTTTCCTCCGAGACCGTGCATATAAATTCAATTCTCGGGTGCTTGAGCGTGGGCGAATCAAGCAGCGCAAGCGCATAGGCAAGCGCAATGCCGTCGTCAGCGCCGAGCGTGGTTCCCTTTGCCCGAAGCCAGTCACCGTCCACGTAAAGATCCAAGCCCTCTTTCGTCATGTCCTTATCGCAGTCCGCAGCCTTCTCTGTCACCATGTCCATGTGACCCTGGAGAATAATCGGCGGCTCCGCTTCATAGCCCTCGGAAGCCTCCTTAATGATGATTACATTGTGCTTCTCATCCCGGTAGTGCTCAAGCCCCCTCTCCTCCGCAAAGCGCTGCAGATACTTGCTGATTTTCTCCTCCTGATGTGAGGGTCTCGGAATCTGAGAGATTTCCTCAAAAAAAGCGAATACTTCCTTGGGTTCCAAATTGCTGAGTACTCCCATTTTGCACCTCTTTCTGTACTGATTTTTTGGTCAAATCGCTCTTTTTACTATACCCGAAAGCGCTTGCTTTTGAAAGACTTGCACGCATCCAAAAAAAGAGAACTCCCGGACGGAAGTTCTCTCTGATTGCTGTTGTTACCAGACCGCTGTGCCCTGCATCCACACCGTGCCCTTAAAACGTCTGCCGACCTTCGGTTCGCCCTGCAAATCCAGGCTGTTGATGTAGACATGAAATTGAAGATCGTGGGTGCGCAGCAGGAAATCCCAAATAATCTCGCCGGTCTCCCAGTTTTTTCTCCGGTTGATTTCTCGTATCTCGCCGACCACCACATAGAGATCGCACTCTATGCCGTCCGGCATAAAACAGGATTCCACAATGGAATAAATGTCTTCGCGGCGCAGGCGTTTGTTGACCGACTCGTAGAGGCGAAGATCGCTCGCGGTCAGAGTCTCCATGGCACCCTCATCGCCATCCTTCGCCGCGCTAATCATGCGCGCGCGCTCGCGCTCCGTGATATGCAGGAGTTCGCGTTGCCTTTCATTTTTATACACCGGCAACAGTATCTTTCCGTCCCGGCAAAGGCCGCCGATACTCACGCCCCGCGGCATTTTGTACGGTGTCTTGGCACGCTGCTGCCGATATTCCGCGACATTGGTCAGACGGAATATCAGGCTGATGCCGATGCGCATATCATCAATGAGTCCGGAGTAGACCTCATTGTCCACGTGGCGCTCTATCATGCACTCTGCCGTCGAAGTGATGCCGTCGGCGTCGATGTAGGGCAGATAGCGCTCTCTGACAAGCTTTCCGTCCGCCGCGACATAGCCCCCCATCGTTAAGCCGAGGCGCTCACCGAGCGGAATCCGGAGTTCCCAGAGCCTGTCCCCGTTTCGCATGGCAATGTGATGAACGGCATCCCGATTGCGAAACAGCAGCTCCTCCAGAATTTCTCTGGCATCTCTGTCACTGTCCACTCTTGCAAAGCCGATTGTCCGAAAATATCTGTGCATCCTTTGATTCCTACCTAAAACCTTTCGCGCATTGCTCTCTGCTTAGAAAATGCGCCAGCCGCAAATAAAGTTTCTCTGCCACCAGCCGTTCAGAGAACGGTGCACCACTCTTCCGTTCGAAGAGCTCGCGTCAATCACGCTGCCGCCGCCCGCAACAATGCCGACATGTCCCGAGACAACGATGATATCACCCGCCTGCAAATCCGAGAAATTATTGATTCTCTGACCGCGACCGGAGCTCGCCCAACCGCCGGAAGTCATATAGGACTGGCTCACACCGGAGTGATTCAGACACCAGTAGACAAAACCGGAGCAGTCAAAAGCACTGTCGCCCTTGGCACCCCAGACATAGGGCGTGCCGAGCTTGGAGCTCGCAACGCTTAAGAGCGTTCCCACGGAACCGCTGCCCGAATAAGTGTAGCTCGAGCCGCCGCCGCTGTCCTGAGAGCCGGAACTGTTGCTCTTATTTCCGCCGTTCTTCGGTCTGTCGTTGTTCTGCGTCTTTGTCTTTGCCTTCGGCTTCGGTGCCGGCCGCACAACATCGTTGCTCGCAAGCTTTGCCATTGTTGCCGCGCCGACCATGCCGTCCGCCGAGAGACCGTTTCTCTCCTGGAAGGCCT
>CAJPKN010000182.1 GCA_905370385.1 Stomatobaculum longum
CCGGCTGGCTGTTGTCAAAGTTCACGCTGACGCCCGTCACGCGGTCGTTGCCGATAAGACCGGTCACCGTCACATCGGACGGATTCCAGGTCAGGGTCTCGGTCGCCGTTACGGTGCGCGGATTCACGGTAATCGTGAGCGGCACATTGACCGCGCCGTTGCCCGCATTGCTGAAGTTGCCGTTTGCACCCTGCGCAACAAAGCTGCTTCCCGCAGGCGCGTTGATGGTGCCGTTGTTCACAACCGTACTGCCCGCCGGAACCGTGAGCGTGTGACCGTTTAAGTCAATCGTAACACCTGCCGGAACATTGGACGTGAGTGTCGTGTTGCCAATCAGGCTGACCGAAGCATTGCCGTTCTGCGTAGAGAACGCAATCGCATCGTCCGCATTGTTAAAGTAGTAGGTCTGGCCTCCCACCGTAACCGTCGCGGTGTGCGCCGTGACCAGCGGCACCGATTCATTCGCGGTGTCACCGGTCTTGTTGTATCCGCTGAACTCGATGTAGTAGCCCTTGACATCGAGACCGCCGCCGGTGTAATCGCTGCGGTTATGAAGGTCGTTCCAGTAACCCGCGTTGTGTACCTGCATGACGCCCTCGTAACCGCTGACCGCAACGCCGTGTCCGGCTGCGGAATTCGGCTCGCCGGTCGGGCGGAAGTGCGTGTATGCCGGATTGCCGCCGGAATAAGGCGTGACGAGCGGTGTTCCGTTACCCAGGGGGGCCGCGCCGCCGTTGCCCTGTACGAAGTAATCGATATTAGACTCCGGTCCGTTCTGCCAGCGGAAGGTTCTCGCCGCCGTCGGCGTAGATGTAGAGGATGCGTTCACGTTCTGATTTGCGAAAACGGTACCGGTGCGTCCCGCAACCGAGTTGTCGGACCAAGCCGGAACACTTGTCGCGTCGTTGATGCCCTCAAAACGCGCGCCGCCGGACCAAGCGCCGGTGGTCGTCGAGGTGATCTGGTCGAGAACCTGATCCTCTTCTGCGGAGGTAATCGTGACCAGGTAGCCTCGCATGCCGTCCAGATAGCTCTGCTTTGCGGTGTTGTAACTGTCAGCCCAGCTCACAAGGCCTGCAGGCTGCGGCTCCACATACATATAATAGTGTTCCGCGCTGTCATTCGGCATCGGGTTCGGAATGGTCTTCTTCGAAATCTTGATGGTTGCGTTGGTCGGGAAGTTGTTCTGGCCGTTTCCGAGCGTAATCTTAAGCTGCTGGTTTGCACCCGGGCTCGCAAGCTTAAACTTCATCTGCTGTTCAATGAAATCCTTTGCCTCGGCCGCCGTCAGTGCGGTCGGGAAAATGAACTGGTAGAACAGGTGGCTGCCCGCCGGATTAATATCCGTAAAGCTCTGGTAGGTCTTGCTGCCGACCACCGTGCCGCTCACAGGCATATCGATAATGTTACCCGTGTCGACCTGGAAGTTCATCGAGGTGATGCCGTTGCCGGCGCCGTCTACCACGGTCACATCGCTGAGCTTATACGTCTGACGCGTCGCATCGCCGTCGTAGTCGAGAAGCTTAAAGGATGCACCGAGCTGGGTGTTTCCGGTCTGATAGTTGACGACCGCGAAGGGCGAGAAGTGCTCTGCTGCCGCCTGCAGCACCGGTGTATTCTCATCGAGACCCGTGCGCAGCGTATCCACCTTCGAAGCCTCTTCATCGATGTGAAGCACCGCTACGTTCGTGTCCTGTGCCTCACTGTCCTCTCCGGTCTTCGAGACCTCGGCGGAGACAATGCTCACGTTACGGAAGGAGACCGCAAGACTGCCCTTCGTGTTGTCCGGCTGAATTTCTTCGCCCGCTGCGTTTAAGACCGTGAGATCGCAAAGGAACTGCGCCGTTGCGGTCTTGCCTGTCTCACTCGCGTGCGCCGCAATCTTTGCGAGTGCTTCCTGCTCCTCTTCCGCAGTCAGTGCTCTTGCACGGAGTCTTGCGCCTTCCGGCAGAACGCCGGCCGGAGCCGTCACTTCGATTTCAACACCGTTTAATTCGGTGCGAAGCACTTTCGCTGCGTTGGACGGCGTGCCCCAGCGCGATGTGCCGACCGGAATATCCGCTGCCTTTTCTCCCTGCTTTGCCTCCGCAGCTGCCGTCGCATCCGAAGGACTTGCCGTCCCCCTCTGTTGCAACTCTCTCTGCTCCCCCCTCGAAAGTCCGAGGTCGTTGATAAGTTCTGCGTCCTCGCGGAACTCATCCGCCGAGGGGGCCGCATAGACAGGCACCGCGGTCGAGACGTTCAATACCGCCATCGCAGCACTGAGCATCACCGCAAGCAAGCGTTTTGACTGCTTACCACGTTTTACCATACCGTTCCTCCTAATAATTAACCACATTGCTCTCAATTCTAACTGTCTTATACTCTACCCAAAAAATCAATTATACGCAAGCGCTTATGAATATTTTTTTAAGTTTCTTAGGATTATGCTAATTATAACTTCATAATCTTTGTGTTTGAATTAACAATCCAAAGCGCTTTCTGTCTTGCTTTTAATTTGTATTCATCGCCGCCGTATTTCAGCAATCATGATATTCTCTTTTCTTTTCGAGAGCCGAACTTCCGGAACCGCCGGTACATTACGCGCATTTTATAGAACAAATTTC
>CAJPKN010000183.1 GCA_905370385.1 Stomatobaculum longum
CTATTAGCTTGTTGAGCCATTTCATTCCGAGAACTTCATTTTGAAAGAAATCCCAGGCTGTTTGAATTGTTTGCATATCGCAAGTTCCCTTTCATATTAAATCCAAAGATTTCGATTTGAATTTTCTGTAAAAAGTCATCGCCCTATGGGGATGACTTCTTACTTACCGCACGTGTCACAAGACTCAACAGAAACCTGTGCGGTTGTGATTTCCTTTAGCAAGTCAATCGCTCGCTGACTTCCAGAGCTGCATATTTTGTAATGCGTCCATTTTCCTTCCTCACGCCCAACAACAATGCCGGACTCACACAAGATTTTCATGTGATAAGAAAGAGAGGATTGCGGCATATCCATTTGTTCTGTCAGCACACAGGCACACTTCTCTCCGCTTTTCAGCAAATCGAGTATACGCAGTCTCCGTTCATCACCCAAAGCCTTGAACACTTTTGCGGTCTGTACATAATCTCTTTCCATGCCCCACCTCAAATCAAGTTTTCTTGATATAATCATATGCCTCAAATCTAAAAAAGTCAATATATCTTCGAAAAGCTAAAGTCTATTCACAATTAAATCCGCCCAATCATTTTCAGTCCGGGCGGTCTCGGTATCAATCATACACCAACGCAAACTTCACGATAGCTTCTGCCTGTGCCGTGCAAGCGTTCATCTGCCGCACCCATTCCATTTGATTTTCGGCCTTTCGTTGCTAGGTCACGCCATACCGCTTTGCCCGCTGTAGCGCTGTATTTTCCCCGCTCTGTCCTTCTGAACCCCTCTCGCGTAGGTGATTTCGGGATAACCAAAGCCGACAAGGTTCCCAAACCAAACGCATTGCAGAGCAGTTCAAAATACGTTGTCGCGATATTACAGTTTACCTTACTGTCCTCCGCCCATTTTCCCGCACAGCGTTCATGCGCAATGAAAAGATGCGGTGCACCGCAAAAAAGCAAATCGTTGTTCCGCACCGTCTTTTCGGACCCCTTCATTTTGTCGTAGAAACGGCGCCGTGCGGACAGACCGCCAAACAATGCTGACACTTCCAACAGCCCCTCCACCCAAAGCGCTCATGAGACTTCATTTCCGGGAAGCCGTCCTTGCCGAATTCTATCACCATGCCGGAGCATGTATTGATACACGCTTCGCACTTGATGCATTTGTTTCGGTCAACTTTAAAATGCGTCCCGCCTTTCGATGGCAGGAATCTCCGCAGGCCCCCTTTGGAATCTACAGCAGGGCATCTGCTCTGAAAGATCCTTCCTCCCCGGAATATGCCTTGATTCAAAACGCAAAAAAACTCTGCCCGCCTTAATGCATGGCTTACAGAGTTTTTCCTTTTATCGAATTCCCGAGCTTGCTTCCGTCAAAGATTCAGCTCATCCACGGAATAAAGCACAGCCTTTCCCGCCAGCTTTACCCGATTCCCGTCCGTCTCACAGCGCAGTTCACCGCCGCGCTCCGACGCCTGGTATGCGTTGATACAAAACTTTCCGAGGCGTTTTGACCAATACGGCGCAATCATACAGTGCGCCGATCCCGTCACAGGGTCTTCGTTGATCTTAAGCTTCGGCGCAAAGAAACGCGACACACAGTCATAGTCATTTCCCGGTGCCGTCACTGTAACGCCGACACTGCCGAGCCGCTTCATCGCCTCAAAGTTCGGTGTCAACGCGCGGACTGTCTTTTCGTCCTCGTAAACCAAGAGGAGATCCCGATCCATAAAAGCGCTTGTCGGCGCCGCTCCGAGAACCGCCGTCATCTCTTCCGTCACCGGAACCTCTTTGCATTGATACGCCGGGAAATCCATGATGAGATATGCGTCACTTTTCTCTACAAATAAGTCGCCGCTCATACTGTGAAAGGTAAGCCGCTGCGCATCGGGCTCGTAAAAGCGGAACAGAACATAGGCTGTCGCAAGTGTCGCATGCCCGCACAAATCAATTTCGCCCCCGGGCGTGAACCAGCGGAGCTCGTACCCCTCTTTCGCTTTGACGGCAAACGCAGTTTCGGAGAAGTTATTCTCTCTGGTGATGTTCATCATCAGTTCGTCCGACAAATGTCGGTCCGGAACACAGACCGCCGCCTGATTTCCGTGAAATACCTTGTCCGTAAACGCATCAACAACATATTGTTTCATCTTGATTTCTCCGCTTCATTCATTCGTCCCAAAAGCTCTTCCTCACGCTCGAACTACTTTCTTCCGGCGCTCCCTCTCACAGCAACTTTTCCGCCCACTCCTCTTCTTTGAATCCCGTCAGCGCGAAGTTCTCTCCCACCAGCAGCGGCCGCTTCACCAGCATGCCGTCGGTTGCGAGCAGCGCAAACTGTTCGTCCTCGCTCATCTCTTTCAGCTTCTTGGAAAGACCCATTTCCCGGTAAGGAATGCCGCTGGTATTCCAGAAGCGTTTTAGCGGCAGACCGCTCATGGCATAGTATTTGCGGAGCTCCTCTTCGCTCGGATGGTTTTCCTTGATGTCAATCAACTCATACCGGATGCCCTTGTCATCCAGCCATTTGAGGGCCTTCTTACAGGTGCTGCAGCGGCTGTAGCAATATACGTTCTACATTCTTATCTCCTCCGACT
>CAJPKN010000184.1 GCA_905370385.1 Stomatobaculum longum
CTCCGTACGGCTCTCTATGCCGCGTTTTAAGCTGTGGAAATGCGGATAAAGACAGCAATATCTAATCCACAGCTGTGACTTCACAATTACGGTTAACCCCGATTTCCACCGTTATTCGCATTCAAACACAAGCTTCCCACGTAATTCCCACAGACTTATCCACAAGGCCGTTTTTGATTTCATTGAGATTGTCCTCTCTTTTTGCTATACTGAGAGCGACTTATCCCCAAACGCGGCAAAGGAGTCTTTCATCATGGAGCAAAACGCAGCGTTCCAAACCATCGCGGATCATTGGACGGAAATACAGGATTACGTAAAAAACAAAAAAGTTACGACAGAGTTATCCTATGAGATGTGGATTGCTCCGTTAAAGCCCCACCATCTGACGCTTGACGAAGACGGAAGGGCTCTCTTTTACGTGGAGGTTACGGGAAAAGAGAACAGTGCCCCGAATTCCGGCTTTCAGGCCTTCATGTCGACGCATTACACGCAAGTCATAGAGACCGCCATCGATCAAATTACCGGAATTCCCTGCACCCTTATGTTCTACGGCGGAGAAAATGAAACTCCTGTTTCGAATCAGCCGCTTGTATCGTCTGTCGGTCTGACTCCGTTTTCCACCGTAAAATTGGATCCGCGCTATACCTTTGATACCTTTGTCGTCGGTAAAAACAATAATCTTGCGCATGCCGCTTCCCTTGCGGTCGCCGAAAATCCCGGAGGCATCTATAACCCTCTCTTTATCTACGGGGGCGTGGGACTGGGAAAAACGCATTTGATGCAGTCAATCGCACATTTTGTACTTCAGCATAATCCGAGCGCCAAGGTGCAGTATGTGACCAGTGAGTCCTTTACCAACGAGCTCATTGAGGCCATCCGAAGCAAAAACAACTACACGACGACCGAATTTCGTGAAAAGTACCGCCACATCGACGTTCTGCTGATCGATGATATTCAGTTTATAATAGGAAAGGACAGAACTCAGGAGGAGTTCTTCCACACCTTCAATGCCCTGCACGGCGCCAAGAAGCATATCATTATATCTTCGGATAAACCGCCGAGAGAACTTGTTACCCTGGAAGATCGTCTGCGCTCCCGCTTCGAGTGGGGTCTGACTGTAGATATCCAGCCGCCGGACTATGAGACGCGCATGGCGATTTTGAGAAAACGCGAAGAACTGGACCACATCAATGTCGACAACGACGTAATCCAGTACATCGCCTCGAATGTGCGCAGCAATATTCGAGAGCTCGAAGGATCTCTGACAAAAATTGTCGCCTTCGGCAAGCTGAACCACATGGAAGTCAATTTGGAGCTCGCGCAGAAGGTACTTCGGGATATCATAGATCCCAATGTGCACCAGGAAATCACGCCGCAGTTCATTATTCAGATTGTCGCGGAACACTACGGATTTTCCGAAGCAGATCTCATCGGGAACAAGCGCACCAGAGAGCTCGCGACCGCAAGACAGATCGGCATGTATCTCTGCCGCGAGATGACCGATGCGGCTTTGCAGCAAATCGGGGCAAGCTTCGGCGGCAAGGATCACACCACGGTGCTCTATGCAATTCGTAAGATATCCCAGGATATCCCGGATAATAAGGATCTCGCCGGGACCGTGGATGTCCTGAAAAAGAAGATTTCTGCACAGTAATTCACAGAGAGATGTACCCGAAAGGCAAACTATCCACCCTGTTGTTCAAGCGGAAAAAGCTTACGGACAGCGGCTTTGCGGTGGATGCTCACATACTCACAGCCCCTATTATTATGATTACGGGATAAAATGAAAGAGAGGACGGCTCTATGAAGCTCGCGTTCAACAAAGAGAAACTCACAGCGGCTTTGGGAATTGTTTCCAGAGCAATTCCGACCCGAACGACCAACCCCATTTTAAGTTGTATCTTATTTGACGCTTCGGAAGACAAGGTGACCCTGATTGCCAATGACTCCGAATTCGGAATTTCGACCGAAGTGGAAGGTATCATTCGCGAAAAAGGAAAGGTAGCACTCGATGCCAGACTGGTCGGCGATATCATTCGCAAGCTGGAAGGCGGCGATGAACTCGTAAACATTGAGACGGAGTCGAATTTTACAACGAAGATTTCTTGCAGCGATGTGCTTTTCACGATTCCGGGCAGAGACGGTGAGGAGTTCTCCTATCTTCCGCAGATAGAGCGGGAACACAGCCTGCGCCTCAGTCAGTTCACGCTCAAAGAAGTCATTCGTAAGACCATCTTTGCGGCGGCTTTGAACGACAGCAATAAGATGATGGGCGGTGAATTTGTCAATATCAAAGGTCGTGTCGCAACCTTTGTGGCTCTCGACGGCCACCGTGTCGCGGTGAGAAGTATTGCGCTGCGCGAGGGCGAGGAAGATTTCCACGCGATTATCCCCGGAAAGACCATGAATGAAATCAGCAAGATCATGGAGGATGACAACGAGAAAGAGGTGGAGCTCTTCTTCTCGAAGAACCATGTGCTCTTTTCCTTTGACGGGACGCTGGTGCTTTCGCGTCTCATCGACGGAGAGTACTTTAAGATTGAGCACATGCTTTCGAAAGACTATGTGACCAG
>CAJPKN010000185.1 GCA_905370385.1 Stomatobaculum longum
AGCGGCAACTGTTCGCAGCGCCGGTCCGAGAGCAGGAGACAGAGGGCGGGCAGACTTGCCGCGAGCAGACTGAGGAAAAAGAAGCTGAGAAAGGAAGAGAGCCCCAGATAGGCACAGCAGAGTCCGAGCAGTTTCACATCGCCCGCGCCGAGGAGGCGCAGATGAAAGCAGGGGTAAAAGAAGAGCGTCGCAAGGACAAGACGGAGCAGAAAGCGAAGGTCCGGAACCATGAGCCCCGGGAGCAGGGCGATGAGGAGGAGCAGGTTCGGGATGCGTCGCGTTCGGAGATCGGAGATGGAAAACAGAGGCAAAAAGACAGAGAGCGGAGAAAGTTGTAAAAACACAGAAACCTCCTTATCTTGCTTTGTCAAACAGAAGAAAAAAAGCTATACTTGTAGTATAAAAAACATTTGCACGGAGGGAGTATGGCAGAGGTCAACAGAGGTATGGGGGTCATCACGGAGACAGATTGCTATCTGTTCGGTCAGGGTACGCACTATGAGATTTACAAAAAACTCGGCGCACATCCCATGACGCTGGATGGCGTGTCCGGCTACTACTTTGCGGTTTGGGCACCGCATGCCGCCGCAGTGAGTGTGGTCGGAGATTTTAACGACTGGAAAACAGAGGCCAATCCGTGCGTTGCGGTTTTTGAGGGGGGAATCTGGGAGTGCTTTATCCCGGGACTTCATGCGGGCATGCTCTATAAGTTTGCCCTGCGGAGTACGGCGGGAGAACTCTTATTTAAGGCGGACCCCTATGCGCGGAGCGCGGAATTCCGCCCGGGAACGGCGTCGAAACTTGCGGACGAACCCTGGGAATACGCTTGGAAGGACGACGCGTGGATGCGGAAGCGGGCCAAGCAGGATCCGAGAAAGGAGGCCCTCAGTATCTACGAGTGTCACCTTGGCTCCTGGAAACGGGGAGATGAGAACGAGCGAGACGGCTTCCTCTCTTATGAGACCCTGGCGCGAGAGCTCTCTGCCTATGTCAAGGAGATGGGCTACACCCATGTGGAACTCATGGGCATTGCGGAATATCCCTTTGACGGAAGCTGGGGCTATCAGGTGACCGGCTACTATGCGCCGACTTCGCGCTACGGAGATCCGAAGGGGTTTCAGGCCTTTGTCGACAGCCTGCACGAGGCGGGAATCGGCGTGATTCTCGACTGGGTGCCGGCGCATTTTCCGCGCGATGCCTTCGGCCTTGCGGATTTTGACGGGCAGGCGCTCTATGAGTACGCGGATACCAGAAAGGGAGAGCACCCCGACTGGGGCACCAAGGTCTTTGACTACAGCAAGACGGAGGTCAAGAACTTCCTGATTGCGAACGCACTCTATTGGATGAACGAGTACCATGTGGACGGGCTCCGCGTGGATGCCGTCGCCTCCATGCTCTATTTGGATTACGGTCGTCAGGACGGACAGTGGTGCCCGAACCAATACGGCGGCAACGAAAATCTGGAGGCGATCGAGTTCTTCAAGCACTTAAACTCCGTCATTGCCGGGCGCAAGGACGGCAGCATGATCATCGCGGAGGAGAGCACGGCTTGGCCGCTGGTCACCCACAGTCCCGAGGAAAACGGGCTCGGTTTCACCTTCAAGTGGAACATGGGCTGGATGCACGACTTCCTTGAGTACATGAAGTTGGATCCCTACTTCCGTCGCGACAACCACAATAAGATGACCTTCGGTCTCACCTATTTTACGAGCGAGAACTATGTCCTGGTACTCTCGCACGATGAGGTGGTGCACCTCAAGTGCTCCATGATCAACAAGATGCCGGGCATCTACGAGGACAAGTTTTCGAACCTGAAGTGCGGCTACAGCTACATGATAGGTCATCCCGGCAAGAAGCTCCTCTTCATGGGCCAGGAATTCGCACAGTGGCATGAGTGGGATGAAAAGGTCTCGCTGAACTGGGAGCTTCTCGAGGAAGCGCCGCACCGCGATATGCAGAGCTTTGTGAGGGGACTCCTTCAGCTCTATAAGACACATCCTGCGCTGTACCGTCAGGACAATGACTGGAACGGCTTTGAGTGGATCAATGTGGACGATGCGGACCGTTCGATTTTCTCGTTTATCCGTCGGGATGAGACCCTGAAGAAATCTCTGGTCTTCGTGGTCAACTTCACGCCGATTGCGCGCGAGGATTACCGTGTCGGTGTTCCGCATGCCGGAAGCTATCGCCTGATTCTGGATGAGAGCGAGGGACTCTATGCAGAGAGCGGAAAGCGCGCAAGTTCCCATCGCGCAAAGCCGGGCGAGTGCGATCAGCGCCCGTTCTATCTGGAGTTTGCTCTTCCGGCTTACGGTGTGCGCGTGTTCGAGTTTGACGAGAAGAAGAAAATCGAGGACGCAAAGAAGCGGGCAGCGAAGAAGGCCGAGGCCGTAAAGAAAACCTCGGGCGCGGGTAAAAAGACAGACGCGAAGAAAGCGGACAGCAAGAAAAAGACAGAGGGAACAAAAAAGACAGAGGGAAAGAAGACGGCGACTTCGAAGAAGACAGCGGAGTCAAAGAAGCCTCAGAGCGCACGGAGTGCCTCCAAGAAGACGGCATCCTCGGCTG
>CAJPKN010000186.1 GCA_905370385.1 Stomatobaculum longum
AAGAACTGTATGCGCCTCGGCAGCAAGGAGGCAAGGCTCATGGAGCTCTTTATGCGTAACCCGGGCAAGGTGCTCGGCGGGAGCGAACTCTTCCGAAAGGTCTGGGGCGAGAGCGAGGAAAAGGGGGATGACACACTGTTTCTCTACATCTCCTACCTCAGGCAGAAGCTGAGTGCGATTCAGGCAGATCTCTTGATCGAAGGCGAACTCGGCGGCAGCTATGTGCTCAGGCAGCGGGATGCCTGAGTCGCGGAAGGTGAGGGGGCAATGGCGGAACGATTAAAGCGGCAATTTGTCCTGGTCGCGACCAGCGCGGTGTTTGCGGTTCTGGTCCTGGTGCTGATGCTCGTGAACCGCATGAACTATCTCTCTCTGTATGAGAGCAGCATGGATACGCTGGAACTCATCAGCTACTACGGCGGCGCCCTGCCGGGGCGCGTCGGCAATGCGGAGGAAGATGTGGAGCTGCCGCGCGCGGCGCGCTATTTCTCGGTGAGTTGTGACAGCGGGAGCGGGGAGTTGAATCCGGTGCTGAGTCTGGACGGCATGTCGACCGAGACGGTGTACGAGCTCTCCATGCTCGCGCTGCGCGCACCGAAAGACCGGGGCGTGTTGCGGGCGGAGGGTAAACAGTACTTTTACGCTCGTCGGACCGGAGAACAGAGCACGCTGCTCTGTTTTCTCGATGCGAGCAAGGACTTTAAGGAGCTCGCGCGCAATGCGCGGGACAGCACCTTGGTCGGCGCGGCGGTCTTACTCTTTTTCGGCATTATCATGCTCTTCCTCTCTTCGCGGGCGGTTGAGCCCGTGGTCAAAAACATTGAGAGCCAGAAGCGCTTTATCACGAATGCGAGCCATGAACTGAAGACACCGATTGCGGTGATTTCCGCGAATACGGAGCTCCTCGAGATGATGAACGGGAGCTCGGAGTGGACGGACAGCATCATGCACCAGGTTAAGCGATTAAGCCGCCTTGTGGACGACTTAATCGTGTTGACCCGCGTTGAGGAGGGCATTCAGAAGGAGTTGAGCCGGCAAAGCTTCTCGGCGGCTGTGCGGCAGGGTACCGAAGCCTTCCGCTCGGTCGCGGAACAGCAGGGCAAGCATCTCACGGAGGAGGTTGCGGACGGGGTTACGGCAATCGCGACCGAACGAGAGCTCCCGGAGCTCGTGAATATTCTGCTCGACAATGCGGTCAAGTACTGCGATAAGGGCGGGACCGTCCGGGTTAAGCTCATGCGGCGCAGAAGCAGGCGCGGCAGCGAACTCACGATTTCGAACGACTACGCGGAGGGCGCGGAGGTCGATTGCAGTCGCTTCTTTGACCGCTTCTACCGGGAGGACAAGTCCCACAACTGTAAGAAAGAGGGCTACGGCATCGGGCTTTCGATGGCCGAGGGCATTGTCCGCATGTACAAGGGGCAGATTCGTGCACTCTGGCGGGACAAGGTCATGTATTTTATTGTGCAACTGCCAAGTTAAGTTCGGTATAGAAGGAGAAACAGGGAATGGAGAATCAAAAGAAAGCGGATGCAATTTACGACGCGAGGGAGCTTGGGCGAGGTCGCATGCTGCTCCTCGGCCTGCAACACATGTTTGCTATGTTCGGCGCCACCGTGCTGGTGCCCATACTCGTAAACAGCTATTTTCACGGGGAGGGCCTTTCCGTTCAGGTGACGCTTTTCATGGCGGGCGCCGGAACCCTCTTTTTCCACCTCTGCTCCAAGTTTAAGGTCCCGGCCTTCCTCGGTTCTTCCTTTGCTTTTCTCGGCGGCTTTGCGACGGTGGCGGAGTTGAACACGGGGATATACGCAAACATGAGCTACGGCGAAAAACTTCCCTATGCCTGCGGCGGCATTGTGGTCGCGGGACTTTTGTACCTGGTGCTCGCGGCGATTATCAAATTGATCGGCGTGAAGCGGGTCATGCGCTTCCTCCCGCCGGTCGTGACCGGCCCCATTATCATCTGCATCGGCCTTGCGCTCGCGGGAACGGCCATCTCCTCGGCGGAGAAAAACTGGCTGCTCGCGCTGATTGCACTCTGCACCATTGTGGTCTTTAACATCTGGGGCAAGGGCATATTCCGCATCATTCCGATTCTGATGGGTGTTCTGATTTCCTATGCGGCGGCGCTGGTCTTTGTCGCACTCGGCATGAAGAATGCGGACGGTTCGGCCATTATTGATTTTGCGGGCATTGCAAGCAGCAAGCTGGTCGGTCTGCCGCCGTTCCAAGTCTGCAAGTTCGATTTGACCGCCATCTTGGTCATGGCGCCGATTGCGATTGCGACCATGATGGAGCACATCGGCGATCTCTCGGCAATCTCGGCAACAGTCGGGGAGAACTTTATCGAGAATCCGGGCCTGCATCGCACCTTGGTCGGTGACGGTCTCGCGACCTCCTTGTCCGCCTTTTTCGGCGGTCCGGCGAATACGACCTACGGCGAGAACACCGGCGTCTTGGAGCTCTCTAAGGTCTATGACCCGCGTGTCATTCGCATCGCGGCGGTCTACGCGATTCTGATTTCCTTTGTGCCGCGCTTTGCGGCGGTCAT